>CALBLI010000071.1 GCA_937896065.1 uncultured Caryophanales bacterium | reverse complement strand
TAACCATCCTGTTTAGTTTTCAAAGAGCAATCATATGCGTTTTTTATCAAACGCGAGTAAAATTATAACTCTAACTTACATAACTAGTCAACAATTTTTTAAAGTTTTTTTATATATTTTTTTAATTGCATTTTAAAAGCTATAAAAGTAACGATAAATGCGTCTTTTTTGCACGTATTAAATAAAAAAGAACCTCTTTTTATATTTCAAAGGTTCTTTTAAATTTTAAATATTTTTATTTATTTTCATAGTCAATTATCATATTGACTCTATTTTGATGGCGTCCATCTAATTCTTTAGCATTCAAGAAGATATCTACTCGTTTTAAAACATCATCAATATTCATGTACAAAGCACCAAAGGCAATCATATTAGCATGATTATGTTCGACAATGAGTCTAGACACTGTATCATCATAACCTATTCCGCATCTGATACCTTTTACTTTATTAGCAGCTATTGCAATCCCTTCACCAGATGAGCAAACAAGAATTCCTTTGTCGGCTTCTTTGTTTTTGACTTTTTCACTTGCTAAGAAAGCAAATTCTGGATAGTTGCATGAATCAGTAGAATGAGTTCCACAATCAATAACTTCATATCCTTCTTTGATTAAATGTTCTTTGATTTTCTCTTTATATTCATATCCGCCATGATCACAGCCTAATGCAATTTTCATTTTATTTACTCCTATGAATTATATATTTCTATTATTTTCAAAAAAGGTATTTGACCTTCTCTTAATAATTTTGGTTTGTCAGTTGACAAATCAACAACTGTTGTAGCTATTTTGCTATCACATTTACCCAATATAATGGAAGTGACTTCCTTTTTATTTTCAAATGTCTTTATAACATCATCACTATTTACCAAAGCTTCGTTTCCTGAAATGTTAGCACTGGTCACTTGTAATGGATACGATAATCTTTTTAAAAAATTATCTAATTTTATATCAGCAGTGATTCTAAATCCTATTTTATATGTATTCAAATGTGTTTGATAAGGTGCATCTTTTCTGGCATTACAAACAATAGTGAGTGCACCTGGTAAAAAATATTTGATCACTTTTTCAATCTTGCTATCAGTAATTAAAAGTCTATGATAATCATAATCTGAAGCAAACATAACAGATATCGGCTTTAATGGATCTCTTCCTTTAGCAGCTATCAGTTTTTTATAAGCTATTTGACTATCATATTTGATAGCTAAACCATACACAGTATCAGTTGGAATAGCAATAACATTATCTTCATCAAGTTCTTTAATAGGCTCACTTGAGAAGAAATCATATGTTTTTAACATATATATTACTTTTTACGATGTGAATTTAAAATATTGACAAACTCATTATCTTTAGGTTTGATAGCTTGTAAATAAGCATAATATGTAAGATATTGATATCCATAATGAGCACATAAATCTTTGACAACAACATTTAAATCTTCATTATCAAAAGTTTTCTTAATCGCAGCAAAGTGAATCAAATCTTTATCAGAATCTGGTGAAAGATTCAATTCAACTTGAGGATTAGCAATCAAATTATCACAATATACTAATGCCTCTTTAAAATTTCTTTCTCTTCTTTCAGCAGCAGTTTCAACATGTTTTTTAGGCTTTGGTTCAGGTTTTCTTCTTGGCAAATCATTCAGTTCATATTTGCTTCTATACAAACCGATAATACCATTCACTCTTGATTTGCCTAAAACTCTAACTGATAATCCACATTCTTTAAACACATCAACTGGATTGTTTCCCTGTCTCATTGCATCGCAAACTTTATTTGCGAATTCTTCAGTGAAAATGATTTTGCTGGGTGAGCATTTAACAACATAAGGATTTTTATTTAAAACCTTTTGTGCATGCTCGGTAAATTGTTTGTTTGCCATAATTTACTCCTCCTTGTTATTAGCATCATCTTTATTATTTTCTTTAGTATTTGTAGAATCTTCTATTTTTTCTTGCTCCTCTTTCTTTTCAACTGGTGAGTCAGTTTCTTGACTAACATCAGTTTTCTTTTCAAAATTAGATTTTAACATCATGACTGTCTCATCATCTGTTCTAACAAGCAAAACTGGAACTTGAGCATAATCTTCAAGATGTTGAGCAAAGCTTTCAACTCTAAGTGATATTTGACTAGCTTGCTTACTATCGATAAATAGTGTTCCTATTTTACTAGGGTCAGAACAATTTGTAACACATGCTTGCTTGAATGCTTCAAGTGATAATGGTCTATTTTCACAAGCGACTGTGATAACAATTCTAGAAGGTTTATTTTCTAATATCTTATCAATTGCAATATAGAAATCTTCATATCCAGGATATAGAACTATTTCATTTTTATTTAATGGAACAAGTCCTTCTCTAGTTTGAACATGATTATCAACTTCTGGAAGTTTTCTATTTTTAATAAGGTAATCAATCTCTTCAGCTGTGATTGTTTCATGTTCAATCAAAGTCTTAGCGATAAGTTCAACGTCATCTTTATGTTCAGTAAGTAGATCATATGCTTTTTTATGACATTCATCAATTATTTGTCTGACAGCTTTATCAATTTCAAAAGCAATCTGAGTTGAATAATTGGTGGAAGCTGAATTGTAATCTCTTCCTAAAAACACTGATCCGCCAGGTCTTTCATATTGGATTGGGCCAAGTTCAGACATGCCATATTGAGTAACCATTGAACGAGCAATTTCGGTTGCAACTTCAATATCATTTGAAGCACCAGTTGAAACATCACCAAAGAAGATTTCTTCACTAGTTCGGCCACCAAGATAGCCAGTGATTCTAGCAATCAATTGATTTTTAGTCATCAAGAATCTATCTTTTTCAGGAGTCATCAACACATGGCCACCAGTTCTACCACGAGGGATGATAGTTATTTTTTGAACGACATCTGAATATGGTAAGAATAAACCGATAACTGCATGTCCAGATTCATGATAAGCAACTTGTTTCTTCTCATTTTCTTCAAGATGAGATTTCTTTGCAGGACCTGATATTTCTCTATCAATAGCTTCATCAATATCGGCCATTGTGATTGCATTTCTATTTGCACGAACTGCTAAAATAGCAGCTTCGTTCATAATATTTGCTAAATCAGCACCTGAGAAACCAACTGTCCTTTTGGCAATTGAATCAAAGGTAACATCACTTGCCATCTTTTTATTACGAGCATGTACTTTTAGAATTTCACTTCTACCTTTCTTATCAGGTAAATCAACTGTGACAGTACGGTCGAATCTGCCAGGTCTAGTTAATGCAGCGTCTAAAACATCGCTTCTATTTGTGGCTGCAATAACAATGACGCCTGAATTATCTTCAAAGCCATCCATCTCAACTAATAATTCGTTAAGAGTTTGTTCTCTTTCATCGTTTCCACCACCAATGCCAGCACCACGTTGACGACCAACAGCATCGATTTCATCAATAAAAATCAAGCAAGGAGCATTTCCTTTGGCAGTTTTAAATAATGATCTGATTCTGGAAGCACCAACACCAACATACATTTCAACAAAGTCGGAACCAGAAACAGAGAAGAAAGGAACATTTGCTTCACCAGCAACTGCTTTAGCAAGCAAAGTTTTACCAGTACCCGGTGGGCCGACAAGTAAAACACCATGTGGCAATTTAGCACCTAATCTTGTGTATTTATCAGTTGAATGGAAATAATCAACAAGTTCGACAAGTTCAGCTTTGGCTTCATCACAACCCGCTACATCAGAAAATCTGACCTTGCTAGCGGTTTGTCTTTTACCAATGTTAGAAACAAATCCACCCATGGGGTTTCCACCACCCATACCAGCTTGTTTAAACATTCTAGATATGAATAAATAACCAATGACTGCGATAATAATAAAGAATACTAATGGTACCAGCCATGAGGAAGTCGTATTCTGAGTTTGAATAGAATAAGACATCTTCTTTGAATTATAGTAAATAGTATAGAGAGTTGAATTAGATGTTTTGATTTTAGCATTTTGTAAAATCGGATCTAAAAGCTTAGTCTTATCAGTTTGTGAAATAGTTGCTTGGAAATAATGTTTGCTTTTGCTAACATTTCCATCACTATTTGTTGTTTTTAAAACGTAACTTCCACTAAGATAGTAAACATCACCTCTTGCATAGCTTGCAATGACTGAGATTTCAGGTTCATAATAATCAACATTGATTAAAATCTCAGCTAATTTATTAGCTTTAACGACAATTGCATTAGGTGATGTTGTTTCATTGTAAATATTGAAAGTGCCATCTGTTCTATCAGTCCATTTTTCAAATGATGGATTTCCTTGGGAGTCACTTTCAACTTGGCCATCGTGATTAGCATCGATGTTATAAACTAAGTCAGCTGCAGTATAAACTTCAGTACTTTTAGAAGAATTTTTAATTACAAAGAAATAGACAATAAAAAAGATTAAAAGACCTAAAAGCAGCGTCATGATAATGACTGTTATAAATGATTTATTATTTTTTATTGGTTTATTCTCTTTTTCAGTATTTGGATCAGGGTTTTCATTATTTGAATCTTTTTGATCATCACCAAAAGAAAAATTTAATTGATATGCATCACTAATATTTTCTTTAGCAAAAGAAGAGGAATCATTTTCTAAAAATTTCTTGTTTGTTTTCATAAGAAATCCTCCAGATTTATTTTAAACATTAAATATTATAATTTAATTGATATTCATATAAAAGTAAAAAAATATTATTTTAATTTATTATCTTTAAAAAGTGCGAATTCATCTATATTTTTAAGTGAAATTATTTTTTTAATTCATTTTAAAAATAAAAAATATTTTGCATTAAAAAAGGATGGTTTTTTTAATTATTTTACCATCCTTGTTTTTTTAATTATTTTTTAGACTGGATGCGTCCTTTGTTAGCACCCTTTGAAGCATGAGAAACAAAAGAAGCACCTTGATTTTCAGCCATCTTTTCAGTATATTCCATAGCCTCTTCTTTAGTATCAAATAATTTGATAACTTTCTCTGAGCCAGCAGCTTTTACTGCCCATTTTTTATCTTCGGCTCTTTTTGAAACATGATAAATTTTACCAGCCATATTTTTTCCTCCTAAAAATATACAATAATAATATAAAAAATTAAAACGAAGTTTACAACCTTTTTAATAAAATTAAAATAAATTTACAAATGTAAATTTACACTTGATTTCTTTTTGAAAATAAAAAAGTGCCACTCTTTTTGGCACAATATTACTGGTGGATCCAGCAGGACTTGAACCTGCAACATCTCGGTTATGGGCCGAGTGCTCTAACCAATTGAGCTATGGATCCTTTTGGTGGCTGCGGGGAGAATCGAACTCTCGACATACCGGGTATGAACCGGCTGCTCTACCAACTGAGCTACGCAGCCAAAAAGCAATATAAACTATAATCGATATAGATGAAAAAAGCAAGTTAAATTTAATTATTTTCCTTTTTTATAGAAGTATCAATTTTATTTGTTAATTCTTCTTTTTTTATATTCTTATTTTTAATAAACAAATCTTTAGGTATAAAAATCATATATATAAATGCTGATAGTGAACCAATGAAAAAACCACTTGATACATCACTTAAATAATGATGACCATCAAGAATTCTACCGAGCATAATAAATAATGCATAAATTGTTACACATGCAAAAGTAAGATGTCTTCTTTTATTTTTTCTAGAAAAAGGAGTAAGTAATAATAAATAAAGAAGTGCTGAAAAACTAGAGTGCCCACTTGGCCAGGATTGAATGAAGGTTTTTTTAATGACATTAGGATAAATAGTTTTATTTGTTGAAAAATCAAACCAATTTCTAAATAATGAAAAATCAGGATTTTCATTTAATAAATAATAAAATCTTGGTCTTGCAATAAGCGACTTTAATCCAAATGTTAATACAATTGACGTTATATAAGCTAAGATAATCACTAAAGCATCACGAGCAAAGCTATCAGAGTATTTTCTTTTTAAGTCCAAATATAATAAATATCCTAAAGGAATAGAAACAGCTACACCTATTGCTATTGCATACATTGTCTTAGGTAAATAGTCTTTTAAAGCATCATATCCCCAGAAAGCACCAGCTAAAGGTGTTAAAAGGAGAGATAAATATTTATAGACTGAATTGAATTTAATATCATTTCTTTTTGAAAAATATAAAAATAACATAATAGACGAAATTATAAATGTAAAAGCAGCTGGTATAGTTCCAACGTACTCAGTAAAATAACTGACGAAGTTTCTTTCAGTATAAATTGCTTTTGAAATTGATAAGTCAAAAACACTGCCAAAAATAAGACCTAAAATGACTAGACCTAAAACTGTAATTGGCATGTATAAATCAATTTTCTTTTCCTTCAATATATTCATATAAAGTTTTCCTAAATTTATAAAATAATAAAAAACATAGCTATATGCTATGTTTTATTAATTAAGCTGCTATGGTTTTAGCTTTTGCTTTTTTGCTATTTTTGTTATTTTTGCCGCTTTTATTATTCTTTGAATCTTTCTTGCTTTGCTTTTCACTAGCTTTTAATTCTTTAGCTTTCTTCTTAGCATCTTTAACTTCTTTTTTGGTTGTCTTATCAACAAGTTCAGCATCAATTGCACCGACACCATCATTTATTTTTTCAATGCCAGCAAGTTCAGTTTGTTTTGCAAAATAATTTCTGAGAAGTAAAAGTAAAAATCCTAAAATGTATGAGCCAACAAAAACACCTACCATTACATAAATGAAGACATATAAGTTACCTCTTGTACGGAAGACTATTCTTAAATCTAATATTGAATGTGGTGATTTAATGATTCTATAATAAGTCAAAAGCATAATTGCACCGACATAAATAGCTGGCAAAATCCAAACGTATAAAAATTTAACAATTTTAGTTCTTGGATCTCTATCAAAGAAGACAAAACTAGCTAAGGCAAGCCATGGAAGAACAATATACGCCCACAATGTATAATGGATGTCATAAAGAAGAACAGTTAAATCACGATTTTTCCACTCAAACATAGGATAGTAAATCATGGCCATAAAGAAAGTTATCATCCCTAAAATAATAGCTGATAATTTGAAAATAACAAAGAAGTCATTGACTCTTCTGTAATCTCTTTTGTTTCTAAGATATCTAATTTCTCTAACCATCATAAAGAAACAAGCAAGAGCTATGCAAATATTAGCAACAACATCGAATTGATATAATTCAGTCACTTTGTAAGGTGTTAAGCCAGCAACTGTTGTTGAATAAGGGATATAGCATAAAAATTTATTAGTTAAAACAAATGCTTCTAAAACAAAAATTACAGCATTGAATAGTATTGATAGTTGGTAAGAAGTTCTTCTTGTCATATTCTACCCCCATTAATTAACAAATATATCTATATAATTTTAATGCATTTTAAAAGAAATATAAAGATAAATTAATAAAACAAGAATATTTTATTGCTTGATAGCACTTAGATACTCTTTAGCATTAGTTGATTTATATAGCTCAATCAAATAGCCATCATAGTCATTTAAATTGACAAATTGCTTTAAAAAATATTTTTCATTTTGAAGTTTATAATAATCAGTTGTACGCTCTTCGTCAGTCATTTGTTCATTTAAATTTAACATTGAAAAATATTTTTTATCATATGTATACTCGTAATCATCTATATCTTTTGCAGCATCTTCACTGATAATACTTCGATCAGTTAATATGCGGTTATACCAAATTTTATGATTTGTTGTTGAAGTATATTTTAATGTAGAATCAAAATTTTTCCTTTCATCATAATTACTATATTCAGATGCATTTGTATAATTAACAATTCTCCCAGATAAAAGAAGTTTTTTACTATTATTTTTGCTATTTGTAACATATTTAATATACTTACTTCCATTTTCTAAATAGCATCCTTGATCATCAGCAACTGTGATTCCATATTCATAAAAATTATCTTTATTTTCCATCAAATTATACAAAGCTCTAGCTTTCATATATGCTAAATAACTATTATTTACATATACTGTTCCAGCATATGGAACATCAACTTTATCTTGCATACATTTTAAGGCATCTGAATTGCCACCAAAGCCAAAAACTGGCACTTTATTATTTCGGCACCAATTGTTATAACATGAAACTGAAAGAGCATCACTTACTGTAATAACCAAGTCAATTGGTCTACTTGAAGTATCAGCTTCTCTTTCAGTGAAAATGCTTCTTGTTAAATATTCAACAGATGAAGTTGAGCCTTTCATAACGATAGAGGAAGCTTCTTCAATTGAAAATTCTGTTTTTGTGTCATCAGCATTTGTAAATTGCAAAGTTCCTTGCTTTTTTATTGAAATTTCACTTCCACAATCAAGGATTTCACTACCATTTGTGTCAGTTTCTAAAGTTCCTAGTCTCTTTCTAATAGCTCTAATTTGCATTCGTGAAAGAAGCGAACTATTATCATCTGTAACCAATATGTAGGATAAGATATTATTCTCATCAATTACTTCACCAGCACTATTTGTTTTCTTCCTATTGATGGAGTCCTTATTTACTTGAATATAGTTATAAATCATATCAGCTTGAAGATTAGCAAGTTCTTCATAATTCAAGCCTACGTATAATGTTTTATCATTAAAAGATAATGCTTCATCATCATATTCAAGTTGATATGAACCATTTAATGTATTTTGAGTTAAAACAGGTGTCCCATAAAAAACAACAGGCTTATCAGCATTCTGACCTGTTACAAATTTATTTTCTTCATTTTTGCTACAAGATGATATCAAACAAGCAAAAAGTGGTAAAAGTATAATTTTTTTCTTCATTTTATTTTCCTTTATTTTTTACTAAACCATTTACTTTGAATAAAGTCTAACGTATTTGATAAGTCTTCTTCATTTAAGGCCGCAATAGCAAACATAAATGATGGCATTATAAGTGCATCTGATGAATCAAATTCAATTTTTTCATCAACTTTTTTATTAACATTTGTTAATAAATAAAATTCATTACCAGCTTTGACAACACATTTATCTTTGTTTGTTTGAAGCACAATACCATTCATTTTTGACATCACTTACCTCCTTAAAAAAGTAATTTATTTTAAACTAAAACATCCAAAATATAAAGCTATTTATAAATTACTATTATAATATTACTAGTATTATTTAAAAATTGATAAAATATTTATAGTTACTCGAGGTAAAAAATGAAAAAGTTATGCATTGTATTTCCTGGAAGAAAATATTCAACTGATAGATCACTTCTTTACTATCCATCTAAATTTATTGAGTCTCATGATTATGAGATGATATATCTTCATTATGACCTACCAAAAGAAAGTGATGAAGAACCTCTTATTGATAGCATAAATAGAGGGAGAGAATATATAAACGAGCATGTAAAAAAAGTTGTTAATATCTCTGACTACGATAAGGTTATCTTCTTATCCAAATCAATTGGAACTTTATTATCTGGCGAATTAAAGGAATTTTACTCTAGCTCTGATAAAATTTACCAAATGTTTTTAACACCAATCGATGATTCTTTAAAATATATTAACAATCGTGATTTAATAATTTGTGGAGAAAATGATTCTTATCTTCAAAATTCAAGAGAAAAGTTAGCTATGTTTCCCCATTCTTATATCTTTCCAAGTCTTACCCACTCTTTAGAATCAAAAAGAGATTATCATCTATCAATTAGAACAGTCGAGCAAATCACTGGTATTATTGTGAGCTATTTCGATAGTTTTGAACTTTAGCTTTCTTAAAACATTGATTGATATATGATCATTATATTTTAATAATTTATCTACGTCATTTTTTATATATGTAATGCTGACTTTGATGTTTATCATTAAGAATAGAAAATTAAAAATTAGATCTAATTTTTAACCTTAAATCTAAGTTTATCTAATTTAAGGCTTCTCTTATGGAAGAAAAAGTTTATCAAATATTGATTAATCAATTATCGTCTTAGTTTCTTAATTCTGCTTACACATCGCTCTTTTTATATTTATACTAATTAAAGATAAAAGCAAGTCTTATAAAAAAGCTGATCAAATCTAGAACTTGTTATTGTTTTTCAATTCATGAGATTCTTACCTTTTTTATTAGGTCAAACAGCCATAAAATTTAATGGAAATGATAAACACAAATCAACTACATTGTTGATGATGAATATGAATTAGATAGCAGCTTAAACTTATCAAAGACTATATGCAGTTTTTATAATACATTTTCATTGTTGATTAAAAAAATTTAATTATCATTTTTATCTAAAATATATAATTTATTCATGCTATATGTAACCATAAATAAATAAAAATGTATCTTGCTTTTTGAAGGTATTAAATTTATATACTTTTTTTCTTTTATAAGATACATTTTCATTTGTTGAAGACTTATAAGTCCAACTGGTAAAAATCAATATAAAAAAAATTCATCAGCTACTATATTTTTTACTTTTGTATATGTATTATATCTATGATATAATTTTATTATTATGTTTGATAATCAAGATAGCCAAGTAAATACACCAAGTGTTGAAGAACAAAACACTTTAGAAATGCAAAAAATAGAAGCTACTATCAATAGTACTATCTATTATAAAAAGAAACCTATTTTTGCTTTTTTTAAAAGAATTTTTGATATTATCAGTTCTTTTTTAGCTATTATTCTTTTGTCACCACTTTTTCTTATCTTAGCACTGCTTGTAAAATGTACTTCTAAAGGTCCTGTATTTTATAAGCATCGAAGACTAGGTAAAAAAGGAAAGCCATTTTCAATGTTAAAATTTAGAACTATGAAAAGTGATAATAGACCTATTGAAGAGCAATTATCTAAAGAACAGCTTGAACAATTCTATCGAGAGTTTAAAGTTGATAACGATCCTAGAATAACTAAAGTAGGTAAGTTTTTACGAAAGTCATCACTGGATGAGCTTCCTCAGTTATTCAATATATTGATTGGTCAAATGTCAATTGTTGGTCCAAGACCTATCATTGATATTGAATCTAGCAAATATGGATTGACTAGAAATGTCTTGCTTTCAGTAAAACCAGGTTTGACTTCTTATTGGGCATGTCATGGAAGAAGCTCGGTTGATTACACTGAAAGAATCAATATGGAACTATACTATATCAAACATCGTTCATTATGGCTTGATTTTAAAATCATCATGCTTACAGCTGTTAAAGTATTTAAAAAAGACGGTGCTAAATAAATAATAGAGGTGAATATATGGAAAATAAAAATAGTGATAATAAAAATGTTTTAATTATTCAAAATAGCGATGAGAAAAAATCTAATGGAATGACTCTTGCAAAGTATGGTCATTATTTAGCTAAATATAAATATTTTATTGCTATAATTACCCTGCTTTTTGCTATCATCGGATATCTTTTTGCATCATTATATTACAATCCGTCAAAAAGTACATTAACCTCAAGTTTTACACTAAATCTTCCTTTCATTATTGAAAAGACAACTAGTACAACAAGTAATGGTGAGCAAACTACTGATAAGACAATAAAATATTTTGATGGTTCAAACTTTTCATATCAAGATATAATTTCAAAAAGCAATGTAGAATCAGTGATTAAAAATATCAAATCAGAAAATGATGAAAATAGTAGAAAATATACATTTTCATCGGATAAATTGGTTGAAAAAGAAGCTTTATCTATTGAAGAGAAAACTATTAAAAATGATAATAAAATCGAAACATTAACCAATTCGTATGTCATTACTGCTAAAACAAAATACATTGGTAATAAAGATACTATTGCTAAAGAGTTTATTAAAGATTTGATTGAGAATATAAAAAAGATAGCTTTGCAAAAGGTAGAATCAGCAAGTATCAATTCTTATTTACCAGATTCTATTACTTCATATGATTACTCTGTCACTCTTGATGCATTAATTAATCAATATGATGCTATCAATAATTTTTATTCAGCCTCAGCTAAATCATTCTCTGATTCAATATTAACTTCTGATAATAAAACAACAATTCAACAAAAGCAAACTGCTTTTGTAAACAAATACGCTTCCTCTTCAACTACTACATATCTTGATGATCTTAAAAGTGAATATATGGTAGAAAATTATATTGCTTTTGATAAAGAAAACATTGATAGTGAGATTGCAAGAATTGAAGATGCTGCCAAAAAGGTTGCTAATTCACTTGCTAATGTTCAAGTAGATATCAAAAACAAAAATGAAGCTATTGAAAAATATGTCAATGCTTTTGGTGATAAAGAAGCCGTCTATTCCAAAACATTTGAAGAATACGTTGCTGAGCTTCAAAAATTAAGAGATAAAGAAAAAGAACTTACCGCTCTTGTTACAAGATATGGCTATGCTGATAATGCAAATTATACCGCTGGCTCAGTTTTAGATCACTTAAAGAAAGCCAAAACTTCATCTGAACCTGAATGGGAAGCAAAAAATGCTGAATTTGTTAATAAATTAAATTCTTACTATAGTCAAATCAAGAATGATTTAAATACTGCTAACGATGAATATCATTATTTATACAAAACATATAAAAATAATATTGTTTACGATTCTATTGATGTTGGCGTTATAACCGATGGGATAAATGCTTTCCTTGTCGCATTAATTTTCTTAATTTTAGGATATCTTATTTCTTCATTTACTTTCTATGGCATTGGTATTTCAGCTGATAAAAAGGTTTTAACTGATAATGCTAATACAAATAGCGTACCGGCAAAATTAAAAAATGAACCAACAGATGTCAAAATTGAATCAGAAAATGATGAAACTTTTTAAATAATATAGAGGTGTATTTATGTATCAACAATATCAAACTGGTTGGATCGAAGTAATTACCGGTCCAATGTTCGCAGGTAAAAGTGAAGAGCTCATAAGAAGAGTCAACACTTTAACTTATTCCAAGAAAAAAATAATTGCCTTTAAACCTAAAATAGATGATCGCTATGATAAATCTGCTATTTCATCACATTCAGGTCTAAAGTATCAAGGATATGCAATAAGTGATTGTAATGAAATTTTAGATTATATAGATAAAGATACTAATGTTGTCGCTATTGATGAAGTTCAATTTTTCTCTAATGATATCATTAAAATATGTGAAGATTTAGCAAATAAAGGAATTAGAGTCATTGTTGCTGGCTTAGACTTGGATTTTAGAGGTCTACCATTTGGTCCTATGCCTGAATTATTAGCTCGTGCTGAAATTGTAACTAAGTTGACTGCTATATGCACTGTTTGTGGAATGGCTGCTACTAGAACTCAAAGGCTAATTGATGGTGAACCAGCCAGTGCTTCCTCACCAACTATTTTAGTTGGAGCAAAAGAAAGTTATGAAGCAAGATGTAGACATCATCATAAATTGAAGAAATAAAATGAAAAAAAGTAATAAAAATAAAATCGAGTTTGAAGTCGTAAATGATGATTTACAAACTAGTGAAAACATCCAAACAAATCCTGTTGTTGAAAACAAACCTACTAAAGAATCAAAGTCAATTGAAGAGGAAGTTATTAACAAAAAAGAAACTGATTCTAAAATTGAAAATAAAAAAGATGCTAAATCGGATAAAGAGAATACTAAATCTAATGATAATAAAGAGAAAGTGGGATTTTTTACAAAAATCTATAACAAATTTTTAAAAAAAGGTCAGAAAGAAGATGAAGCTCAAGTAAATAGTGTCAATATTGCAAAACAATTGCCTTCTGATATTCAAAGATATAATCCAGATATTGCAACTGGTTTGACTGCTACTCAAGTTTCAGAAAGAATTTCATCCAAATTAACTAATAAAGATTTAAACACTAATTCAACATCTATTGGTAGTATTTTTGCAAAGAACTTATTTACTTTCTTCAATATGCTCGAATTTGCTATCTTTGTTACTCTTTTAATATTCCAACAATACACACAAACTATTTTCTTTTTGATCATTGTTATCAATACTATCATCGGTATTGCACAAGAAATCAAATCCAAAAAAACAATCGATAAATTAAAGCTTGTCAATATGCAAAGTGTCACTGTTTTAAGAGAAGGTAAAGAACTCACCATTTCTTCTGATGATTTAGTTTTAGATGATCTTTACCTACTTAAAAATGGTGATCAAATCCCAGCTGATGCCATTATTTTAGATGGTCAAATTGAAGTCAATGAATCTCTTCTTACAGGTGAAAGTCTTCCAATAAAAAAATCTAAAAAAGATTCCATTCTCGCTGGTTCTTTTGTTGTTTCAGGTTCAGCTATTGTAAAAGCTGTTAAGATTGCTCAATATAATTACGCTAATGGCATTCAATCCAAGGCTAAGGAACATTTAAATTCTAAATCTGAATTAACTAAATCTCTTAATATAATCATTAAAGTTGTATCTTTTATTATCATTCCTCTAGGTATTGCATTATTTGTAATTCAGTGGAAGTCTTTTGCAAATAGAGGATTAGATATTTATCATACAGCACAATTAGATATTCAAAAAACAGCTGGTTCCCTTATCGGCATGATTCCCGCTGGTATGTATCTTTTAACGTCTGTTGCTTTAGCAGTCGGTGCAATGTCTTTAGCTAAGAAAAATACCCTTGTTCAAGATTTGTATTGTATTGAAATGTTAGCGAGAGTCAACACCTTATGCCTTGATAAAACGGGCACTTTAACAGATGGTACTATGAAAGTTGCTGATGTCAAACTCTTAAACAAGAAATTTGATTTACCATTACTTATGGGTTCATTTTTATCTAGCTTTAAAGAAGCTAATCAAACTTCGCTTGCTTTAGCTGATAAATTCACATTAAATAATGAGTATCAACCAATTAAAGTTCTCCCCTTCTCATCGAAAAGAAAATTATCAGCTGTCACTTTTAAAGGTGATATCGGCACTTATGTTCTAGGTGCTCCTGAATATGTTATTCCTGAATATGAAGAATTAGAAGCCATTGCTCCATATATTAAATCAATGCAAAAGAAAGGTTACAGAATAGTGCTCCTTGCAACAACTAGTAAAGAACTTCAAGGCGATGATTTAGATATCGTAGGTAAATTAAAACCTGTTGCTGTGTTTGCATTAGAAGATCACATAAGAGCTGAGGCACCTGATACTATAAGTTGGTTTGTTAATAATGATGTTGAAATCAAAATTATTTCTGGTGATGATCCATTAACTGCTAGCGAAATCGCTAAAAAATGTGGCGTCCCTAATGCTTCAAAATGTGTATCCTTAAAAGGCATGAGTTTAAATGAAGTATCTGAAATTGTGACTGATTACACCGTTTTTGGTCGTGTTTCGCCTGAACAGAAGGCTTTCATTATTGAAAAATTAAAAGATAATGGTAAAACTGTCGGTATGACAGGTGATGGTGTCAATGACATTTTAGCTATGAAATCTTCTGACTGTTCTATTGCTATGGCAAATGGTTCCAATGCAGCTAAAAATGTTGCTAATCTTGTCTTACTTGATTCTAATTTTGCTTCCATGCCTAGCATTGTAAGAGAAGGAAGAAGAGTCATCAATAATATTCAAAGATCATCTTCCTTATTTTTAATGAAAACCATCTTTGTCATTCTCTTTACTTTGATTTGTATTTGTTGTCAAATTGAATATCCTTTTACAACTAATAATATTCTTCTTTTTGAAGTCATCGGTATTGGTTTGCCTTCATTTTTCTTAGCACTTCAACCTAATAATCAAATTATACGTGGCAACTTTATTAAAAACACTCTAGCTAGAGCGATTCCAGCAGCTTTATGCCTTATTTTTGCAATGTCGTTAAATTATGTCTTTAAATATATCAATTTCTTAGATATGGATTCGTCTGTTGAATATACTGCTTATAATACTTATTCGTTTACGACTTTCAACGCTTTGACAATGACAGTTATCGCTTTAGTAATGGTTTATAGTTGTTGTTATCCATTTAATAGATATCGAAGTATCCTTTTCATCTCGCTATGTTTATGTATGGTCTTATTCACCTTTGGTATGCCATTTATTCCATCAATTGCTACAACTCCAAATAATTATATTGAACTTAATAAGGTTGCAAGCTTTAATACTTACAACTTTTCAACTCAATTTACAGGTATTGATTTTCGATTTTTAAATAAGACAATGTGGTTAATTCTCACTATCTATTTATTTTCAATTTCACTTCTTTTATCACTTCTTAATGTCTTCTTCTCAGGAATGGATAAAGAAATGAAAAAAGAAAAGAAAGAATTTTTGAATTTTAAAGAATAATATGGCCGTTTGTTCTCTTTCTTTAAATGTTATTGCATCTAAAATAATTAAAGAAGTCACTAATTCTAGATTATCGTCTCCTCTTGCTATCGGTAAAGATTTATACGCTATTCCTTATTCTTTTGATAAAGAAGATTTAAAAGAAAATAATCATCGCGGTGCAATTGTTTTTTCACTCAGTTCAAATGATCCCTTTATTACTATCACAAATGATAGATTTACTAAAGTTGGTGAAAATACTCCTTTTTTCAATTCTCTTAAAAAAATAGCTTTTTCAAAAGTTGAAAGTGTCGTCAAAATCAAAGGAGAAAGAACAATCATTTTTACATTGAAAACTGATCAAAACTGCTTTGATACATTAACAGCTGGTTATCAGTTAGTTTTAGATATAATGCCTTATCGTCCAAATTGCCTTCTTTTATCATTAGATAATAAAATATTATCAATCTTTCATGAAAAGATTGATATTGAAAAAGATATATATTTAGTAAGAAATGCTATTTATAATAAACCTAAAGACCGTCTCTTTCCAACTTCCGATAGTATTGAAGATTATTCATCTTTTATGTGCAAAGCCACTTATAGGTTGCTTACAAAATATTTAGATGAACATAAAAATTTAAATGTTTCCTCATTTTGTAAATCATTATATGAAAGTCAAAAAATATATTTTCATAAAGATGATATATTACCTTTTGATTTTGATAACAAAGATATCAAAGAAATCAATGTTGAAGATATCTACAATCTACTTGTAAGTGATCAAAAAAAACAAGCTAAAATTGAAAAAGAAAAAGAACTCGTCAATACTATAAAGAAAGCTTTAAATTTAGCTATCAGAAAAAGAAGTAAATTAGAACTGGATTATAAAAAGAATGAAAATTATAAAAGTTATTTAGATGATGCTCAAATGATTCTCTTATATCAAACTGAGATCAAAAAGAAAGATACTTATCTTGAAAAAGATGGGTTTAAAATTGAATTGGATCCAAAACTTAATCCTGTTGAAAATGCTAATAGATATTTTAAAAAATACAACAAAGGTAAAAGCGCTATCTCTATTCTAAAAGAACTCATTTTAAAAACTGATCAAGAAATTGAATATTTAAATAAAAAACTTTTAGAAGCAAATGATGGAACGCCGCGTGATATTTTAGAACTTAAAGGTGAACTCATATCTTTAAATTATTTAAAAAACAAAGGTAGACAATATAATTCAGTTTTAAAAAAGAAAACTTATGAGCCTCATTATTTAAAAACACCTTATTGTAAAATTGGTTATGGAAATAATGGTTTTCAAAATGAAGAATTAACTTTTAAAATTGCTAAAAAAGATGATACCTTTATTCATGTGTTCAATTATCCAGGGAGCCATGTTTTAATTCTTGATTATAATGACTTTGATAAAGCACTTCTTTTAGCATGTGAGCTTGCTTTATATTTATCTCACCTTGATAATGGAACTGTTATGATTGCTAAAAAAAAGGATGTTAAGAAGAACCCTGAAAAGATTGGTCTTGTCAACATCCTTAAATATGAGACAGTAGTTGTTAAAAATATAAGAAAGGATTCTACTCAATTATTTAAACAATTATCTTAAATAGTTTCAAATTGTGAATTGTACAAAGAAGCATAGAAACCATTTTGACTTAAAAGCTGTTTGTGATTACCTTGTTCAATGATATCACCATCTTTCATTACTAAAATGATATCAGCATTTTTAATAGTTGATAAACGATGAGCAATGACAAAAGAAGTCCTTCCTTTTGTCATGTTATCCATTGCTTCCTGTATCTTTAATTCAGTTCTTGTATCAACAGATGATGTGGCTTCATCTAAGATAAGAAGTGGTGAGTCTTTAATGAGTGCTCTTGCTATTGTTATCTGTTGTTTTTGACCTTCAGATAAATTATTTGGATCAATTACTGTATCGTATGAATTATTAAGTGACTTGATATAGTGAGTCAGTCCAACTGCTTCACATGCTTCATCAAGTTTTTTATCGCTCACATTTTCTTTATTAAAAACTAAATTATCTCTAACTGTTCCTGAAAATAGCCAGGTATCTTGTAAAATCATATCAAATAGAGCATGAACATCATCTCTTTTAGCTTCTTTTAATGAATGCCCATCAAGTTTGATATCACCTTTATTTACTTCATAAAATCTCATCAATAAATTGACCATAGTTGTTTTACCAGCACCTGTTGGTCCAACAATTGCAACTTTCATACCTGCTTTTAAAGAAGCTGAGAAGTCTTTGATGATTTCTCTTTCTGAATTATATGAGAAATTGACATGTTCAAAATCAACATCACCTTTAATACTTTCAAATTTGAAAGTTTTATTATCTTCATTTTCCATCTCTTTTTCTTCTAAAATAGCATAAACACGATCACTTGCCGCTGATGCTTGCTGTAATGAAGAAAATGATTGAGCAAATGTTTGTAAAGGTTGAGAGAAAAGTCGTGCATAGATAGTAAATGAAACAATCATACCGAAACTTACTAAATCAGGTTTATTGATTGCTAAAACAACACCAAACATAAAAACTAATGCGTAAGCAAAATTACCAGTAAAATTCATAATAGGAAGCATTGTTCCTGTTAAAAATTGTGCTTTGCGGTTATTTTTAGCAAGTTCGCCATTTATGTTATCAAATTTCTTCTTGCTATAATCTTGAGCAAGATAGGCTTTAATGACTTTCAAGTTAGTATAATCTTCTTCGATTCGACCATTCATCTGTCCTAAATTTTCTTGTCTCTTCTTAAAATATTCTTCTGCTTTCATCATAACAAAACCGATTCCACCAAAGGTTATAATTGAAGCACCTATTGTAATAAATGCTAAGATCCATTGACTTACAAACATCATGATTATTACTCCAAAAAGCATGATGAATGCTTCAAATAACGAGGCAATTGATGAACCAAATGTTTGAGAGATAGTGTCAACATCATTGGTGATTCTTGAGAGAATATCACCGACAGTATTGTTATCAAAATAAGATAATGGCAACCTGTTTAATTTTAAATTGATATCTCTTCTGAGTGAAAATGATAAACGTTGAGTGACATCTGCCATAATGATTTGCTGAACAGTTGAGCAGATAATCATCGTCACATAAAATGCAATTAGTACATAAGCAAGTGAAGTGAAAGCATTATAGTCAATTCCATTTATCTCTCTAATTCCATCAGTTACCATGTTAAGTAAATCAGAAATTTTATTTGGAGCTATTATTGATAAAACGGCACTAGTTATAGCAAATATTGATGAAACAAAAACAAAAGGTAGAAGCTTTTTATTGGATAAGAAGATCTTTTTTAAAGAATTCACTTTAAACTTCTTTTCATTATTATTTTTATTCTTTGTCTTATTTAAGGCGATTCTTTTCATTTTATAATTCCTCCTTAGATAACTGAGATAAAGCAATCTCTTGATAGACTTTTGATTCTTTTAGAAGCTGTTCATGAGTTCCAATAGCATCAATGTGTCCATCTTCCATAACAACTATCTTATCTGCATTTTTAATAGTTCCGATTCTTTGAGCAATGATAATGACAGTTTTATCTTTTAAATTCTCTTTAATTTTCTTTCTAACATTGAAATCAGTCTTATAGTCAAGAGCTGAAAATGTGTCATCAAAGATCATTATTTCACTATCTTTATATAAAGTACGTGCAATTGAAATTCTTTGTTTTTGACCACCTGAATAATTGCTACCGCCTTGTGAGACTTCACTGTTTTCTTTTTTTTCTAAATTGTTTACAAATTCACAACTAGCAATATCTAAAACTTCATTAATTTTATTTTCATCGATATCTTTTTCATCAACGCCTAAAGCAATATTATCTTTAATTGTGCCTTTAAAAAGCATTGCTTTTTGAGTAGCTAATGAAAATCTTTTTCTTAAATCATTGAGTTTGTAATCTTTTACATTATGTCCATCAACATCAATTTCACCAATAGATATGTCATAAAATCTCATCATTAAATTAACAAGAGTTGATTTTCCGCAACCTGTTGGACCAATAATGGCTACTGTTTCTCCTTTATTGATATCAAGGTTGATATCTTTTAAAGCATAATGTTCATCATCATAATATGAAAAAGAAACATTCTTTAATGATACAACACCTTGTTCGGTAACTTTTTCATCATTTAAATTACCATCAACAATACTTGGTTTAGTATCTAAAACTTCATTGATACGCTTAGTTGAAACAATTGTTCTTGGAAGAATAATAAATATCATGATGAGCATAATAAATGCCATGATAATTTGCATTGCATAGGAAGTGAAAGCAATCATATTAGCTACTATTTCACCTCTTTCAATCATGGCTTGCATCATATTTTGATTATCAACTTTTATATCATTGATGATTACAACACCGAGCCAATATATAGCTAAAATCAAACCATTCATAACAAATGACATGATAGGAGAAATTAGTCCCATGGTCTTACTTGTTACCATGTTATTGTCAGTGATATCTTTATTTATCTTTTCATATTTGACATCTTGGTATTTTTCAGCATTGAATGCTCTAATAACTCTAACACCAGTGATATTCTCTCTAGCTTGAGCATTTAGTGAATCTGTTAATTTTTGAATCTTTTTAAATCTTGGTAAACAAACAATAACTGCAATGGTAACTGCTATTACAATAATACAAACGGCAATTAAAGCAGCCATTGTCCACGAAAGTTTAGTCGCTGATATTTTGCATATTCCCCAGATAGCCATTGTTGGTGCTTTAATTAAAAGTTGAACACCCATAGATGCAAAGTTTTGTATTTGGACAACATCATTTGTTGTACGAGTAATAAGTGATGCAGTATGGAATCTATGAATATCTTTATTAGAAAAAGTCAAAATCTTTTTATATAATTCATCTCTTATTTTTCTTGAAAGATTACTTGAGAATGTTGAAATAAAAAAGGAAGTTATGATTCCAGCTATCATTGATGAAACAGCACAAGCTAACATCAATCCACCGTTTTTATAAACTTCAGGTAAATCACTAGAAGTAGTAAGTGTACTGGTTGCAAATTTAGTTAACTCAGTTGTATATTCAGGTATCTTTAGTTCTAAATATACTTGTAAGACAATAAGCCCTACACTTATTAAAAGAAATAGATAATCAATTTTACGAATGTATTTAACAAGTTTATGCATCTTCTTCTCCTTTCATGTTTTCTAAAGCAAATTTAGTAGCTTCGTTAATTTTAATAAATAGGTTTATAAATGTTTCAATATTTTCATGACCGACTTCATCAAATATCATCTTGGATATTTTTAAAGCTCTTTTTAGTAATCTTTCTTTTTCATCATTACCTTTATCAGTAAGAGATAGAATCATCTTTCTTTTATCTTCTTTCGATTTAGTTTTAATGATGTATTCTTTATCTAATAAACCATCGATTATTTTGACCATTCTAGCAGATGATACTCCTAATGCTTTTTCAGCTTTTAAATATTCAACTTGTTTGCATTCATTGAAAGCAAAGTATAGAAGCAAAGCATTCATACCATATGTGATCTTGTTGATTCCTCTTTTTAATGAGAAATTATGACAAGTACATAGTCTTTTAAAATAGTCATATACAATTAATTCATCGCTATTCACGGCTAAGACTATAAAAGAATATAAGACAAATGTCAATAAAATTAACTAACACTGTTAGTAATTTAATTATTTTTTAAGTTTTTATAATTTAATATATATAGGATATATTTTAAAAACTGGTAAAAAAACATAATAAATTTAGCTTTCTTAATTGACAAATATATCTCATTTAGATATATTTATATGTGCGTTTAAAAACTGCCCTGTTAGTTAAGTGGTATAACGGGTCCATGGTAAGGACCAATCGCTAGTTCGATTCTGGCACGGGGCACCATTTTTTAAATTAAGCGACTAATTGTGCTATCAATGGAGGAAATCTCATGGCAAATTCAAAAGAGAATTCCACTTTACCAAGAAAGAATATCAAAGCAAAAGCTCATGCTGCTGCTGGTTGGGAGTGGTTTAAATCAGCTGCCTGGCTTCAAGTCTTACTTATTGTAGGTATTGTTGTCGGTATCGTTATATCTATTCCTTATATCGTCTCTGGAATCAGAAATGCAACTAATAATAATGAAATAACATTTTATAAAGATCATCGTATCTCTTATAATCAGTTTCAAAAAATATTAAATGGTGAAGATACTTCAGCTAATGGTGTCTTCGGTAAGAAAAATTCACAATGGGATGATGAAACTGAAGGTTTCTCAGTTATGTTTTATAAAGACAATTGTGATAACTGCTCCACTATGCAAGAGAATTTATCAAAATGGTATACGAGAGCTAACTCCATCTCTGGCGGTAGATTAAAATTCTATACTATCAATGTCGGTTGGGTTATTGATGATAAAGAAAAATCAACTTCTAATGAATCAAATAATCCAAGCAACTATTATTTAAATGAAGATATCACTTTAGATCAACAGTATGAGTTTATGCAAAGCATTAAACAAACATATTTAGCTCAAGATGAACTTCATTCAAATACTTCTGTCACGGCTAGTTTGTTTGATATTGCTTATTCAGCAATCAGTGCAAGTGAAAAAACTCTTCCTACTCCTTTATTTGTTTCTTATTCTAAAAAGAAGACTGAAACAAAATACACAATGAGTGCTCCTTCTAAAGTTATGTTCTCTGTCTTAAATGACTATTCCGTTTCTTCATCATCTGATATCTTAGTCAGTATGTATGATTTATATAACTTTACTGATGGAAGTAAAAAATCAACTAGTAGTTCTTCTTCTAGTTCATCATCAGCTTCCTAATCATTAGCAAGACATATCAAGGCTGTTATTATCTAACAGCCTTTTTATATTCTATAAAAGCATTTATAAAATATCAGTCTTTTAAGCAACCAATTGGAATAACTAAAACACCATCATCTCTTTTATATCCATATTCTGTTGCAGTGATTATCATTTTCAAATCAGGCAATCGTAGTGGTGTTTGTTTTTCTTTTATATTATATTCTTTTAATAAATATTCAATTTTGCACAAATGTTTAGCACCATCATCTATTGCATGTGGGCCTAATTTAAATTCTATCAATGCATATCTTCCATCTTCTAAATGCAATACACAATCTGCTTCAAGCCCGTATTTATCATGATAATATGAAATCGTTCCATTATTTTTTGATGAATATACTTTTAAATCCCTAATACATAAGGATTCAAATAAAAAACCAAGCGTTAAAAAATCATGATTAAAATATTTAGGGTTTAAACCAAGTGCTGCTACTGCAATAGATGGATCTACTAAATTTCTTTTTTTACCAGATCTCAAAGCACTTTTAGAACGTATTTGTGGGCACCATGCATCTATATCTTGAATTATATTTAATCTTTCAAGAGCATCATAATATTCTTTAAATGTTGATATTGAGAAATATGAATAGCTTTTTGCATCATTGTATATAACTTCTTTATTAGCTAGTGTACATATGTTCCTCGATATTGATTTCAAAATAGCTTTTGCATGATTTGAATTTCTTTTTATATGGTCAATATGAGAAATATCTTTTTTATAAGTTTGATTGAACAAATCTTTTGCAAAAAATAATTTTTCATCATTATTAGATACAGTGAATATTGCAGGCCAACCGCCACAACAAATTGAAAAAATGATATCATCTATACTCATACTAGAATGACATGATGTAAACGAGTTGGGTTTTTCAAATAATTGATTTAATGAAACACTTCCATTAGAATTACCACTTTCATATAACGATAATGGTAACATTTCAATATTGCTTATTCTCAACGTCCCAGTATGTGGAGAATTTATGTAGCTAGATGATGACCCGGTTAAAATAAACTGCCCTTTCTTTTCGGGATTGTCATCACAATATTTTCTTATAGCACCCCATAATTTATGTGCATCTTGCCATTCATCAAATAAACGAGGAGTTTCGCCTTCAAGTAATTTACTAGGAGTAGTATTAGCAACGGATAATAGCATATCTCTTTTATCTTCATCTTGAAATTCGATATAACTTTTAGATATTTGCTTTGCACTTCGTGTCTTTCCACATCCTTTTGGGCCAGATATTAAAATGGCACCAAAAACTTTTAATCTAAACTTTATCTCTTCATCAATAATTCTTTGTTTATATTCATTCATTTATTAATCACCTACAATTATTCTAATCATTTTTTTAAAAAAACAACCATTTTGGATGCTTTTTTTTAACCATTTTGGATGTTTTTGAATAAAGTAATTACTGATGGATAAGTGATTAAAGAAATAATTTTCAAACATTAAAATACTATTTTCTTACCATCTCTTTTTAAACACATTGCCTTATATACAGCAGGTGGTACAAGTGATTTAATATCTGCATCATATGAAAATAGTTCTTTAACAGCACTAGATGAAACAAAAGTTTGATCTTTTTTAGCCATCAAGTAAACCATATCGATTGAATCATCAATGAATTCATTGACAGCATGAAGCTGATTTTCAACTTCATAATCAGTTACTGCTCTTAATCCTCTTATCAGTGCTTGTGCTTTAAGTTCTTTAGCTTTATTTACGACAAGAGTTTCACATCTTTTAACTAGTATACCATCATAATCTTTAAAAACTTCTTTGACTATCATTTCTCTTTCAATGTCGCTAAAGTATCCACTATTTATTTTATTTGGATTACATGCTATCAAGATAATTACTTGATCAAATATTTTTCTTGCTCTTAAACATACATCAACATGACCATTAGTAATTGGATCAAATGAACCGGGATAACAAGCTATTTTCATATATTTTCCTCCTTAGAGTAGATAGCAACATATTTTTCACCATATCTATATTCTTTCATAAAGAATCCATCAACTTCTTTATTCTTCTCATCTTGTTCTGAGATGATGATAGCATTAGCTGATAACATATTTCTTTCACCCATCTCTTTGATAACTTCTTGATTGATTTTAAACCTATATGGTGGATCTAAAAAAACAACATCAAATTTGACATCTTTATATTTCTTTAGAAAGAGCCTATAGTCTTTTAAAACCAATTCATATAATGATTCTTCAATATTTAATGATTTTAAATTTTCTTTGATTATTTTAAATGCTCTAACATCCTTTTCATTAAGATATGTTTTTTTAGCTCCTCTTGAAATTGCTTCTATACCAATTGAACCAGAACCAGCAAATAAATCTAAAAATATAGCACCTTCAATATATTTTTTTACAATTGAAAAGATGGCTTGTTTTACTTTATCTGTCGTTGGTCTAGTGGTTTTACTATCTGGTATATTTAATAATCTACCTTTATATGTTCCTGAAATGACTCTGATCATTTGATTTTACTTATTATTCCTTCATTGATAATATTTAAAATATCTTTAACCTTCATATATGAATTAAAATAATCAATATATAGTTGACTGCCTTTAATTTCATCCGTCAATTTTGAGAACTCTATTAGATATTCTCTCTTTTTATTCTCATCATTTTCTTCATGTGCTTTTAAAAATAAATTACTTCTTTTTTCACTGAGTCTTTTTAAATTCTCATCTTCTTCCATTTTCTTTTTACACTGAAGATAATTTTTATATATATTTGAATCTAATAAATCAAAGATAAAAGAATCCATCTCATCTTTAAATTCATTAGAAGTCATTATTTAGTTCCTAATTTAGCATTTATAGCTCTTGTTTCTTTAGAAAGATTATTGAATACACATTCGATATTTAAATCAGCTAAAATTTCTTTCAAAGTATCTTCACTTTTTATTTTACTATCTGAATCGCATTCAAATTCATAATCAACATTTTTTCCATATGTATTTTTAGAAATGTTGATTTTAGTATCATTATATTTCATTTCTCTTCTTTCGGTTGTGAGCTCAGCAAGTATTACAAGTTTATCAATTGCAATATTTAGCATTTCTAAAAAATCATATACCTCTCCTCTTGGAAAAATATTTGAATTCAAAAGAGCTTTAAATTCATCTTCTTCTAGCATTTGATTTTTTTCAAGCAAGCCTTCAGAAAGAGGAGCCTTCATTGAAAGTTTAACTCTTCCTTCTCTTTCTCTAAGTCTGACAATTATTCCATATTTTTTGAGCATTCTATCTTTGGAGTCTAAATAATAATTCTTTTGAATTTTAACTTGCTCATCAAATTTTAAATTTTCCAAAAGTTTATTATAATCAGCTTTACTAACTAGTACTTTTGCTTCAATTTCAATCGAATTATTTGCCATATATTTAATACCTCATTTCTTTATATATGATACTACATTAAGTAACTTTCTTAAAGAAAAATATCTTACCACCATGAAACTAAATTTTAATGTTTATTCTATCAGTTATTGATGAATGATAGAATAAATTCCCTTGACAAAAGATTGCTTTCATTACTTATTGAAAATAAATATAATACTACTTTTGATTTATCAACAAAGTTAAATGTTTCTTTACCAACTATAACACGCCATTTGAATAATTTAACTAAATCTGGAAAAATTAGACGTATTGGTTCCCGTAAGACTGGTTTTTGGCAAGTAATAAATAGTGATCAAAATTAATTAAACAATAATTTAATAATCAAAAAAGACCTGGTTATGTCATCCAGGCCTTCTGTATGGAGTAAGAATTTATTTACTTTTTTTAAGCTCTTTTTGTTTCTTCTTTTCCTCTTTCTTTTTATTGTGTCTATACACTTTCATATATATTTTTAAATCATCTTTTTTAGGGCAATCTGATAATCCTTTATGATTTTTTATTCTGATAATAAAGTATATAAGTAAGCAAAGAGCAAATAAAGAAACTAAAGAAATGATAATAATATCAATAGGCTTCATACTAATCACAGCAAGATTTGTGGTCTTTATTTCTAACACTCGTTAAATTACTTAAATGATTGTTATTATCACCATTGTTTTTATTTCTTCTCATCTTATCAAAGAAGTATAAACCAACTAATGATAATGCAAAGACAGGAATTATAATACCCATAGTCCATTTAAAATCAATCATGACATAGAATAATGCAGCCGCTACGTAGGAAGTACCTAACCAGAAGAAGATTGTATTACGATATAATTTCTTATTTCCTATTTCACTTCTTGCAGTTGCAACTGAAGCAAAGCAAGGAATTGTTAACATATTGAAAACAGTAAATGATACAAGTCCACCAGATGTTATTTTTGTTGCTTGGATAATATGAGTTATTGCATCTAAATCTCCTTGTCCAGGAATCAAAGCACCAAGTGATCCTAAAGTTGAAACAACATTCTCTTTAGCAATAGTACCTTGAATAGCACCAACTGAATAGATCCAACCATAGTTAGAATTGATAGTTTCACCATTTACAACAATTGTATTTAATTGACTTCCCCAACCGAGTGGTGTGAATATTGGTTGGATAATCATTCCTATACCAGCTAAAATTGAATCTGAAGATTCTAAATCATCTATTGTTGGAATAAATCTCCAATCAAATGTGAAGTTTGCAAATACCCAAATGACAATCGTTGATAAGAAAATGATTGTAAAAGCTTTTTTAACAAAGTGCTTTCCTTTTTCTACAACATGGAGGAAAAGTGCGTATAGTTGAGGACGTTGATATGTTGGAAGTTCCATAATAAATGGTGGGACATCTTCATTCAACGTTGTTTTATTCATAATGATAATTGATGACATAGCAGCACACATACCAAGAAGATACATAAGGAATGTAAAGATGCCAGCATCAAAACCAAATGCATAAGCAAAAGCAGCTGATACACCAGCTAAAATTTCACTTTTAGCTGAACAAGTAAAGAATGGAATAACTCTGATTGTCTTTGTTCTCTCTTTATCAGAATTTAAGGTACGAGTATTAATCATTGCAGGAACTGAGCAACCAAATCCCATAATCATAGGAATAAAAGCACGGCCTGAAACACCAAATCTTCTAAATATTCGATCTAAAACAAAAGCAACACGTGCCATATATCCACTATCTTCCATGATTGAGAAGAAAGTAAATAATAGAAGTATTTGAGGTAAGAAGCCTAAAACAGCTGATATACCAGATAAGATGCCATCGCAAACAAATCCAGACACCCATTCTTGACCGCCAGCATTTGAGATACCAAGTCTTATGCCTTCAATAATAGTATTATTGATTCCATCAATCAATCGATGCAAAAATTCACCGATTGTTGCTATTCCATTTTCATCATAAAATAATCCAGCAAATGGATGGAACCATTCTCCATCAGCACCGACAAATTTTATAGCACCTTCATAATTTCCTAACTGCACTCCCATCGCATGCAAATAAAATAAATCACCACCAAATGTTATATGGAAAATAACAAATAAAATAACTAATAAAATAGGTATTGCAAATATTTTATGTGTTAAGATTTTGTCAATCTTATCTGATTTAGTATAGTTATTTGAATCAACCAAAGGTGAACCTTTTCGATACTTTGAAATGTTTTCCTTAAAATATTTATATCTTTCTTCAGCAGTATTTTTTTCAAAATCAGCAACTATTAGATTATCTCTTTTAACTTTATCATAAGCATTGACATTTTCTTCTCTTTCAACCTTATCATCTTCTAATGCTTTGATAGCATGGAAAAGTGAATTATCAATACATAAATCATCATAAATAGCTTTAGCTTTATTTATAAGCTCTATTTTATCAGTAGTGAAGATGACTTTTCCTTCTCTTTTAATTTCACAAGTTTTTAATGCTTGATCCATCAGTTCATCAAGATTAGTAAATTTCAAAGCTGATACTGCAACAACTGGAACATTTAATTCTTTAGCTATCTTTTCTTCATCTATTGACATATTGTTTTTGTTTAAAACATCTAACATGTTTAAAGCAATAACAACTGGAACATTCATTTCGAGTAATTGACTTGTTAAAAATAAACTTCTCTCTAGATTCATTACGTCAATGACATTGATGACACAATCAGGATGTTCATTTAAAATATAATCTCTTGAGATAATTTCCTCAGATGTATATGGTGAAAGTGAATAAATGCCTGGTAAATCAACAATGTTTGCAAGTTCTTCTTTTCCTTTTTTATATTTACCTTCTCTTTTTTCAACTGTGACACCTGGCCAGTTTCCAACATGAGCTGTTGAACCAGTAAGTGAATTAAAAAGAGTTGTTTTACCACAGTTTGGATTACCAATAAGAGCAAATGTTTTAATCATTTTCTTTTCCCTCACTTTCTTTACAGCATCCACAATCAGGGCACTTTAAGTCACCTGTTAGATTTTTTAAAGTGGAGTCATCTTCACCTTCTAATATGATATTAGAAGTGACTTCTTTATCTAAAGCAAGACGTGTATCACCTACTTGAATGACAGTGCCACTTTTTTGTTGAAAAATCACTTTAATCTCAACACCTTTGATGACTGCAATACTTTCAAGTCTCCTTCTAGTATTTTCATCAAGAAGTATGTCTTCTACTATATAGCTTTCATTTTCATTAGCATTTGATAGTTTCATATTGCCTCCTTGTTAGTTAAGACTAACATAGTATAAAATTCATTCTTTTTAATGTCAATACCTTTGTTAGTTAAAACTAACTATTTTTATTTTTAGTGCAATATTTTCCACTTGACCAAATAAAAATGTAAAATATTAATATGAATAACTCAAATCAATCAAAAGAAGACTATCTTGAAAGATTCCTAATGCTAGAAGAAAAAGGCATGAAAGAAATCAGAGCAGTTGATATTGCTAATTCTTTTGCCTTCTCACGTGCTAGTGTTTCAGTGGCAATGAAAAGTCTTATTGAAGAAGGATACATAACTTCTGACAAACATCAGCATTTATCTTTAACTGCTAAAGGTCGTAAGATCGCAAATAGTGTTTATCAAAAACACAAAGTGATTTCTTCCTTTTTAATTTCAATAGGCGTTGATGAAAATATCGCTCTTGAAGATGCATGTAAACTTGAACATGACATTTCAAAAGAATCGTTTGAAGCCTTAAAAAAATATATAGATGAGCAAAGTAAGTAATTACTTATCTTCTTTATCTTTATAAAAATCAATTATATACGTTGGTCTATTTCTAGTATTTACAACAACGTTATGTAAATACAAACCTAATATACCAATAAAGAATAATAAAATTGAAAAACACATAATAACAATTGAAATAATAAATAATGTGTTCACTAAAGGGAAATTATCAATAATATTTATAGTTGGATATGAAAGAATATATAAAACAAGCATTGTTATAAAAAATAATGATGAAAATATGAGTGAAAAAGCACCTATCTTGATTGGCCAATATAATGGATTAATTGTTCCACTTGAAATATTATCTAATGCGTACTTAGTCATACGTTTGACATTATATTTAGATTCACCTTGTTCTCTTTTTTCTCGTGTAAATTCTATTTGACAAGTTTTAAATCCAACAAAATAAATCTCATTTAATAGAAACTTATCTTTTTCAGGAAGGGAAATGATTTTATCAATCACTCTTCTTGATAATCCTCTAAAACAATTAACATTTTCCTCAACTACTTTGTTTCCTTCAATCTTATTTATTAATTTATAAAACATAGAAGCTGTTGTTCTTTTAAAGAAAGAATCCTTATTTCTATTGAGTCTGTAAGGATTAACAACTTCATATCCCAAAGAAAACTTACTTGTTATTTGACTGATCAGTGACAATGGGTCTTGTAAATCAGCATCCATTAAAATAACATAGTCAGATTTGCTTTTTTCAAGCCCAGCTATAAAAGCAGGATTTTGGCCAAAATTTCTTGAAAAAGAAATGATGTTGACGTCATCTCTTTTATTATATATTTCCTCCATCACTTCTAATGTTTTATCTTTTGATCCATCATTTATCAAAATAAAATCAAATGAATACTCTGTAATTTCTTTCAAATAATTATCTATCTTTGAAAAATAGATTGGCAATGATTTTTCTTCATTATAGCAAGGGATAATAATCGATACTGTTTTCATACTGACATTATACTCTTTTTACTTCTTTTTTTAAAGAATTTATCGTCTAATTTATTAACAAAAAAATACTTAAATTTTTCTTAATTTTGATGTGTTTTTTTAATAAAATTTGCTAATTTTAAATATTTATTTAATTTTGCAATATTTATAGTTGTTTTTTATAATTTGTAATAATTGCTATAATTTATTTAAAATCAACTATTTACTCACCTTTTACAATGTATGCTTAAGGTTACTGTTTTATAGTTTATTTATGCTTTGTTATCTTAATATATGTATATATTATATATTTATATATGCGTGCGTTTTTGGAGGTCTTACTATGCCTAAATCAAAGAAACTATTATCACTTATTTCAATTGCTGCTCTAGTTACTCCACTAGTTAGTTGTGAAAATACAGATCCTGTCAAGATTGTTGATGAAGAAAATTCTGAGATAACTTTAAATGTTTCACTCTCTTCAACCACATTCAAATATGATGGTAAAAATCACTCATTATCCATTGTTGGCGAATTGCCTGACAATGTATATGTTTCATATATTGGAAACAATCAATCTGAAGTTGGCGAACATAGTGTCGTAGCTAACTTTACCAATAGTCTTGATTCTAGTAAAAAATATAAGTCCTTAAGTGCAACAATGTATATTGTTGATGATTTAGATAGTAACCTTTCAAATAAATTAGCTAATGTCGTATTTCCAGATCAAACAGTAACTTATACTGGTTTACCTGTTACATTAGCTGTTTCTAACCTTCCAAGTGGATATTCTGTCACTTATTCCAAAAACGATGATGGTAGAGGCTATATTGATGTTGGTACTTATGTTGTCTATGCAACAATAAGTGATCAAACAGGAACCAAGATTTTTAATAAGAGTGCTATTTTAACCATTCTTCCAAAAAGCACCATCCTACAAAACGTCAAATTCAATTCAAAAACATATATTTATAACGGCACTATTAGATCACTTGAAATTGAAGGAAGCTTGCCTTCATACCTTACAGTTCAATACTCTAACAATAATCAAGTAGATGCTGGTATTTATACAGTCACTGCAACTTTTATATCAAGTGATCCAAATATCAAAGCACCATCACCGATGTATGCTACTTTAAGAATTGTTGATGAATTATCTCATACAATAACATTTGTTGATGAAAATGGAAATGTTTTGTCAACCATTCCAAATGTTATTGATGGTACATCCTTAAGCGAAGAGTCTGTTCCTAATTTATTACCAGATTATCCCACTGCTTATGAAAAACATTACGATGAGTCACTCATTTCTAACATCAGAGATGATGTAACAGTAACTGTCACATATACTCTCAAAAAATTTAAATTGACTTATATTGTTCCTCATGGAACTAAAACTGAAAAAAATCCATCAACTTATACCTATGATGATTTCATCACCTTAGAAGAACCAAATATTGATAAAGGTTATTATTTTGTTGGATATTACGCAGATAGTGCTTATACAATTCCTTTAAACTCCATTTCTTTACATAGTGTTGGAGATAAGACTATTTATTCAAAAGTTGAAGAAATTCCTGATAGTGGAGTTATTTTCAAAAACGCCTATAAAATTTATGATGGTAATCCTGCTGAAGTTGCTCCACAAGGTAATGTTTTATTAACTGATAAATATACTATCAGCTATTACGATACATTAGGCAACAAATTGAATTCAGCTCCTATCAATGCTGGTGTTTATTCCATGGTGATGGAGTATAGTAGACTTTCAACTATCAATACGCAAAGATATGATAGACTAAAAGATTTTACAGCTACATTGATAATTGATAAAGCTGCACCAAGTAACACACTTTCTGTCGTTGCAAATGAAGGAGTTACTCTTGAAAACGGCAGATATATAAGAGAGTATTCTGAAACTGATGGTGTAAAATTATCGATTGCAAACCTACCAAATTATTTGCATTATACTGTCAGTTATTATTCAACAAATAATGTTTTATTATCATCATATCCTCAAAATGCTGGTAATTATTATGCTCGCATATCCTTTACAGCTGATGATAACCACACTGCACCTGCTGATTTGATTGAAAATATATATATTAAAAAGCAAGTCATAAAACTAACTGATGCTGAAAAGAAAGCAATTTTTAAAGACACCACCTATAAATATGAAAAAGGTACAACTTATACTTTAACTGCTGATTTATCTAAATTACCTGAAAAATATCAAAGTCTTATTACAATTGAAAGATATGTTGATAACCAAAGTGCAAGTATTGTTACTAAAACGGCTAGAGTTTATTTATCAGTTGTCGGTGATAATTATTACTTAGATGATAGTTGCTTATATATCGATGCAACTTTAAAAGTTGAAAATAATGCTGATTTAAGAACCATCAAATATATTTACAAAGGTAAAGAAATCACTTATCGTGATACTTCTTTAAATAAACAAATTGATACCACTGTTCAAGTAAACAAAGGCAATGTTGCTCCTGAATTAACTATAACTGAAAGTATGTTTTCTAATACTTTAACTATAGCTGATGGTGCTAATTTCTTAGGTAAAGATGGTTTTAAATATGGTTGGACTAATTTTAAATGGACTCTTTCAAGAAGCATTAATGGTACATCTTATATTCCTAATAATATTATTCCTAATGACAATGCAACCTATTATATGATTTTAACTGCAACAGATATGACAATATCTGTTAAGTATGCAGCATCTAATATAGCTACTTCTAAACCAACTGATACTACATTAAGCAAAAATCAGAAGTTAAAATTGTCTAATTATACAACTAAATCAGGTTATGAATTTGTTTATTTCTATACTGATCCTAGAAATCCACAAGGTAGTCAAATAACTGAATTGGATGCTAATAATTATTTAGCAAGTCAAACTAGCTCAATAACCATTTATCCAATGTTTAGAGCAAGTGATACAACTAATTGCAACAAGGTTTATTTAAAATACAAAGATACTGATGGAACAATTAAAAACTATACTTTTGTTGATAATGCCACTTATTTAAATGTTCCTTTTGGCGGTGAAATACCACTTTTTGCTGATATTGAAGCTGCTGGTTTTACATTCTCTGGTTGGTATGTCCAAACATCTTCAACTGGAACAGATATTTCTACACCTTCTAAAAAATTAACTAATAATTACAAAAGCAATACTACTTCTGCCACCAACTATTATATATATGGTGAACTCATTGCTGAAAACTATGATATTGTTGTTAATTTCTCCGGTGAAGAAAGCTATACTATCAAAGTTAAATATAAAGGTAAGATTGCAACTAGTGATATAACTGCATTAAATAACAAAGTCACAGCTTACTTAAAGAAACATCCTGAATATGATTCAACTTTTAAAGTAGCTTATAAAGATACTTTGGGTAGTGTTGTTGACATCACTAAAAATGACTACGTCTATTCCAACACGTCTGATATGGTTTTAGAAGCTACTTTTGAAAAAATTACGTATTATACTAGATTTGCTGGCATCGATGGTCTTGATATTTACAATAATTTAAATGGTGGAAAAGGTTTAATTCAAAGAGAAGATTCAACATTTGTTTTACCAACAACCAAAATTTTAACTGGTTATACTTTTAAAAACTGGATCTTATCTGCTGCTAAAGGTAACTTCACACCAATTGAAGTCAATTCTTCGACAATTGTCAATTTAGCTAACATTTATAATGAAGCTACACATGGTCAACTCACTTTGACTGCTGTTTATGAATCTAATGAATATCTAGCAATCTTTATCTCAGATGATGGTGTCACTGCACCATCAACTCGCAAGTTTGCTTATAAGAGTTCTAACTTCTATTTAAATAGTAAAACAGCTACAGCTGAAGCTGAAACTCAAATTCTTACAACTAATGCAGATGGTTCAACTGCTATTGCTTTTACAGCACCTACAAAGAAAGGATATACCTTCTTAGGTTTCTATGTTGGTGAATATAAATTATCTACTGTACTTGCTAATTTAAATAAATACATCGATGAAAATACTAGCCTTTCTCAAGCTGAAAAAGAAAAGCAAAGAAAACTATTTAAATTCGATTCTAATACTGTCATCACCTGTAGATATGAGAAGATAACATATCAAATGAGATTCTATGATAATAGAAATAACGTCATTGATTTAGATAAAGTAGGTGGAAATGATGATACTTATATCAAAGAATTAGATAATTATTATGTTGTCGGTTACAATGATTTATTTGCTCTCCCATCTAATTTATCTTATAAAGGTATGGAAGGATATAAAGTTGAAGGATATTATCTTGAATTTTCAAATGATATTAATTTAGATCCTACTAAGAGGGTCTCAAATAGAATCATTGATATTACAAGATGTATTGATAGTGGTAATTTTAAACCTTCTGAAGCTGTTAAAAATAATACAACTCGTCCTGTTATCAATGTCTATATCAATTTAGTACCTCAAACTTACCATATCACTTTAATTGAAGAAAATTATACTGCTAAAGATGCTTTACATGATGGTATAACTAGAAATTACAAGACTAAAACTGTTGAAGTAACTTATGGTCAGAATCTCAAAGATGTTGTTGTTGAAACTTACACAGTCAGTGATGGAAAAGGTGGATACATCACCAAAGAAATCAAACTTATAGATGAATTACCTGTCAAAGATGGTTATGAATTTGATGGTTGGATTTTATCTACATCATATGATAAAGATACTGGCAAATACAAAAAGAACCTTATCTTCAATTACCAAAGAGATGAAAATGGTAAATATGTTTTAGATGAAAGTGGAAACAAAATAAGAGTCACAAAAACAGCCGATGATAAAGAAGTCACATATGACTATAATTACAATATATCTATTTATGCAAACTATGTTGGTAAAACACTTCAGGTCAATTACAAATATGAAGTTGAAAATGCAGCTATGGTCAATAATAGATATACTGGTCTTACTTTAACTGGTGATATCTCTACTCAAGACATCATTGATTCTATCAAGAATGAAACAGCTGATTCCAAATTTGTTACTGGTCTTCCATCCACATTTGATGGAACACTCACTTATTCAGATTTAGCTATTTCTAATACAATTCTTGATAATTGGATTAAGAATTATGTCCAAACAAAGAATCAAAATAATCATGTTCTTGATAATGCATATGTCGCTTCTTGGTATTATGTAAGATATGATGATTACAATGAGACAACTGGTCAATATGATACTCAAACAAGAGTCGCAATCACTGCATCAACTGTCATCAGATCAACTGATAAAATTGATTTAGTGTGTGTCTTTACTTCACCAACTTCACCTGTAACTTTCTTTGATGAAATAACTAAGACTAATTTAACTAAGCCTTCAACTATTCATTCTAATGTTCCTTTGATGCTAAAGATGACACCTGAATATCGACGTGATTCAAATGGTAATTTAACATCTGAGATTGCTAATTACAATTATCAATTGATTGAACTTGTTGACACATCAACTGATGCTGATTCTGAACCTAATTATTCCGAATCTTTAGGAAATATTAGAGCAACATTTTCAATTCCTGCAACAACTAGTTCTTCTTCTTATACTTTTGATGGTTTATCTTTCAATATCACTTATGGTAATGCTCAACCTGAAGGAACACCAAGTTCCATCACATTGAACAAAGTTTATAACGATTCTAATGAAACTATCTATCAATTTATCTTTGCCCCAAGTTATGAAATTGATGATAACGGAAATAAGACCAAGATGAATAATAACTACATTTCCAATCCTGGTAGTGTTGTTTTCACTCCTGTTTATGTTCCAAGAAATAATGTTAGAGTCGCTTTCTATTCTGATATTGATATGAATAGCAATACTTTATTTGCTACTCAATATATTTCAAGTGGTGGTACTTATACTATCCCTACTAGTACTCCAAAGGGTAAAGATGGTCAAGTCTTTGTTGGTTGGGTTTTACGTGGTGGTGACACTTCATCTCTTGTTAAATCAGGAACTTTCACTGCTAGTCCAACAGCAACTAACATTATTTATTATGCTAAATATGAATATACTAATATTCGTATTTCTTATCGTGTTGGTTCTGAGATTGTCATGGTCAAGCAAACTCTTGATGGAACCTCATCAGCTTCACAAATCTATGATAAAGATACAATTTCAAAAACTAGAATCGTTATCGGTGGTTATGAATTTAATGGCAATACTTCTTATTTATATAATCCAACGACTGGTATTGGAAATCCAACAACTGCAGGATGTGTATACAATCACTACAAAATAACTAAATGGAAGGTCGTTGATGAAGATGGAAACCTTGTCTATACTAACCAACCATATATAACTTCTGGTTCAACTATGCTTTTATCTGGTATTTTAAATACTTCTGCTACTAATGTCTATTTTGAACCATATGAAGATGGTGGCATGACTTATGTTGGCGTCTCTGTCTCATATTTAGTTAACAATGTTTCATATGGTCCATTTGTTGTTGATGAAAATGTTGAATTTTCACCTCTTGAAGTTTTAAAAGATTCCTCACTTCTTTATCAACATGGTTTAAGAACCGTTTATACTTCTTATAGCAATACTACCTTGACTCATTTTTCAAGCGAGCAAAAAGTTGCTATCAGTTTTAGAAACCAGCAAAACAAACCAAATTCAATCATTTTAAATGGTGTTTATGCCTATGATGTTACAAATGATGGAATGTTTACATTCAATGCTGATAATGAAATCTCTGCTTTCAATATTAGTGATTCAACACCAGCTGCAAAGAAAGAAATTTGGCAATCAGTTATTTTACCTGGTTATTATTTCACAACTAATAAAGCTAATAATACAATTGAATCTTTCTCAATTGTCAAAGGTATTGCCGATTCAAAAAGTAGTAGTGAATCTATCTTTGGTAAAGTAAGTTCTAAAGTAATTACTGGTGGTAAACCAGTAGGCTATGTCATTAGAGCTGTTTCTTTCCCAACTGAAACCGATAATGAATTAAATGAACGTTCCTATACTAAAATTGGTAATTATGCTTTTTATGGCTGTAATTACTTAACAACATTAACATTATCAGCTAATACTGTTACAATTGGTGACTTTGCTTTTGCTGAATGTAATAGACTGAACGCTGTTGAATGCCCATCTCAACTTGAAAATATTAATAGAGGTGCTTTCTTCGATACAAATTTAAAAACCATCACCTTCAATAAAAAACTTAAGACTATTGAAGAAGGTGCGTTTATGTCTACATATAATTCTTCTGATTCTGGATTATCAACTTTGAAATTCCCACTATCTCTTCAAAAGATTGGTAATTTTGCTTTTGCACATCGTGGAGGTCTAACCAATATTTCTTGGGAAGATGTCAATCACGATACTAAGAATTATGGTGCTAATATCAGTATCGGTGATTATGCTTTTGCAATTGTCATTGATATTAACGTTTATGTGAATGGAAAAAATGGTAATACTAATACTTATTTTGAAAAAGTATCACTTACAAATGGAAAAGCAGATTCAGAATACGATGATACAAGCGATTTAGATAGTAGTGACGTTTTAAATCATGCTTCAACTATGTATGATCTTTATCAACAGATGGCTAGTGCATCATCTTCAACTAAAACAAGCACAGTTAAGCTTAAATATGAAGTACCTCTTTCAATCACTTTCCCTAGAAATTTGACTTATATTGGAAAAGGAGCTTTCAAATATAGAACTAATTTCTTTAAACAAAATGGTGATTGTGTCGAGTATGCTTTAAAATTTTATGATTTTAAAACTGATCTTCAGTTAGGCCGTTTAACTGCTAAAGATATTAAAGAATTGCCTGCTTTAACTATTGCAAATAATGCTTTTAGAGTCAAAGAAGATACTGTAAGTAGTGCTGATTTAAAAGCACGTGGTTTTGCTATTAAAATTCTTAATGGTACTGGCAAATCTTTGAAATTTACTGCTTCCTCTTCTAGCGGTACTACCTTACCTATAAATATAACTACAATCGGTTCTTATGCTTTTGCATATCGAAGACTTTCAATTGAAGTTGCAACTGAAAATTCATCACTTATCACTGATCCAAATCATTTTAATTTCATTAATGATGCTACTTTAAGTAAATCTAATAACAAAACATTAACCATTGGTGATTGTGCTTTTATCAGTGCTAGAAATATATACTATTTTAATGCTATTAATAGGAATACAATTGAATCATATTATACTTCCAGACAAAGTTATAATAACCAAGTTGTAGAAATTGATTTACCTACTAATCTTAAAGAAATTGGTAATTATGCCTTCTTTAATAATTATGTTATTCCATCTTTCTATCAGCCAGAATCTAGTACCATTTCTAAAATTGGTAGTTATGCTTTTGCTCTTGATTATTCTCATTATCCAATTGCTTGGGACTCTGTCACCGGCAATGATATAAAATGTTCTGTTGCGGCTTATCCTTATAACTATTATTATGAGGATAGTAAATATAATGAGGATACTGTTGATAGCGATACTGCTTCTTATAACCCAAGAGAAGGTGTTTTTGATTTTGCTAATATTGATGATAAATCAAAGATTGATGCTAAAAAGCTTTATGATATGGATGGTAGTGCATACTATTTCCCTTATGTCAATGATCAAACTTTACATATTCCTTCATCTTTAGTAACCATTGGTGATAGTGCTTTCTTATTTAATCACACATTCAATACACTCTCTTTCTTAGATGATACTTCAGTAGGTGATGATACTCTTAATAGACAACTCAAGTATCTCGGTGCTCATGCTTTTGATGGCAATTATGCTTTAAAAACAATCAAAGGTGATTTGACCAATGCTTCTGTTGATAAAAATGCTGATACTTTCACTTTAGGTAAATATGCTTTTAGAAATTGTTATTCATTAGAAGGCAATGGTAATGAAAATGTCATCACTATTCCTTTAGTTGCTGAAAATATACCTGAAGGTTTATTTGCAAATTGTGTCAGCTTAAAAAATGTCAATTTGCAAAGCAATGCTGAACATAATAAAACTATCGGTGCATATGCCTTCTATAACTGTAAATTGCTTGAAACTGTTGATAATAATGACAATAATATTTCATTTACTTTTGTAACTAAAATAGGTGCTAGAGCATTTGAAGAATGTAGATCCCTTTCTAAAATCATCTTCGATGGTAATATTCTTGGCTCTGATATAGATGAGCAATATTTAAGTGATAATTCAAAAACAAGAACTCTTACCACTATGGAATTCCCATATATGGGTGCAAATAGAAATGCTAGTGGTGCTGTTTCAAACACTTATAATAATCAAACTTTAACTTATTATTCTTTTGCTTATAAAAATACAGGTTCTGCAACTTATTATGATGCAACTTTCAATTTGATGGATGACTGGACCAATAAAGATTCTACTGAGACTGAAAAGTTCTATGATATGTTTGAACAAGCTGATAATGTGTGGCAAACAAACGCTGAATTTAAAAAATTCATGATGTTTAACACTAATCAGAAACTAGCTTCAAGTTTGAATTATGCTGATTCATTGATGACTAATATCTTACTAATAAATTATGAATTTGTATATTCACCATTAGGAGCTCGTGCTTTCTACATTAACAATAATGCAACTGAAAAAATTTATAAACTTAATGCAAATCGTGCTGAAAGTGATGTAAGCATTTCACCTTGTACTATTTCGTTTAAAAATAGAGCTAACAATGTGACTGCTATTTCTCCTTACGCTCTTGCAAGAAATGGTACTACTAGTTTTTCATTAGATGGAGGTGATGCCTCACTACAAAGCATTTTCCCTTATCTATTTAATAATGACGATTATTATTCAGGAGGCATTAATAAACAAGTTGATATAAATAGTGCTAACTATATACAACTTGGTTATGAATATGGTCAGCAAGGAATTATCGGTTCATATGCTTTTAGTGTTACTAGATCATGGCTTACAGGAAAAAATACTATATTAAAATTAGGAAATATTAATAATATGAACTCTGGCTATTATTTAAGAAGTAAATATATCTTGCCTTTTGGTTTGGCAGATATTTCAGCAGGTAGTAGCCACATATATTTAAATAGAGTTGGAGACTATAATACTATCAGCAATTCAATTTACCCAGTAATGGATGCCAACGCATCTAGATACCCGCATTCTGAAAAAATACCTGAAACCAATAAAGAAATGCAGGAAAGAACCAGCCCCGCATTAATTTCAACATATTTTGATTTGAATTATGTAGTAACTCCATTTATGTTTGCTGGTTGTTATCTTAATTCTTCTTCAACTTCACATATATATTTAGATGGTCAAATTAATGAATTCGGTTTTGCTTTAATGCAAGGTGCAAATCAAAACTCTGCTCTATATATTATTACTGCCTCAACGGAGTTGCAAAATTTTTACCTCGATGCTGCTCCTGGCCGATATCAGCATTCATTTAATCATGATACTGCTAAACCTATTAAAACTCTAAATTACATTGACATTACTCAAGGTGGTAGTGATAATAAAAAAAGAGATACAACAACTGATTATGGTTTCTTAGGTTGGGGACAAGGTTATAAACGAGGTGGTATTGTTTCCTTAGGTGTTCAAGGATTTTTACCAGTTAAAGCTGCTTTTGCTGGTTATAATGCAAGTGGTAAAATTTATCTTTACACATCTGTTTTTTGCGAAAGAAAGACATCATCTCCTGTAAATACTAGTGTTGATATTCAATATGGTGTCAATATTGGTGCTCGTGATTTTTATGAACATGGAACTAAAGCTAGTGTTTCTGCCTTGATTTCTAATGCATGTCATAATAATTATGTTAGTTTTTACAGAAGTTCAAGAAGCGACATTGGTTCGCCTTTAACTTACTTTAGTGTAAATAATTCTAAACTTTCACTTGATACAAGTACAAAAGGTTTGGGTATGCTTTATACTATAAAAAATGATAGTGATATTTATAATGATAACACTAGTAATATTAGCAATCCACCATTTATAGCTGGCACTGACTCTTATTACACTGTTGGCAATGTATTTACTTCTTCTGGTGAATCATATGCAGCTTATTCAACTTCTCTTGCAACTATTGGTATTTTCAGTTTGGGTGCTGCAGTTTCTTCCTTTATGAAAACTCATGCAGCTGGTTTTATTACTTCAACAACTGCCGGAAATGGTAAGGGTCAATCTGATTCAACTGGCAAAACTTTTAAAGTATATAATCATTTATCTGACTTACAAATTGCAAAAGGCAGTGGAGAGGATTGTGCATTTTATTTGGGTAAGGAAAATAGCTAAAATTGACGCTAATATCATTTTCACTAATTCCTTTTTACACCATTGGTACATCTTGATAAACACTGCAATTGAATAATAAATGTTTTGCTATCAAGAACTGATATATTGTTTTTTAAACAACCTATTGCTCATTGATCAATTGGAGTGATGGGCTGCTCAGTACCTTTAAGCTTTTAAACATTGAACTGTTTGAATTAGATGTTTTTACACTAAACGTCAATAACTTTGACGTTATTAAAAATTTAAAATAGCCTTGATTTTTTTATTCAAGGCTATTTTATTTCTTACTTTTAATTTCTTTAGGTAATGAGCTAGAGTAAGGTGATAAAGTCGATTAATCAAATTCAATATTGTTTAGATTAGGTAAAATATTTATAAGATGAAGAATATATTTATAAGGGTTTAAATCATTATAGATTGAACTCTCAATAAGCGATTACATCATGCAAATGACTTTAACACCATTTATTGAGTTATTCTTAAAATCTCAGCATTCAAGAATACTTTGTTAAATAACAAACAAGACCAGCATCAAAAAAGTAAAGCCTAGATGTCGTTATAATGAATTTAAGTAAGTTATTTAAAAACGTAATTTAACCTTGCTATATAAATTAAAGTTCTTCCAATAAAATAAATCGGAAGGACTTTTTATAAAAAATTCAAAAGAATATTATCAGTCTTTAATCTAAGATTACCAAAAAAGTGAATTACCTATCATTGATTTTTGTAAAAGCAAAGGTAAATCCGAATCTTATTATTACTATGTGAAAGCAGTGTAAAGGACCTTGTTATAGATAGAAAGAATTTCTTATTCAGTTGTTCTGAAAAGGGAGCTGAAGCCACTAAAATCTTGATGACAATTATAAAAGCTGAAAGCTTGAATCAAGTATAACCTTATTCATGTTTTTACTCAGCTAGCATAAACAAACCAATCAGATATCAAACAGCTACTTCCATGATCAGAAAGCCTATCAAAAGAATTAAAATCATCAAAATATGAATTATCTGAAGATATTATAAATAGTTTAAAAGAAGTAAAAGAATAAAAGATATCTGAAATTACAATAAAAAAAATGTTTAGTTCATGTTATCCACTAAATAATGGATTAATGAAAATTTAACAACTTTTTTAATTTTTGTCAATTGGGAAATTACGCTTATTAAAAAAACCTCCTTACATGTCTAATTTATCTATTAAAACATATAAAGAGGTTATAATTAAATTCTAATTTTTATTTATTATAAGCATGGAATATAGCAGTAAATTTCATATTACTTGTAAGCTGTTGATTGATATCAATTGTGGTTACAACTTCAGCAGGATTATCACCTTTATTGACTTTCCATTTATTTAATACATAATTCAAATTAGAATTATAATATGTCCAGGAAGAAGATATGCAAGCATTTTTAAACATATCTTCACGGTATTCAATTTCAGTATTATCATTAGGGAAAAGCTTCAATGATTGAGCAATAGTCATACCTTTTCTAATCTTCAAAGTTGCTGGTATCCTATAGTATTTAGTTACACCATTTTCAACATAACTGGAGAAGACACCAGGTATAGTCGAACCAATCTGAGATGTAGTTGCATTGCCGTTATAAACCTGACTATAAAGAGTTATTTCATACTTAGTTGCTTCGTAAACACCTTCAAGGACAAATTCTAAATTAGCATATATAAACACCTTGCCAATCATATTGAGAGTATCTATTTTGAGGATTAGTTGATAAAGAAGGAGCAACTGTAGTATAGAAGTCTTCACGTTTAGCAATTGTAATCTGGTTATTACTTTGGCCTGGATATAAATCTGGATCAAAATAATAAATGCTAGGTGCGTCAATGATTTGATATCCTTGACCAGCTTTATAAGTGACAGTTTTATATAGAATCTTCATATTGGCATCATTAGTTGCTCGAATATAATATTTGATATCATATGTACGAACTTGTTTAGTCACTTGTAATTCGTAAGCCACATTAGTTTGAATAGCTTTATCAGTAACTGGTTCTTTGCCATCTTTCCAAGCGATAGTATAAGAATATGTATCAGTGTCTTTATAATTGTTTTGAAGAGCTTTAAGATAATTTTGCCACTCAGTCGAATTGATGCTTACAAATTGATTGTAACCAACTTGTTCACTATAAAGAATATCTGTTGTAGTTGTTCCATCAAAGTAAACTTTAGCAGTGATAGTGAAATCATATTTTTTGACTTCTTCTCTAAAGCGAGCTGTATAGATGGCATCTTTCTTAATTGGATGATAAAGCAATTCTTCGCCATCTTCACTAAACCAACCTTCAAATACATAGACTATTCCAGCTGTATTTTCGCGTTGTGGTATAGCAGGTAGTCCTTTATCTGAGAAAGTCATATAGAAGAAATTATCAGGTACATAATCTGTTCCAAGAGTGGTTCCATCGTAGTTTTTAAAAGTAATTTGATATTGAACAAGTTCTCTCTTCTCTTCATAAACAGGGGTGAAGACTTGTGATTTGACAACAATTTTATCTTCAGGATATTCAACACCATTCTCATCTCTCCACTTATGAGCATAAGTATAAGTGTATTTATATTTAGTACCACTGACGTTTTTGATTTCAGTCTTATCAAGTCCAGTACATAATTCAGGATCAATTGAAGTTATTGAACCATAACGGACATCTTGATATTTAAAGTAATGACTAGAATTATCAATTCCTTCAAAGACAAGTTGAGTAAAAACAGTAGCAGTACGTGTAGCAATAGGATAGATGTCAACATCAGTAGTGAAAGTATATTCATCATAATGCTCATAACGAACACCATTGATGATATAACCAGTTATTGGACCATAGCTATAGCCTGCAATATTAGTTGGGTCTGGATTAGCAATTTTATTTAATCTTTGAGTTGAATTATAATCGAATTCATGTGTCTTTGCTTTGGTTTTATCAACACTAAACATTCTGACTTTAACTTGAAGCTGATATTTATTTGTCAAAACAGTGAAGACAACATTATCAGATGTAATCTTAGTATTAGCTGGTGAAATATTATCTTTCCAGCCTGAAAATACATGTCTAATATATGTGCTGCTATCAATATATGAATATTTATCAGTCTCACTTACATCATCTTTATAGCTCAAGTAAGTATCTTTTTGAGCTTTACCTTTGTAGAAGATATGACCATTAGCATCTTGAATAGTTACATTGTAGGTAGTTACTCCACTTTCAAAGAAAACAGGTACAAAGGTACAGTTTCTATTACCTTCAAGAGATGAAGAAGTATCAAGAATTTGAGAAGTCTCTTTATTCATCCAGTAAGCAAAAGTATATTTTTTACCATCTGAGCTAGCTTTTGTTGGAGGATTAGATGGAATGGAGAATATTCCACCATTAATTGGATTAGCAGTACTTATCTCATATGGTCTGCCATTAGCATCTTCAAAAACAGCATAATTTAAAATGACATTACTTTGGAAACTAGGTGTGTAATAAATCGTTCTATTTTCACTATTGTTATCACCTTCTATTGATTGCTGATATTTGCCTGTGAATTTATAATATATACCACTATCACCAGCAACATCATGTACTTTAAAATCAGCAGTTGATACTTCAGTTCCTCTTGCAACTGTGTATCTATGGAAAGTATAGTTTTTACCTTCAATTGGTGCTGAAACGACAATGGTATCTGTTAAAAGTTTCTTTATATCATAGACAGGTGTAAATACCATATCTTTATAAACATAAAGTTCACTTTCGATGTGAGTATAACTTGATTTGAAGTAATCAGTTTTATCTTTTCCAGCTTGAATGATGATATCACCACATTGGAATTTACCACTTGATGCTATGTATTTATAGCCAGCAAATGAATATGAATCACTACCATAACCAAATTTCCAACCAAAATCATTTACAAAATGAGCACTGAGTTTTTCACCAGCTTTGACAGTAACTTTTTCTTCAAGTGAAGAAGTTTTGAAAGTAACAGTATAAGTCTTCTTACTAGTAGAAAACTTAGGAATAATATTCATATTGTTTTCTACTCTATGACCTTGAGTAATCATTGTGCCTGATATTTGATCATACCAACCTTCAAATGTATATGTATAAATATCATCTGCTTCTTTAGTAGGTTCATTTTGGAATAACAATAAGTCATTAGCTTTATATCTTACAACGTCATCAGTACTAGACCATCTGACAGTATAGTATTGTACAGGTGTTTGCTTATCATATAAGGCGACAAAAATATAGCCTTTATCAATAGTAGTAGTTCTTGGATCGAGATTATCTTTCCAACCTTTAAAGGTATAAGTAATCTGTTGTTCTTTTCCGTCTATTACATAATTTTTAGTGTAATTTAATGAAGCATCATTTTGATAATAGCCTGTTTTTGAACCAGCTAATATATCATCGGTAAATATAAGTTCACCATCAGTATCTCTAATAACTTTTACATTGTAATAAATGATTGGTTCAAGAGTCATATCACCACTGACAATAGTTTCATCAGTAACTTTTAAGCCAGTAGCAGAATCTTTCCAGCCTCTAAAGTTATAAAGTGAATTTTGAATTTCTGAATTGTATGGAATTGTCTTTAATTTGCTTCCAGTATTGAAAACAAATTTTTGATCGCCTTTAGCTGTTTTAAAGGTGACAGTATTACCTATATAAGTTGCAGTTGCTTTGGCATAAAAAACAGTATCAGAAGTAATAAGTGTTGAGCGTGGATCACCTGTGTCACCCCACTCGATCCAATCATATCTATAATGATTTTCTTCATCAACATAATAAAATTCTGATAAATTATCATAACCAGCTAAATTTACAGTACTACCATAAGCGACGAGTTGATTATCAACAAGATTAATACCATAGAAAATATTTCCAGTCGTGTCACAAATTTTAACACTGACATGATATTTTCTAAGTGAGCTTGTAAATGAAGCTTCAAGTTCCATATCTGCTGTGATTTGAGTAGCAGATGTTGCTTTAGTTGTTGTTCCTTTAACAACCCAATGTGAGAAAGTGAAGATGTACTGATCGGTACCAGTCATAACTGGAACGTCATCAATCAAATCCAAATACCCAACGTTATTTGAAACTTTTTTGAAAACTTCGCCATTTGCATAATAAGTAACTAAAGCTGTGCCTCTAGATTCAGCAAGTTTAACGATGAATGTTGTATCACCAGTAATGGTTGTTTTAGTAGGATCTAAATCGTTTTTCCAACCATCAAAACTATAAATTTTATTAGTCTTTGGATCGGTATAAGTAAATTGATTTTGAGTATACTTATATGTTGATTTATTTCCATATGGTACAGATTCAGTAAATAATGTTTGATTATCCAT
>CALBLI010000070.1 GCA_937896065.1 uncultured Caryophanales bacterium | reverse complement strand
ATAAATGAAAGGTTTTGTTATCTGTCTTGCTAATTTCTTTTCAAAATAGCAAAAAATAAGATGAATAATCGACATTATAAAATATAAAACTAAGAAAGTTATATAAAGTGAAAGCTTAATTTCTTGTGACATACTTCTATTATATTTTAAAAACTATCATTTTTATTAAAAATGATGTTCTTTCTATTAATTTTTATTTTTCAGAAATAAAAAACTATAAAAATTAATTGATTTATGATATTGTTTTATGTATATGAATAAAAATAAAAAGCAGGCATTAAATCCAGAAATTGTTGGACTTTTTTGCATCATCATTGCAGCTGTTTGTGCCTCTATTTACCAACCTTATTCATCAATTCTATCTGATGATGATTTTTCAATTTATATATATGGTGCTTTTAGTTATTTAGGCTCATGTGTTTTTTGCATTGTTTTCTTTATTGTCAACATGCTTATGACTAGAAAAAAGAAAGAAGAAAGAATGCTTCTTTCATCGTTTAAAGATTATCTTTTTACAATTTTATCTGGTTTTTCAACAGTTGGTGCTAATTTGTTTTTACTTACTGCAATGAGATTTGCAAGAGCAAGTGATGTTTCACTTGTTACCAACTTTGAAGTATTAGTCACTGTCAGTTTTGCTAGGTTCATATTCAAAGATAAAGTTGAATTTTATAATTGGATTGCTGCTCCATTTATTGTAAGTGGTGCCATCATTTTATCAATGGATTTTTCAAGTGGTGAAGGTGTTAAATTCACAGCACCATTATTATTTGCTCTTGGAGCGTGTATCTGCTGGGCACTTGAAAATAATTTTTCACGTTTGGTTTCTAATAAAAATCCATATCAAGTAACTGGAATTAAGCACTTTATTGCAATGATTGTCGATTTTATTGCCGTTTTAATAGTCGGTGGTAAAGTCACCAGTTATCAAAAACCATTGATGGCTTTTGGTATAGGCTCTTTTGCATTAGGTTTAACTTTTGTCCTATATGTCAACGCTCAAAGAAGAATTGGTGCTGCTAGGTCCTCGGTTTTATATTCACTTTCTACATTTTTAGGCTCACTTATATATTTGCTTGTCATGCAAGTTACACCGATGTGGAATTTCTATCTTGGTGCTGCTTTGATTTTTACAGGGCAAGCAACAATTTTAATATTTACTATTTTAAAAGGAAGGCAAAAAAAAGATATTCTAACGCGTGATTTGACTTGATAATTAAATTGCCAATATTATTTAATAACTAAATATATTTACTTAATTTATGAATGTGTATTAAAAATTTTGAAAACTCAGCTATTTCAAGTTGAATATATTGGAAAAACCGGTTTTTTTGTATTAAAAATGTTTGGAAAAACCGGTTTTTCATAGTAAAATATGTTTGGAAAAACCGTGAATGAGGCACAATATGTTTGAACGTAAAATAAAAAAAACATTGATTAATTATTATAATGATCAAAATAGTAAAATAATTGTGGTAGATGGTGCAAGACAGATAGGGAAAAGTTTTATTATTAGAAATACCGCTTCAAATTATTTTACTAATTATATTGAAATTGATTTAAAATCAGATTATGAAGGTGAGAGATTATTTGAAAATATAAAAACAACCAAAGCTTTTTATTTGCTGATTAGTTCTTTATATGGGGATAAATTGAATACAATAGAAGATACGATTATCTTTTTGGATGAGATACAATTTTATCCAAATTTAATTACATTGCTTAAAGATTTAAAAAAAGAAGCTAAGTATAGATACATAGCAAGTGGCTCTTTATTAGGAGTAACTTTAAAACATACTTTTATCCCTATGGGTTCTATAGATGAGATTAATATGTATCCGATGGATTTTGAAGAGTTTTTATGGGCTAATAATGTTAGCAAAGAGACAATTGAATACTTAAAAAATTGCTTTGTAAATCGAAGTGAAATTGAAGAATCTGTTCATAAAATTATCTTATCATTATTTAAAGATTACTTAATATGTGGCGGATTACCAGATGCGATTATTGAATATGTAACTAATAGAAATATTAGTAAAACCAGAAATGTTCAGTCACAAACATTCACCTTTTATAAAGATGATTGTTCAAAATATGACACGGATCACAAATTAAAAATTTCCAAACTTTATAATTTGATGATTTCAAATATGGTCAACAAAGTTAAAAGAATTGTTTTTAAAAAGATTGAAAACAAAGAAGACACTGACTTAGCAAAATATGAAGATGAATTTGATTATCTTTGTGCATCAGGAGTCACAAATAGTGCATATGCTGTTAGCAATCCAGTTTTTCCACTTTGTGAGACAACAAGTAAAAATTTAGTGAAACTATATTACAATGATGTTGGAATTTTAACTAGCATCTTATATAAAAATAATATAAAAGCTATATTAGATGTTGATAATGGTGTTAATCTTGGATCAGTATATGAAACAGTATGTGCAATGGAATTAAAAGCACATGGTCATGATCTGTATTATTTTGATAGCAAGAAGATTGGCGAGGTTGATTTTTTAATAAATGACTATAATAATTTGTCCGTATTACCAATTGAAATAAAATCTGGTAAAGATCAAAATAATTTTAGAGCTATTCCTAAACTTGTTTCAAAAAGTGGCAATTATAAAATGAAATATGGATATGTTTTTGGTAATAAAAATATTTTTACAGAAAAAGATGATTTAATTTTTTTGCCAATTTATTTAATTATGTTTTTATAATGAATAATTAACTCATCTATTTATAATAAAGTTAAATTATTGTGAAGATTATTTGAATGATTTATAAGAGTGCAAAAAATGCAAAATTAACATTTAATTTAGCTATATGAATGAAATAATGAGAGATTTTTTTAATAAATTATGTCATTTATATTTATAAAAAATCTTTTTTATTTTATAATAAAAGCAGTCTTCTAGGGGGCTTGATTTATATATGGAAAAATATGCTATAAAAAAGAAGGGTAATACCCCATTAAAATTAATACTTAAAATACTACTATTTTTGATTATTTCAGTTGCTTTAATTTTCATAATCATTGTTGGAAGTTGGAATGGAATGAAATATGCTTTTTATAAAGACTACTATTCAATAAGTACCGAGCTTAGAAAGAATCCTGGATTAGATGATGGCTATGTCACACAGGGTAATTGTTATTATCAACCTAAAGATTATTACATCACTTCTGGTTATATGAGCGATAAAAGTTTACCTTCTAGAATTTATAATGTCAGACCAAATGGTGATGTCGGTTTTTGTGAAATTTATAATGCAGATGGTTCTAAAAATAGTGAACACTTTGGCGGCATTTCATATTATGATGGCAATTTCTATGTAGCATCTAATTCAAAATTGCATGTCATCAATGCTGAAAATGTTATCAATTATTCAAAAGCAACAATTTCATATAGTGTAGATGTAAATAATCATGCCTCATTTACTTATTCAAAAGATGAATCTATTTTTGTAGGTGAATTCAATGATTCAACCAATTATAAGACAAGCAATGAAGAGAAAATCGATGATAATACAACATATCATGCTATCATTTCTGAATATATTGCTGACTCTATTAATGAAGATAATCAACCAATTTTAAAAAATGTTTATCACATAAGAGACAAAGTACAAGGCTTTTGTATAACTGATAGTGGAAAGATGGTTTTATCAACTTCATGGGGTGCCTCTCCATCAATATTCTATGTTTATAACACACCAACTGAAGTTAAAAGAATTGAAAATAGTGTCAATCATTATTATTTAGATGATTCAGTTTTAAGTAGAACAATTGAAGGACCTGCCATGGCTGAAGATTTAGATTATTACAATGGTAAGGTAATAACTTCTAGTGAAGCTGCAAGTACTAAATATTTATTTGGAAAACTTTTCTTATACGATAAGATTGAAGGTTTAACAATAGCTTAATAACTATAAATAAACATATATGGAAATTAAAGGTAGAATACATTCTATTGAAACTTTTGGCTCTGTTGATGGACCAGGAGTTAGATTCATCATCTTTTTAAATGGCTGTAATTTACGATGCAAGTTTTGCCATAATGTTGATACTTGGAAAATAGATGAATCTAATATGCAAACAGCTGATGAGCTTTTAGAATATGCATTAAGATACAAAACATATTGGAAAAATGAAGGTGGAATCACAGTCAGTGGTGGTGAACCATTACTTCAAATGGATTTTCTTTTAGATCTATTTAAAAAAGCTAAAAAATTGAATATAAATACTTGTATTGATACAGCTGGAGAACCATTTACATATGAGCAACCTTTCTTTTCAAAATTTGAAGAATTGATGAGATATACGGATTTATTACTTGTCGATATCAAACATATAGATGAAAAAGAACACATCAAATTGACAGGTAAAACCAATAAAAATATTTTTCAAATGTATGAATATTTAAATAAAATAAATAAGCCAATATGGGTAAGACATGTTTTAATACCAGGTATTACTGATAATGATGAATACTTATATAAAACAAGAGATTTTTTAAATCAATTTGATAATATCAAAAGAAGGGAAATATTACCATATCATTCGCTTGGTGAATATAAATGGGATAAATTAAAAATACCATATCAACTAAAAGGTGTTTTAAGTCCATCAAAAGAAAGAATTCAAAACGCCTTTGATATTTTAAATAATTTAAAATAATTTATTAAAATTGATTTAAATCAATTTTCTATGTAGTCATTTAATATATAATATTACCGCTATAAAAACGGAGGTTATTTATATGAATGATGAAATGAAAAAACAATTTGAAGAATCCTGGAAAGGCTTTAAAACAGGTAAATGGTCTGAAGAAATCGATGTTAGAGATTTCGTTCAAAATAATTACAAGCAATATGAAGGTGATGAATCTTTCTTAGCTGAGCCAACTGAAGCTACTAATAAACTTTGGGGCAAATTAAAACAACTTCAAAAAGAAGAAAGAGCTAGAGGTGGCGTTTTAGAATGTGAAACTGAAGTAGTTTCTTCGATTACTGCTTATGGTCCTGGTTATATTGATTCCTCTTTAAAAGATCTTGAAAAAGTCGTCGGTTTACAAACAGATAAACCATTAAAGAGAGCTTTTATGCCATATGGTGGTATCAAAATGGCTGTCCAAGCTGCTTCAACTTATGGCTATACTGTCAATCCTAAATTTGAAGAAATCTTTACAAAATACCATAAAACTCATAATCAAGCTGTCTTTGATTGCTATACTCCAGAAATGAAGAAAGCAAGACATACTCACATTGTCACAGGCTTACCAGATACTTATGGTAGAGGAAGAATTGTTGGCGATTATAGAAGAGTCGCTTTGTATGGTATTGATTACCTTATTGAACAAAAACAATATGACTTCGATTACACAATTGATGGTGAAGTCATGAGCGAAGAAAATGTTAAATTGAGAGAAGAAGTTGCTGATCAAATCAAAGCTTTAAAAGCTATGAAAGAGATGGCAAAAGTTTATGGATATGATATCTCTGGCCCTGCTAAAAATGCAAGAGAAGCTGTTCAATGGTTATATTTTGGCTATTTAGCTGCTATCAAGACTCAAAATGGTGCTGCTATGTCAGTTGGTAGAATCTCAACCTTCCTTGATATTTACATTGAAAGAGATTTAGAGAATAAAACTTTAACTGAAAAAGAAGCTCAAGAATTAATTGATCACTTAGTCATGAAATTCAGAATGGTCAAATTTGCCAGAATTCCATCTTATAATGAACTTTTCTCAGGTGATCCAGTTTGGGCAACCTTAGAGGTAGCAGGCTTTGGTATGGATGGAAGACATATGGTTACCAAAAATGATTTCAGATTCTTACATACTTTAGAGAATATGGGTCCTTCACCAGAACCAAATTTAACTGTTTTATATACTTCTAAATTACCTGCAAACTTTAAGAAATATGCTACTAAAATTTCAATAACAACTTCTTCAATTCAATATGAAAATGATGATGTTATGAGACCTGTTTGGGGTGATGATTATTCAATCTGCTGCTGTGTCAGTGCAACTCAAACTGGTAAAGAAATGCAATTCTTTGGTGCTAGAGCTAACCTTGCTAAAGCTTTACTTTATGCCATCAATGGTGGTTATGATGAAAAATTCTTGGAACAAGTTGCTCCTAAATATGAAAGAATCACTTCTGAATATTTAAATTATGATGAAGTTGTTGCTAAATATGATGTCATGCTCGAATGGCTTGCTAAGATTTATGTCAATATCTTAAATCTCATTCATATTCAACATGATAGATACTATTATGAAGCTGCTCAAATGTCATTAATTGATACTCATGTTAGAAGAACATTTGCAACTGGTATTGCTGGTTTCTCACATGTTGTTGATTCTTTATGTGCTATCAAATATGCTAAAGTTAAGACTGTCAGAAATGAAGATGGCTATGTCATGGATTATAAAGTCGAAGGTGATTTCCCAAGATACGGAAATGATGATCCAAGAGCTGATGAAATTGCTATTTGGTTACTTAAATCATTTATGGCTAAAGTTGCTAAACAACATACCTATCGTAACTCTGAACCTACAACATCTATTTTAACTATCACTTCTAATGTTGTTTACGGTAAAGCTACTGGTGCTCTTCCAGATGGAAGAAAAGCTTATACTCCATTTGCTCCAGGTGCTAACCCAAGTTATGGTGCTGAAAAACACGGCTTACTTGCTTCTTTAAATTCAGTTGCAAAACTTCCATATGAATATGCTTTAGATGGTATTTCAAATACTCAAACCATCAATCCAGGTGCTTTAGGTCACTCTGATGATGAAAGAAAGAATAACTTAGTCAATGTTTTAGATGGTTATTTTGATCAAGGTGCCCATCATTTAAACGTCAATGTCTTTGGTGTTGAAAAATTAAAAGATGCTATGGAACATCCTGAAAAAGAAGAATATGCAAACTTCACCATCCGCGTTTCTGGTTATGCCGTTAAATTCATCGATTTAACTAGAGAACAACAAGAGGATGTTATTGCAAGAACTTGCCACGATCATCTTTAATTCTAATTATTAAATGATTGTTGAAGCTATTATCTGTAAAAGATAATAGCTTTTTTTGTTTTAAATATAAATGTGTTAAAATAAATAGTTAGTTATCAAGAAATGTTAATTTTAAAAAATACTGAATATAAAGAGACATTAAAAGCAAGATATTTTTACTGTTTAGTCTCAATAATTGATAGTGCAATTATTTCTTTTCTTCTTATATTTATAAATCAATTGTTTTTTGATTTAAAATTAGAAGAATATTATTTATCAATTGCACTTTTTACTTTACCTATACTTTCATCTTTATTTATTTTTTTATTTTCATTTTTAGCAACGCATCACTTAAAAATAATCAAAGTGATGAGAATTATATTTATCATCAATTTTTTATTGATATTGATTACTGGATTTTTAATAATTTATTTTCCTATTGATATAAATAATAATTTATCTAAAAACACTTTTTTTTATTTAATTGTAACTTTAGTATCGCTTCTTGCTGCATTTCATAGTGCTCTTCTTTCATTGCAAAGTTCATCTATTGCTTATATCAATCAAAAAGAGAAGACAAGTTATGGATATGTTTGTTTATATGGTTCACTTGTTTCAGCTACTATTTCTCCTATCTCTGGTCTTATATCGTCTTCACTATTTCATGATTATAGAGGATATGGTTTTTCTTTTCTAATCTTTTCACCAGTGTTTATCTTATTAGCATTTTTAACTTTTAAATTTGCTCCGTTTCATGATTATACTGATGGTGATAATTTTAAATTTGTGAGTGCTAAAAGCTTATTTAAAGATAAAAGATATATCAAATATTTTTTGATTGTTTTGATACTGATTCCTTTTTCATCACTTTCACAATCATTAACTTCCACAATGTTTGATTTTTTAGAAACTCATCGTGAAAATGGTTCTAACTTATTTAATTCAACTTCTTATGGTCTTCTTCTTGGATTTGTTGCTTTAATTGAATTTATTATCATCTATGTTAATACTAAAATTGGAATAGCTAAAAAAATTGAAACTTCAACTAAAATTGCTTATATTTCTTTAATAATCAGGCTTATATTTTTATCAATCATTTTCTATTTTGCTCTTTCATTTAAAAATATTAGCCTTCTTTTGCTTTTATTTGTTTCAAATAGTTTTGCTGGAGTGACAAGTGGATTATATGTGACTTCTAATATGCGGGCTTTAAATAGAATAATGAGTTCACGAAAAAGAACAAAAGCTATCTTTTTACAAAATGGTTCTTATCAAATAGTGACAGCTTTTTTCTCACTCATTTATCCTATTTTAATAAATAGTGATGAATATGGATTTGAAGATTGTTTATTATTTTTACTTGTCAGTATCTTTTTAATTAACGTAGTTATTAATTTTAACTTAGATGAAGATATTGAATATAAGTTATTTATATAACTTTTTTAAACCAATAATAATCACCATAATTATCAATATCACACATGTTATTAGCAAGCGTTAACTTATTTGATGAATCAAGTGAAGAACTTGAAACTTCCTTTGGTGATGATAAATCACTACTTGTTGAAATATACCAATTATTGGTATCTAAAAAATAAAAACTTTCAATAGTCAAGTTGCCGACAAAAGCAAAAGCTGTGATCTTTATAATCGAAGAGGAAACAATGAATTCTTTATCTTCTTTACCAATAGCATATTTGATGATGGTATCGCCTTCTTTATTATAAAGATTACCATCAATTGATTTAAAATGCATGTTGTCATTATTTACGATAAATTCCATCAAATCAGTGCAAGCATAGAAAGCTTCAACATCAATATTTTCAACCAAGCTACCTATAGTGACTGTTTTTAAAAATAAACATTCATAGAAAGTTCCAGCTAATTTTTTTACTTTATTTGGAATGACAACACTTGTTAATCCACCATCAGCAAAAGCATATGTACCAATCGTTTCTAAATTTGTAGGAAGAGATATAGAAGTGAGATTGATTGTGTCTCTAAAAGCATTGTTATTAATACTTTTTACACTTTCTAAAACTTGATAAGAAGAATCAGTTTTAGCAGGTGGATAAAGAATAATTGAAGATTTATCTTTGCTAAATAAAACATTATCAATAGCCGTGAAATATGGATTGGATTCACTGACTATGATTGTATTTAAAAATAAACAACCATAAAAATTTTCATCACCATTAATTTCTTTTAAGGAATTACCGATTGTTAAACTGCTTAAATAAGTGCAATCAGTAAATGAATCAGTAATCTTTTTTAATGAATTAGGTAAAACTAATGTCTCTAAAAACTCGCATTCATTAAAGGCATGGCCTTTAATTTCCTCAACTCCTTCTTCAAAAGTAACTTTATTTAAGTTAGTACATAGATTGAATGCAACATCATCAATGAGCTTAATAGATTTTGGAATACTTACTTCAGTTAATGAAGTGCATCCCCAGAAAGCACCATAATTTATTGAGGTGGGTCCATTTTCAATAATCAATTGATTAAGTGAAACGATATCGGCAAAAATACCAGTAGGAATGATATTACAATTGCTTGTAAAGATTGCTTTTTTTATATTTGTACAATCGGTAAAAATTGAACCATCATATTCTGAAATGATAGTATCATCATAACAGCTTGAATCAAAAGTTACAGTCTCTAAATTAACATTTCCTTTAAAAGCGTTTTTATCAACATAAATAGTATTTCTTGGGATTGTTAAAGAAGAAATTATAGAATCTCTAAAAGCAAAAGCTTGAATGTATTTTAAATTTAAAGGTAAAGAAAATGATGATAATTTTAGACAATGATCAAAAGCAGCAAGGCCGATATTTTCAACATTATCTGCAAATGTAATCTTTTTTAAATTAATAGCATTTGAACACATGTTATCAGGTATATTTAATACATTATCGGAAATAATAAGACTTTGTAAATTGGAGTTCCTAAATATCATTGAAGCACTTTTACAATTTGTAGCCTTAAAATAAACAGTATCAAGACTAGATAAATTAGAAAACATGTCAGAAGGAATATAGGTAACATACTCTCCAATTGTAATTGTTTCTAATAAATTGCTTGAACTAAAAATAGTTAGATTATCAATGGTTTCAATATTGTAAATTAGATTACGAAGAGATGATAAGTTACCAAATGATGTTGAAGATATTTTTCTGATTTTTCTTCCTAATGTAAGTGAAGTGATATTTTTACATGAACTGAAAGCATGATTTGAAATTTCAGATATTGTATCGGATATTACTATATTAGATAAACTGGTGCAATTTTCAAAGCAACTATCTGGAATTATTGATAAATTACCATTTGTAAATGTGAGAATAGTAAGTTGACGACAATTTGAAAATGAAGAAATACCTAGTTTATTAATGTGACTAGGAATAATTAATGATTCAATTTTAGAATATGTGAAGGCAAAATCTTTGATTTCAACAAGTGAATCAGGGAAAGATATTGATATGATATTTGATTCATAAAAAGCATAGCTTCCAATTGTTTTCAAATTAGAATTTAATGATACACTATTTATCGTTGATTCTGAATAAAAAGCGTAATCATTAATTGATGTTATTTTGTCTAATAGACGTAAGTTAGTATCATTTTTTAGATATGCAATAGCTTTAATATCATCATTGTATGTTCTTAAAATAAAATCATCTTCAATTGTTATTTTACTTTGATAATTATTATCAGTATATATATCAAGTGCATACCTTGATATATTTCCGTTATCATTACTTCCAATAGTCAAGTTTAAAGATGAGTTATTTATTATTTCAACAAGGTGATAACAATTATAAAATGCATTATTTTGAATATTAGTTAAATTCTTATTTAAAGTTATGCTATATAAAAATTTGCAGTTATTAAATGCAGAAGATTCAATTGCAGTTATATTATCTGAAAGAATAACTTTTTTAATGTTAGTATTGTTTTTAAATGCATTTTTTGAAATAGTGGTTACTGGGAATTTACCATTAGTTTTGTCATCATAAAAAGCAGGAATAGAAATAGTATCACTATTTCCATTATAGCCAATCAGTTTATAAGAATTATTATCAAATTGATAAGTGAATAGACTTTCATTCTTATTATATTTACATATGATGCAAACATCATCAACAAAAGAATGCTCTTCCTTATCCTTTACAATATCAGGATGACAAATAGCTTTATGATAATGGTAAGTTTCATCATAAGAATATTCTTTTTCAAACTCATGGACATGGACGGAGCTTGAACTATCGGAAGGTTTAGAAGAAGTTGAAGGATTTGAACTAGAGGGACTGGAACTTATTATAGAAGTTGAAGAACTTTCTTTATTAGATGAAATGCTAGAATCAGATTTATCATTTTCTGATGAAATAGATTGATTACTGGATATGATAGAAGAAGATATAGTAGAAGAATTTATATTCTTGCTACATGATCCAAGCAAGACGATAGCTGAAAGTAAAACATATTTTTTCACATAAAAATTATAAAGTAAAAAAAAATAAAAAGAAAGTAAAAAGGTAGCTAATTAGCTACCTCTTTACTTTTTTAAAATTTAGAAGAAATCAACAACGTTGACATTTTTAAGAAGGAGTTCTCTTTTCTTTTCATCAGTTGTTGTAGCAAGTTTAGTTGCTGAAACAACGGAGACCCATTCTTGAACATATTGAAGAGGAATATCCAAACTTTTTGAGAATGCTTTAAGATACATATCTGCCAATTTATCTTCGCCATCAAGAAGGAATAATAAATATGTCATTGAAGCATCAGCAGAGGCATTACCACGAGTGACATGTGCCCAATCTAGAATGTATGGAGTGTCTTTATCAAAGATGACATTATGAGGAGTTAAATCACCATGGCATACTTTATAGTGGTTTGGCATCTTTTCAAGTCTGACATGGAGATCATATCTTGTTGATGCGTCTAAGCCAGAATGAGAAATGTAATTATTTAATTTATCTTTGAGCTTAGGAAGTTTTAAATTATCAGATTGTTTGCTCAAGATGTCTTTTTGAATTTTAACAAGTGTTTCAATATACTTTTTAGAATTCTTTGGATCTTCATCTAATAATTCTTTCAATGTTTTACCTTTGATTCTTTCAGAAGAAATGGCATAGTTACCTTCAACTTCAAAGATATTGATGATTTTTGGAACATTGAAGCCTAATTCAATTGCATAAGCTTGATTCATAGCTTCTTTCATAACATCACTAGCATTATAGAAATTATGATCGAAGACTTTAGTTACAACTTTATCTGCTTGATAGACAAGACGATTATTTCTTTCAACAATAACTTTTCCAAGTTCTTTAGTTTTTAATTCTTTCATGATTATTTACCCTCCATAATCTTTTTAACTTTTGGACTTGAGTGACCATAATAGGCTCTTAAATAGATTTCTTTCATCTCGGAAATTAATGGATAACGTGGATTTGTTGATGTACATTGATCGTTAAAGGCAGCTAAAGCCATCTCATCAAGATGCTTTAAGAAGTCTTCTTCTTTAACGCCAGCATCCTTGATAGTTAAAGGTAAATCAAGAGTGGTCTTAAGTTCATCAATCTTCTTTATTAAATTCTCTAATTTAGTTTGTTTATCTTTACCTGTAACTTTGAGCAAATCAGCTATCTCTAAATATCTATCCAATGTGTGAGGATATTCATATTGTGGGAAAGTACCCATTTTGGTTGGCACTTCACTAGCATTGAAACGGATGACTTCATCAAGCATGAGTGAAACGCAGACACCATGTGGAAGATGATGATAAGCTCCTAATTTGTGACCTAAAGAGTGATCAATGCCTAAGAAAGCATTAGCAAAAGCTATACCAGCTAAAGTAGCAGCATGTGCCATTTCTTCTCTGGCATGCATATCTTCTTTGCCTTTCTTATAAGCAGTTGGCAAATATTTAAAGATGGTAACAATAGCTTCCTTTGCCATTGAATCAGTAAATGGAGATTGAAGCATTGAAACATAAGCCTCAATAGAGTGAGTTAAAGCATCGATACCTGAGGCTGCTGTCAATTTAGCAGGAATATTAGCCATTAAATCAGCGTCAACAATAGCCATATCTGGCATTAAAGAATAATCAGTGATTGGATATTTAGTTCCATCGCTTTCATCAGTTATAATAGCAAATGGAGTGACTTCAGAACCAGTACCAGCAGTTGTTGGAACACAGACAAGCATTGCTTTTTGACCGAACTTAGGGAAATTGATAATTCTCTTTCTGATGTCTAAGAAATCCATAGCCATATCTGAGAAATCAACTTCAGGATGTTCATACATAGCCCACATGATTTTACTAGCATCCATAGGTGAACCACCACCTAAAGCAATGATAACATCTGGTTTATAATAGTTGCATAAACTGACACCTTCTTTTGCACATGCAAGTGTTGGATCAGGTGCAACATTTGAATAAATTTCAGTCATGATGCCTAATTCTTGAAGTGGTTTTATGATTTTATTGACCATACCGCTTTCAAATAAGAAAGAGTCGGTAACAATTAAAGCTCTCTTTCTATTATAAACACTCTTTAATTCTTCTAAAGCTTTTTGTAAGCAACTAGGTTTAAAGAATATTTTTTCAGGTGTTCTAAACCAAAGCATATTTTCTCTCCTTATAGCTAATGTCTTATAGTTGAGTAAATTTTCAACCCCGACTTGTCCAGAAATGGAATTTCCACCCCAAGAACCACAACCTAAAGTTAAACTAGGTTTGATTTTAAAGTTGTATAAATCACCAATACCGCCTAAAGCTGAAGGTGAATTAACAATCAAACGGCAAGCAAGTAATCTGTTTTTGAATTTATCAATTAATTCAGGATGATTCTTTTCATCAACATATAAATCAGCTGTGTGACCAAAGCCACCATCAGTTAAAAGAATATCAGCTTTATTTAAAGCATCATCAAAATCTTTAGCGTGATACATAGCTAAAACTGGGCAAAGCTTTTCATGAGCAAAAGCTTCATCCTGTTTGACGCTACTTACTTCACCAACGATGATTTTAACATCATCTGGTATTGTAAAACCAGCCATTTTAGCAATAACAGAAGGCTTTTGACCGACAATTTTGGCATTGATAGCACCATGAATTAATAAGGTATCTCTCATCTTATCAAGTTCATTGCCTTTTAAGAAGTAAGCACCTCTATTTAAAAGCTCAGCCTTAACTTCATCATAAATTTTGTCAAGAGCAATGATGGAGTTTTCACTAGCACAAATCATACCATTATCAAATGTTTTAGAATGGATGATAGATGAAACTGCTAATTTAACATCAGCTGAAGTATCAATGATAGTAGGAGCATTACCAGGTCCAACACCGATTGCTGGTTTACCGCTTGAATAAGCAGCAGTGACCATACCAGGACCACCAGTTGCTAAAATACAATCACAAGTTTTCATTAATTTGGAAGAAGCTTCAATTGATGGCTCAGAAATCCAAGCAATGATATCTTTTGGTGCACCAGCTTTAACAGCAGCATCTAAAATTATTTTTGCAGCATGAATAGTACAATTTTTAGCTCTTGGATGTGGTGAAAAGATGATAGCGTTTCTAGTTTTTAATGAGATGAGTGATTTAAAAATGACGGTACTTGTTGGATTTGTTGTTGGGACAATACCAGCCAAAATACCGACAGGTTCAGCAATAGTTTCAAAACCCATGTCTTCATCCTTATAGATGCTGTCACAGGTTTTAGTGTTTTTATAAGTGTTATAGATGTATTCACTTGCAAAGTGATTCTTAATAACCTTATCTTCAATAACACCCATGCCTGTTTCTTCATGAGCTTCCATAGCAAGTGGAATACGTGCCTTATTAGCAGCAATCGCAGCAGCATGGAAGATTTTGTCGACTTGTTCTTGTGAAAAATGTCGATACTCTTCAAAAGCTTTTTTAACTTTTAAAAATAAAGCATCAACATCTTCTACTAAGTTTTCTTTCTTTTGTTCAGTAGTGTTCATATAAACCTCCTAATTCGATATCAATATTATAAATGCAATAAGCTAGTAAAATAAAGAAAATTGGCAATTATTGCTTGAATGTTAGTAAATTATGCTCATTTTATGCACAAATTGAGAAAATAATGTTCAAAGTGAGCAAAATATAAACAAAAAAGCATTTTTAATGTAAAAGTATGAAAAAAACACATGTATCTATATATTTAGATAGATAATAAAAATTTCTTGAAATAGTTTGCTTATTGTGTTAAGATTGTTAAGCTAATTTTTTGATTACATTTAGGAGGTGAATATGTCACGTAGATGCCCTATTACTGGTAAAGGACCTATGTCTGGTTCTAATGTTTCTCACTCCATGAGACATACAAGAAGACGTTTCAACGTCAATTTACAAAAGACTACTCTTGTTATCGATGGTAAAAAGCAAACTGTGAGAATCTCTACTGCTGCAATGCGTACTTTAAGAAAGAACGCTAAGAAAACAGCTAAAGAACAAACACCTGTTGCTGCCTAATTGATGCATACAATTAAAAGAGGGTAAAAATACCCTCTTTTTTAATTTTAATTACTTCAGTACATAAATAAATTATAAAAGTAATGTTAGCTGCTAACATGATATACTAAACATGGTCGTCAAAAAGTTATTCAATTATTGTTGCTTTTACTTAAATAATGCTAGGATTGATCAACGCATTTATTGATATTAAAAGAATTGATAATTCAAATAAAATATAATATATCCATTCATATAAAGCTAAATAATTAACTTTCGGTTTTATATAGAAAGTAGTACCATTATCTTCACTTTTTTCAAGTTTCGCCCAGTTTTTAAGCTTAGGATTAAAGAAAGATAATAGTGATATAAAACCACAAACACCTAATATAATTGATATTGTTAAATTGAAATCAGTCCCATAATAAATGGTTCCTTCAATTACTTTTATAAATGCAAGCATGATATTAACAGACATATATAATAAGAAAGACGAAATTATTAATATGATATGAGTTTTTGTTTTTGAAAGTGGGGTTATAAATCCTAAGGAGAAAGTGATGATAGCTAAAACAAACATGATGGCAACAAGAAGTGAAAAAGCAGATTTTAAACCATATAGTGCTAAAAAAGTAGCTAGTGAAGAAACAAGCATGTTTACACAAATGATAGTGTAAATAATAGTTCTTTTTTTCTCATTCATATTCATATAATACTCATATGGATATGAGTTTCTAATTGACAAATCTGCATCTTTCTTTTTCTTGAATATAGTTAAAACAAAAGCTAAGGTGGAAAAAATCACTGATATGATAATTAAAATTAAAATAGAAATTTTAATAGTTTCCATGTTGCACCTTTACAAAATTATTATAAATATCATCAATAGCTTTATCTTTATCAGCAGCTTTAAAATAATAAGAACCGCAGACTAAATAATCAGCTCCATTTTGCAAACATAAAGGACCAGTCTTTTCATTGATTCCACCATCGACAATTATTTTAAAATTAAGGTTTCTTTCTTTTCGATATTCATTTAATTTTCTTACTTTTCTTTCACTTCCTTCAATATATGGTTGACCACCTTTTCCAGGAACAACTGACATTACTAAAACATTATCAAAAAGAGGAAGGGAAGGTAATATCTTCTCAACTTCAGTATCTGGTGAAAAAGCTAATCCTAATTTGAGATCAGGATATTCATTTTTTAAAGAAATATAGTCTTGATAATTATCAAAAACTTCATAATGAAAGGTGATATCTCTACTTCCAATATCGATGAATTGTTTGACTTGTTTTATAGGATTTAATGTCATTAAATGAACATCAAAATTGATTCTATTTTTAAATCTATTATATATTGATTTAAATATTGGTTGTCCAAAAGATATTTGAGAAACAAAACTACCATCCATAACATCAAAATGGATAGATTTAATATTGTGTCTTATCATATCTTCAATCTCATCATTTAAAAATGAAAAATCAGCTGATAATAAAGAGGGTCTAATTATATTTTCTTTTTCCATACATCAAAACTTTTAACCTCCTGTAATATTTTAACGTAATTCTGATAAGAATCACTAGACAAAAAATCTTCTGAAACTTTTTTTAAGATCTGACAATCAAGTTTTACATTATCATGCAAGCAATCATTATATTTACAATTTGAAAAGAAAGATTCATATCCTGGGAAATGATGAGCGATATCAATTGGCTTAAGAAAGTCAATATCAAGTGAAGAAAAGCCAGGGGTATCAAAGATAAAACAATAATCAGTCTTAAATATTTTAATCTCTTTAGTAGTATGTCTTCCACGACCATATATTTTAGAATTAGCATCTACTTTCCTTTTTAAATTATCATCGAGCAAATTTAAAAAGGATGATTTACCAACACCTGTTTGACCGATAAGGCAAACAATTTTATCTTTTATCAAATCAATCAATTTATAAAAGGACTCATCTTTGTTGTAATTATCTAGATAGATGACATTGTATCCTATTTTTTCGTAATAAGACATGCGCGTTTTCAATTTCTTTAATTCACTATTTTTTAATAAATCAACTTTAGATATGACAATGACTGATTTTATATGATACGCATTATTTATCGTCAAATATTTATCTAATAAAAACGAAGAAAAATTAGGCTCTTTTGCTGAGATAATAGTCAATGCTATATCAATGTTACTGACATTAGGTCTTTGAAGTTTATTAATCCTTGGTAAAATTTTGATGATGTTATTATCATCATCAATACTAACATAATCACCTATCGATATAGGGGTGTTATCAATATAAAACATTTTATTTCTTGGTTTAGAAAGTATTTCTTTTCCATTATCAAAATTATATAAAGAATAACCGAGAGATGATGAAGATAGAACTAAAAATTTATTTTCCATTATTTTCTTTTTCAGCTATCTTGGCTGCTTTTTTAATATTCTTTTTTTGCTCTTTTTCTTTTTTAATCAATGAATTATCTCTATGGAATAATCGATAAAAGAAAGATTTCTTTTTTGATAATAAATCTTTGTTGACTAAAAGTTCATGAATATCAAGTCGCATCTCTTCAGCAGAGTAGTAGCGATCAACTGGCTCTTTAGCACAAGCTTTATCAATTATTTCTTCAACTACATCAGGCGTCTTAGGATTATATTTTTTTATAGATGGGAATTTGTCTTTGATGTGCATTAAAGCAACGGTAACTGCACTTTCACTATCATAGGGCACTTTACCAGTTATCAGTTCGAAGAAGGTGATTCCCATTGAATAAATATCGCTTCTTTCACTAGCAGGGTTTCCTTGTGAAATTTCAGGTGCCATATAATGAACTGATCCGATGACAATTTCGCTCCTTGTTACATGATTCGCATTTTGAAAAGTTGCAATACCAAAATCACCTAATTTGATGGTCCCATCACTAGAAAGAAAAATATTTTGAGGTTTGATATCACGATGAATGACACCATGTTGATGAGCATAATATACAGCACGGCATAATTGTTCCATAATATCTAATGCTTCAATGATAGAGAACTTGCCCCTGATATCAAGAATTTGTCTTAAAGTTTGACCTGTTATCAATTCATTTACCATGTAAGGTAAACCTTCATAAGTTCCTAAATTATTGACTTTAACAATATTTGGATGATTTAAAGAAGCAGCAGCTCTGGCTTCTCTTTCAAAACGTGATAAATTAGTTTTATCAATAGCTGTTTCAGGCCTCATTATTTTCATGGCAACATCTTTATCAGTGACAAGGTCATGAATTTTATAAACTATTGCCATTCCACCTTCACCCAAGACAGAGACTATTTTGTATCTATCATCAACAATATCATTTATTTGTAAGATTCCATTCATAATTATCTCTCCCATAAAACACATGCGACATTATCTAATACTTTTCTTTCTAATGCAGTATCAATAATTTCATTGAGTTTTTCTTTAGCAGTCGCTTTCTTATTTAAGATGCTTTCAATATCACTATCCTCTAAAACTGAATTGATACCATCAGAACACAAGAAAAGTTTATCATATTCATCAATACTTAATGAATATTCTTCATAATTGATCAAATCTGGATTGATGCCAATTGCATTTAAAAGAAGTTTTCTCATTTTCTTCTCATCTTCTAAATTTTTAAGTCTTCCAGTCTCCTTATAAAATTGAATATTTGTTTGATCAACACTGACTTGTGTCAGTTTATTATCTTTCATTTTATATAATCTCGAGTCACCTACTGACAAGATGTAACAACCAGTGCTATATAAAATAGCGGCAACTAAAGTTGTTCCCATTTCATTAAATTCTTGCGTGTTTGATAATTTATATATTTCATTATTAGCTTTGGTAAAACCTTTAACCAACAATTTTTTAGCACTTTTTGAGGTGATAGTCTTCCTGTTTGAATTAAAAATATATGATAAAGTATCACAAGCCATCTTGCTAGCAACTTCACCTTTACGATGTCCACCCATTCCATCAGCAATTAAAAGAAGAGCACCATATGGTGAGAGAGAATAATATGCAATATCTTCATTATTTTTACGATTAGTTCCAACATTTGAAAAGCAAGCAAAGTAGCCATCGCTATCTTCAAGTAAATGTTTTGTTTTCAAATTAGTCTCATTTTTTTTCATGTTTAGCCCTCAACTGTCCACAAGCCGCATCAATATCGCTACCAAATTCTTTTCTGATAGTTGATTTGATGCCATTATCAAGCAAATAATTATGGAATCTATTGACTATTTTATTATCGCTTCTTTCATAACCATTTTCAATAACTGGATTATAGGGAATCAAGTTAACATAACCATGGGTTGGATAGATAAGATCTCGTAAATTTTTGCAATCTACCATTGAATCATTAATTTTTTTGATCAATATATATTCGAAAGTGACTTGTCTATTGCTTTTCTTTTCATACTCCATAACAGCAGGAATAAGTTCTTCAAGAGGATATGTCTTATTGATAGGCATCAAAATATTTCTTAATTCATTAGTGCTTGCATGAAGAGAAATAGCAAGATTAACTTGCAATTTTTCATCAGCAAATTGAAGTATTTTAGGAACTATTCCGCATGTTGAAATGGTGATGTGTCTTGCACCAATATCAAGACCATATGGGCAGTTTAAAGTTTTAACAAATTCTAAAACATTATCATAATTATCAAAAGGTTCACCAGTCCCCATGATAACAACATGAGTTACTGATTTACCTTTTTTCTTTAAATAACTATCAAAATATAAAACCTGAGCTATCATCTCACTTGTTTTCAAATTTCTTTTCTTTTTAAGCAATCCTGAAGCACAAAAAGCACAAGACATATTGCACCCTACTTGTGAAGAAACACAGACAGAATATCCATATACATAATGCATCAAAACACCTTCAACTTTTTCTCCATCTTCAAGTTTAAATAAGCATTTTACAGTTCCGTCTTTACTCTCTTGCATAACCTCAACATCAATTAAGGAAGTGGAGTAATTTTCTTTTAACGTTTCAATAAAAGATTTATTAATGTCTGACATCAAATCAAAATTATAGACACCCTTTTTATAAATCCATGAATAAATTTGCTTAGCTCTAAATGATTTTTGATTTAAAGCTATCATTTCTTTTTCTAAAGAAGAGTAGGAATAATCAAAGATATTTTTCATTTTTCTCTCCTTTTAAAAATAGCATAATAACTTCTTGGAAGCACATCATTATTAGATACAACATTTTCATCTTTTACAAGATAAAAATCACTTTTTTTATTCAAAAATTCTTTACAAACATCTTCATTGACAGAATCTAATAGTGAATCATTTATATATATCAAATAGCCGTCATTTTCAACATATGGACAAGTGTCTAGAAGTCTAGTCAAATTAGTTTTCTTTTCGTTTTCAATATCTTTTGAATTGAATTTAACAAGAATTGACGGATCATAGCAATTTGTAGAAATTGGAGATGAACCAAAAGTGATGACAATATTAGAAGATTTATAACTTTGATATGTTTTTATAAGTTCAATTGGTGCATTGATAGTTGATAAGTTTTTACTGGTGTTGTATTCTTTGACTTTGCGATAATACAATGAATTTTTTACAAATGAAATTATTTGTAAATTAGTTTTATTTTTTAAAAGCAGATAAGATGAATAAGGTAGTGTAATAGCTTTTAAGTTAGAAAATATGATTTTAGTAAATGGGAAAACTTCTTTAATGTTTGAAAGAGCTAAAAGAAGTGGTAGTGATGTTTTGATAAGTTGCTTTTCTTCAATAAGTTGAGAAGAATTATCAATTTTACCTGATAATAAATTTAATGATGTGATAGAAGGACAAAGATATGCTGATAATTTCTCATTGACTATTTCATTTTCACCATTATTTATATATAGGTATCTTTCTTTTCCATGCAAATTCTTAATGATGGATAATAATTCTTCTTTCTTATATTTCTTCATCAAGATTTCAAGTAAAAATAGTGGTAATTCATATTTTAAAGATAATAATAGTAACTTATTTTCGTTTGTTAATTTTTGCTCTTTGCAATTTAAAAGTTTAGTAAAATCATTTTTATCTAAATTTAAATGAAGTTCATTAATTTCATTTGCAAAACTTTCTTTTAGCTCATTTAAATCATCTTTTAAATATTTTATGTGGGTTAAATATACTAAAAGAAAACGTGTTTCCTTATTTTCAATATTAAGATTATCAAATATGGAAAATATTTGATATGTTAATGAAAAATAATGAGATAGTGTTATTTTACAATTGTAAGCAAGTGATTTAGAAGTTGCTGATGACATGTAAGTTGATGTTCTCACTTTAAAACACGCCTCTTTAAAACTAACACTTTTTTTTAGTGTATTATCGATTAAATAATATTCAGGAATCAAATTGAGCATACATATATATTATAGCTTAGAAAAGACTACATTTACAAACTATGCAAGTACTCTTTAGCAATTACGCATACTAATTTTATTAATAGATTGTATTT
>CALBLI010000069.1 GCA_937896065.1 uncultured Caryophanales bacterium | reverse complement strand
TTATAAAGAAGATTTTAAAAGAAGAGACTTTACAATCAATGCATTATATATGGATAAAAATTATAATTTATTAGATAATCTTACTTGCATTGATGACATTTTAAATAAAAAATTAAAAATGATTGGTGATCCAGATATTAGACTTAAAGAGGACCCTTTAAGAATAATTAGAGCATATCGATTTATTTATGAACTTAATTTGATAGTTGATGATAAATTAAATAAGTCATTAATAAGGAATAAAAAATATATTTCACATTTAAAAAGAGAAAAGGTTATTGAAGAAATTAAAAAATCATCTTATCGAAAAAAGATAATTGAAGCTTTGAAAGGAGAAGATTATGGATTTGAATTATAGTGATTTTAATTTTGAACATCTGTTAATAAAAAGATATTTAAATTATTCTTTAAATGAAATTGATCTACTAGTCATTTTAAAAAGTGATGAACTTATAAATAATGGTATATCGATTATTACTTGCAATATATTAATTCCATATTTTTCAAATAACATCAGTAAAGAAAAAATTGATGCTTCGATTGCTAAATTATATAAAAAGAATATTTTTAAAATAGTTGAGAAAGATAATAAATCATCAATTTCAATTGAAGAATTCAAGAAATTAGTCATCTTAGATGCTATCAAAGACTTTTATTTAGCAAGCAATATTGTTTCAACAAATGATGATAATTTCTTCACTGAAGTTGAAAAACTAGCTAATAAAACACTTACTATAATTGAAAAAGAATATGTTTCAAGATGGCTAAAAGCTGGTTATCTACAAGATGACATAATTGATGCGATCAAAAAGTCGATGCTAAATAATAAAAAATTCAATGCAAATTTAGTTAATGGTCTATTAACTGAAGAAAATAAAAGTGAAGAAAATAATGTAAATGATGAAATTGATACCTCTGGCTGGATGAAAGAAAGTGATAAATAAAAAAGAATTATTAGATTATTTGAATAATCTTTATCCAAAAACTGAATGCTTTTTAAAGCATAATCATGATTATGAGTTATTGATTGCTGTTATATTATCAGCTCAAACCACAGATAAGAAAGTCAATGAAGTAACTAGTATTTTGTTTTCTAAATATGATAGTTTAGAAAAACTGAAAGATGCCAGTTATGATGATATCTATAAGATTATATCAATACTTGGTCTTGCAAAAAGTAAAACTAATTATGTCATGGATGCTGTTAATAAAGTGTATTATGAATACAATCAAAAAGTTCCTGATAGTTTTGACAAATTAATAACTATAAATGGAGTTGGCTATAAGACAGCTAAAGTAATTTTAGGCGAATTATATAATAAAAAAGTGATACCAGTTGATACACATATTCAAAGAATAGCAAAAAGACTTGAGCTATCAAAAAGTGATAACCCAAGTCTTATATCAGTTGATTTAGAAAAGAAGTTTCCTGATTCTAGCATCAATTTTCATAGGCAACTAATTTTGTTTGGCAGAAATATTTGCAAAGCTATTTCTCCAAATTGTAAAGAGTGTAAGCTGAATACAAATTGCCCTTATTTTTCTAAGAAAGTCAAATGATTATCTTTAGCTGATACATTGACTGATTTGGTGATTTTATCAGATAAGATATCGTATGCAATCTGATCTTCAACTTCATTTTGAATAGCTCTTTTAAGTGGTCTTGCACCATATGTTTGATCAAAGTATTTGTCTAGATAAGACACAGCTTTGTCATCATAATTAAAAGTAATTTCCTTACTATTTAATCTAGCTTTCAATTGATTTAAGAATTTTTCAATTATCTTATGCGTCATATCTTTATTTAAAGAATTAAACATAATAATCTCATCAATTCTGTTCAAAAATTCAGGTCTAAATGTAGATTTTAAAAGATTTAATACTTCACCTTTCTCTTTCTCAGTATTTCCTTCAAGAAGGAATTGACTACCTAAGTTAGATGTCATGATGATGATTGTATTTGTAAAATCAACAGTTCTACCTTGTGAATCAGTTAACCTACCATCATCAAGTACTTGAAGCAAGATATTGAAAACATCAGGATGGGCTTTTTCAATCTCATCAAATAGAACAATTGAATATGGGTTGCGTCTTACTTGTTCAGTAAGTTGACCACCTTGTTCATAACCGACATAACCAGGAGCAGCACCAACAAGACGTGAGACGGAATATTTTTCCATATATTCGGACATATCAATTCTGATGATATGTTTTTCACTATCAAATAATTGTTCAGCTAAAGCTTTAGCTACTTCAGTTTTACCAACACCTGTTGGTCCTAAAAATAGAAATGAACCTATAGGTCTATTTTGATCTGATAATCCAGCTCTACTTCTTAAAATTGAATCAGAAATTTGTTTGATTGCTTCATCTTGGCCAATGACTCTCTTTTCAAGCTCTTGTGGAAGTGAAAGGATTTTAGTTCTCTCACTTTGAGTCAATTTACTGACTGGGATTCTTGTCCAACTAGAGATGACATTTGCAATTGTATCAGATGTTACAACATCGGAAGCAGCTTCATCTTTTTGACATTCTTCTTTTTCTTTACTCAATTTAGCTTTAAGTGTAGGAAGAATCTCGTTTTGAAGCTTAGCAGCTTCTAAGTAATTTGCTTCGGACATATATTTATCAAGAAGAAGATTATTCCTATCAATTTCTTTTTTAGTTTCTTTAAGTCTTTCGTTGATTGCTTTTTGAGCTTGCCATTTGCTGGTTAATTCATCTTTTTTACACTGTAAAGAAGAAATTTCTTTTTCCATTTCTTCTTTGCGTTTAATAGCATTTTCACTATCATCATTTTTTAGTGAGACTTTTTCAATTTGAAGTTGCATCAACTTTCTAGTGACTTCATCAAGCTCTTCAGGCATAGTATCAATTTGCATTCTTACTTTTGAACAAGCTTCATCGATTAAATCAATTGCTTTATCAGGCAAGAAACGATCAGTTATATATCTTTTTGATAAGGTGACTGCGGAAATGATTGCATCATCAGTTATTGAGACACCATGATGCTGTTCATATCTATCTTTGATACCTCTTAAGATAGCAATGGTATCTTCAACAGTAGGCTCATCAACTATAATTTTCTGCATTCTTCTTTCAAAAGCAGGATCTTTTTCAATGTATTTTCGATATTCATTCATGGTTGTTGCACCAATGCAATGAAGCTCTCCACGGGCAAGAAGAGGTTTCAAAATATTAGCACCATCAAGTGATGATTCACCACTTTGTCCTGAACCGATCAGAGTATGGATTTCATCAATAAATAAAATGATATCACCATTTGATGCAGTCACTTCTTTCATGACAGCTTTTAATCTCTCTTCAAATTCACCACGATATTTAGCACCTGCAACAAGAGAGGCAACATCTAGTTCAAAGATGGTCTTTCTTTTTAGTGATTCAGGAACATCACCTTTAAAAATACGCCATGCTAAACCTTCAACAACAGCTGTTTTACCGACACCAGGATCGCCTATTAAAATAGGATTATTTTTGCTTTTTCTTGACAGAATCTCCATCATTCTTCTGATCTCATTATCTCTTCCAATAACGGGATCTATTTTTCCTTTTGCAACATCGCTAACTAAATCACGACCATATTTTTTTAAAGCTTCATATTGATTTTCGGGTTCATCACTTGTGACGTGTTGATTACCTCTGATTTGTTTTATACTTTTTAAAAAATTATCCTTTGTATAGTCTTTAATTTGCTTTAATTTAGCAATTAATGAATGTTTACAATCAAATTGTGCTAAAAGAAGATGTTCAATAGACATATAATCATCTTGCATCTCTTTTTGATATTTGACGGCATTATATAAAATATTTGAAATATCACTGGATTGAGTTATTTCATTGCTTGCTGAAGTTTTAGCAGTATCATCAATGGCTTTGGTAATGAGCTGTGAAACTTCCTTTTCATCAATACCTATTTTATTTAAGACGTTTACATACATTGAGTTTTCTTGATCAAAAAGAACTCGCAGTAATTCTGGTACATCAAAACAAGGTAATGATTTTTCCTTTGATAATTCAAAACCTTTATTTATTGCTTCTATTACTTTATTTGTATATTTTTGTTCATTATTCATAATTTTATCCTCCAACCAGATATATTATAAACGGTTTTTTAGCACTTACAAGGTCTGAGTGCTAAATTTATTATTGAAAGTTCGCTTTTTTATTTAAATTTATTGAAGAAATGTAAAAATAATTTATAATTTTCATATGAATTGGTGGCAAATACTTATTGTAGTTATAGCAACTATCATCTTCTTTTATCTAGCTTTTGCTATTATTATTGTTTTTTTAGCAAATAGTAAATTATTTTTAAAACGCGGCTATGATCCAGATAATGATTTATATATTAAATACGAAGACTGTCCTGATTTAAATAGAAGTGAATATTATACATATTATAAAAAAGCTAAAATTAATGGTTTTATATATACTTCAAATTTATATAAGGAAGAATATAAAGGTTTTATCATATTATCACATGGATTATGGGGAAGCCATATTCAATATCTACTTGATATTGAATTTTTAACATCACTTGGTTACAAAGTGCTTGCTTTTGATAATTATGGTGTTGGATTATCAGAAGGTGAAAATCAAATCTCACTTGCAAATTCTATTTATGTTTTAAATCAGGTTATAGATGATGTAAAAAAAAGAAATATTAATGAAAATTTAGACTTATTATTATATGGTCATTCAATGGGTGGCTATGCCGTTTCTTGTGCTTTAAAAAAGCATCAAGAAATTAAAAGTGCAATCATCAGAAGTGCACCACTTTCAGCCTCTGTTGCTGGAAGAGACTTATTGATGTTAAATAATAAAACACTAGCTTATTTTCTCTATCCAGTTATAACTTTGTCAACTAAACTTCTTCTAGGAAGAAGAAATGATGAGAGTTCAAAAAAAATGATTCTTAAAAATAAAAAAACATCTATTTTAATATTTCATGCTAAAAATGATCAGATAGTTTTTTATAAGCATTCACTTGCATATAAACTTTTAAGATGTAAAAAAGATAATATTAAAATATATATAAATGAAAAAGGAAGACATAATTCAATTTTGACAGAAAAAAGTCAAGATAATTATTCACTATTAAAAAAAGAATATAAGGAATTATTAAAAGAAAACGATAATCAAAAAATACATTCTTTTATTTCTAACGTGAAAGAGAATAAAAGAATGTATTATTCATTAAATGATGAAGTGACTTCTAAAATTAAAGATTTTTTAAAGAAATAATTATTTCATCAAAACGACGGCATAGTTTTTCTTGCCGCGTTTTAAAAAGATATATCCACCATCTAAAATATCATTTTTAGTTAGGATTCTTTCTAAATCAGCTTCTTTATTTCCATTTATTTTAATAGCACCATTATTTAAAAAGTCGCGTGCTTCTCTTCTTGATGAGGCAAGTTTAGTTTCAATTAAAGCGTCCATTAAGGAAATATCGTTATCTTTATTAACAACAACAAGGCCATCAGTCAATTGCTTTAAATCATCGGCTTTCAAATCTGAGAAATCATCTTTAAATAAAGCAGTCGACATTTTTTCACATCGTTTAGCTTCATCTTCGCTGTGAATCATAGTTACTAAAACTTTAGCAAGCTCTTTTTGACCAAGACGTAACTCTCTTCTTTCATTATGCTGTTTAACAATCTCTTCAATTTCATCAACGCTTCTTGAATCAAAAATTTTCAAATACTTCTCTACTTCTTCATCTCCAACATTCATAAAATATTGATAAATATGATAAGGACTAGTGAAGTTCTTGTCTAAGTAGAGAGCACCTGATTCACTTTTTCCAAATTTTCTACCTTGTGAATCAGTTATCAATTTGATTGAAAATACTTCACATTCATCTTTAGCACTTTCACGAGTCTTCTTAACAAAGTCTAATGCGGTAGTCAAATTACCCCATTGATCACCACCACCTATTTGAATGGTGCAGTGATAGTTGTCATATAAATGTCTGAAGTCACCACTCTGAAGAAGCATATATGAAAACTCAGTATATGAAATACCAACATCTAATCTATTTTTAACAATCTCTTTATTTAACATGTAATTTACTTGGATAGCTTTACCATAATCTCTTAAATAAGAGATGACATTGATTTTAGACCACCAATCATAGTTGTTGACAATAACGCCTTTTTCAGGATCAGAAGTGTCGATGTATTTAGCAAGTTGAATTCCAATAGCCTGAGCATTTTTAAAAAGTGTTTCTTCATCTTGGAACTTTCTTTCGGCTTTCTTACCGCTAGGATCACCTATCATACCAGTAGCACCACCTAAAACAGCAATTATTTTATGACCAGCTTTTTGAAGTCTTTGTAAAAGAGCAATCATAACAAAGTTACCAAGTTGTAAGGAGGTAAAAGATGGGTCAAATCCGCAATAAATTGTTTGTTTAGTCTTTAATAATTCATGTATTTTTTCTTTATTAGAGAAACTATCAAGCAAGCCTCTTCTTTCTAAATCATCAATAATGTCCATATTTATATAACCTCTATTATTTAATTACAGCTTGAAAATTATACTATATATCGCATTTTTTAACAATAAGATGAAAACTTAAAATAATTTCACGTGAAATTATTTGCAATTTGTAAAGAAGACTACACTTAGGAAAATTGTAAGAATAAATGGTATAAAAACATATGCTTTATTAAAAGTTGTTTTCTTGCTATCTACTTTATTAATAAAATCATTTAACAGTTTTTCAGAGACATTAATTGCTTCAATATCTGTCAGGTCATCATTATTCAATCCATAATATAAATTATCAAGAAGAATAATTTCTTCTCTATTTCTTGTAAGTGGTAAAAGACTCTCATTACTATTTGATTCAAGTTTATTTTTTAATTCTTCTTGCAGAGAAGATATTTCTAAATTATTGATAGCAAGTTTATGCCCTTCGCTATATGAAGTATTTAAAGAAGAATAGAGAACAAATTTCTTATAGAAATCAATTCGATTATATAATTCTTCTTTTTTTAAATTTTTATTTGATGAAAAAATATTATTAAAAGCAAGAAGTGAAATAGCTATTGTTATAGCTGTAAGTAATACGAGTAAGACATTTTTAAAAAAGTAATATATTGAAATTGAAAAGAAAATGATAATTAAGAAATAGATGATAATTTCAAAGTTAGTGGCAGCGTCTTTTTTTATATTTGAATTATTTTTCTTTTTAAAAGAAAATAAAGATTTTAATTTTGAAAGCATTTAATTCCTCCTTAATAGATAATTTATAAAAAAATTGATTGGAACTATAAATGAAAATAAAGTTAAAATAATATCTGTTGCTAAAGAAGTGTAGGTTGTATTTACAAAGATGGTAAATCTTAAGATGACTAATGCTAAAAAGAAAAGAATAATTAAACTAGAAGAAAAAGTTAAAAGATGATTGAATTTATCATTTTTTTTCTTTTTATCTTGAATATCATTTTCGAGTCTATTGATCAAAAGATTATAATTTGATAAGTGGACTTGATTGTGTTTTTCATCATCAATGACTTGAAGAAGATTGGTTTCATACTCGCCAAGATATTTGAATTCATTTATTTCTAAAAAAGAATCATATGGTAAAATCTCATGATAAGAAAGAAGATACTTGTTAGAAATATCAAAACTATTTTTAAAGGATAAGTTTCGATTTATAGCTGATAATAATGAAGAAAAAAATTCATACGCCGATATCTTTTTATATTCCTCAGTATCGATTTTATTTATAGCTGTCAAAATGAGCAAAGATAGAATCAAATTTATTATCGATGAAGTTAAAGCATATGGCATTTTCTTAAGGATAAAAAGAAGAAGCACACTTGAAATTAAGATGATTAAAAAATCTAACCATCTTATTTTTATAATCTTTATAAAATTATTCATATTTCCACCTCAAAAAATATATAGTTTGAGATGAAGTTTTTTTAAATAAAGTCAATAACTATTTGATCCATAATAAAGAAGTAATTTTCTTTAATGGAAATTGACTCATCATTTATATTTAATAAATCTTTATTTTTCAAGATAGCCTTATGATGCTCAGTTTTAAAATCAGTTTTAAAAATGCTTTGATATTCTTTATATTCAATACCATCAAGTAGACGAAAATGGAGCATGATGTATTCTTCTTTTAAGGAAGTAAAATCAATTATATCGATATCTCTTTTAATGATTCCGTTTAAATAATTATTGATGGACATCGTATTTTTTATTCTTTTATCATTTATATATGAAGATGCTCCTAAACCGATTGCATAATAATTTTTATCTAGCCAATAAGTGAGATTATGAATTGATTTATAACCTTCTTTTGCATAATTAGATACTTCATAATGCTTAAAACCTGATTTATTTAGTCTCCTATTTATCAGATTATACATATCGGATAACAGATTTTCATCTTCTTCTTGATAACCTTTTATCTTTAAAAGAGTATTATCTTCAATAATCAGTGAATAAAAAGAAAGATGAGTCACATCTAAAGATAAAGCAAAATCAATATCTTTATTTAAAGAATAGATTGTTTGATTATGATAGCCAAAAATAAAATCCAAATTGATATTAGTAATATTATTATCTTTTAGATTTTTAATAGCTTTTATAACATCAATAATAGTATGTTTTCTATTTAAAAGCTTAATCCCTTCTACATCAGTAGTTTCAACACCAAGTGAAACCCGATTTACATGATATTTACTAAGTATTTTGATTTTATTTAAAGTTAATGACTCAGGATTAGCTTCAAAAGTAAATTCTTCAACATTTTTAAAATGGCCATAAAAAAAAGATAATAAGTATTCTAATTCTTCTTCATTTAAAGCTGATGGTGTTCCTCCTCCTATATAAATGGTCTTTAAGCTATTATCTAAAATTGCATATGAATTGAATTCATCAAAAAGTTTGTTTAAATATTTTTTTTGATCAAAATATTTTGATTCCACCTTTGCAAAATCACAATATGAGCAGATATGATCGCAAAAAGGAATGTGAATATATAAAGAAGAAATCATTTTATTTAGAAGTTATAACAACAGGTGAATAAACATATTTGTTTCCAATATGTTTTTTATTATAAAAGCCTAAAGTAGCTAAAGCATCCATGCTGGTTCTAGCCGTCTCATAGACAGTATTTTCAAATTTTTGAAATTGAGAGATTGTATAATTTAAACCAATAGTACAATGAGTCACATAAAAATGAGCTTCTTTTCTTTTTAAAACAGGATAAAGTTGAAGAAGTTTTTCAGTTTTATTTAAGATCTCATCTTTATTGATTTCTTCTTTGAATTCAGGAAGGATTGTTTTTTGAATATCAGTAGAAAGAGCTTCACTATCAATTTCATCTTTAATAGTCAATAAATATTCAGTGATGTTTTTTTGATCTTGGATGAGATATGGGAATGTATAATAAATAAAATAAGTTAAGTCCAGTGAATTTTGGGAATCAATTATTTTCTCTTGCATGGTTTTAGAAGAAGCAAAACAGATTGATGAGAAATCAAGAAGAAATGATGATAGCATGTAGCCTCTTCGTTTTAAAATAAGGTAACAAGTAAGACTTGCAATTTCTTCGTTGAAAGAAGAAAAAGGTTGATTAGTTATAAAAAAGAAAATGGTTGCAAGACAAAGCAGAGAACTTTCAACATCATTATTTTCAAGATAAGAAATGAAACTATCAAAGTTTCTTTTGATATTTGCAACTTCAGTATAAACAACATTTGAAAAATCTTGTTTTTCACTATTTCTAAAGGTGACTTCACTATCGTTAGAAAGAATTAAATAAATATTAAAAACAGCATCTTTTAATGAAACATTTTCATTAACAGCATAATCAAATGCTTTAGCTAAAGAATTGATTATTTCAAACTTTAAAGGAATTTGTTCAGCGTTATTTGAAAGAATATTCTCTTTAATTTTATTACTCATATTACTTATCTGATAATATCTGATAGCTGAGTCAATAAGTTTTTCTTTATAATTTTTTAAGACATGTGCTTTTTTATTATCATCAAATGATGATATGAGAATTTCATTTTTTAAAAGTGAAGTATCTAAGTTATATGAATAATTTCTTAAAGTATTATTGATGATGATTGAATAAGAATAAGAAGATGCGTCTTTGATATCAGTTTCAACTTTAAAACAGTTTCGATAATTTAGAATTTCATTCCACTTTTTACTGAGTTCATCTTCATTAAAAAGAACCTCTAATTCTTTTTTATTAGCATAATGTGTCTCACTATATTTATTAATAAAATCAATGTCTTTCATAATATCTCCTTTCTAATCATTTTCATCAACAGTTAATACGGCAATGAAAGCTTCTTGTGGAACTTGCACTTTACCAAATTCTTTCATTCTCTTTTTGCCCTTCTTTTGCTTCTCAAGAAGTTTCTTCTTTCTTGAAATATCACCACCATAACATTTAGCAAGAACATCTTTTCTTACAGCTTTAATATCAGCTCTTGCAATGATTCTATTTGAAAAAGCAGCTTGAACAGGTATTTCAAATTGTTGTCTTGGGATGACATCTTTTAATTTATTGACAATTGCTTTAGCACGTTGATAGGCAGTTGGCCTATATAAGACCATAGTTAGAGCATCCACAGGCTCACCATTTAATAAAATATCCATTCTTTCAACATCTGACACTCTATTTCCAATCAGCTCATAATCAAGAGATGCATAACCTTGTGAAACTGATTTTAAACGATCAAAGAAATCAAAAACAATTTCTGATAAAGGCATTTCGTATTTGAGCAAAACTCTAGTCTCATCAATATAATCCATGACTTTATAAATACCTCTTTTATTTTGACAAAGGGTCATGACATTACCGACAAATTCTTTAGGCAGCATAATTTCGACGTTTGCAAAAGGTTCCTTAGTTGTTTTAATTTTGGTTCTATCTTTTGGAAAATCAGCTGGATTTGAAATAAATTCAATATTGCCATCAGAAAATTCAACTTCGTAAACAACACTTGGTGCCGTACATAAAATATCTAAATCATATTCCTGCTCAAGTCTTTCTTGGATGACTTCCATGTGAAGAAGACCTAAAAAACCACATCTAAAACCGGAACCTAAAGCAATTGAAGTTTCAGGCTCATAGACAAGCGATGAATCGTTGAGAGATAATTTATCTAAAGCGTTATGAAGATTTTCAAAATCTTGATTATCGCTAGGATAAAGACCAGCAAAGACCATAGGTGTTGCTTTTCTAAAACCTTTGATTGGCTCTGCATTTTGATTTTCTAAAGTGATTGTGTCACCAACTGATACGTCTTTAATCGTTTTTATTGATGCACAAAGATATCCGACTTCACCAGCATGAAGGGAGTCCATTTTTACTTCTTTAGGAGTTCTGATACCTAGTTCAGTGACCTGATAAACAACATTATTAGATAAGAATTTAATTTTATCTCCTACTTTGACTTCACCATCAAATACTCTAATTTGCACAATAACACCCTTATATGAATCAAATTTAGAATCAAAAATCAAAGCTTGCAAAGGCTTATTGATATCACCTTTAGGTGCCGGTAACTTATTGACAATATTTTCTAGCAAATCTTCAATACCAACACCAGTTTTAGCTGATACTAAGGAACAATCATCTGGATCAATATTTAAGGTGTCAATCAGCTCAAGCTGGCATCTTTCAACATCACCAGATGGTAGATCTATTTTATTGATGACAGGGAGGAGTTTTAAACCATTATCAATTGCTAAATAACCATTTGCTAAAGTCTGTGCTTGAACTCCTTGTGTTGCATCAACAATGAGTAAAGCTCCCTCGCATGCACGAAGTGATCTAGAGACTTCATAAGTAAAATCAACATGCCCTGGAGTATCGATTAAATTAAAAAGATATTCCTCACCATTTTTAGCTTTATAAGTAGCTGAGACTGCATTTAATTTGACAGTGATACCACGTTCTCTTTCAATGTCCATGTCATCTAAAAGTTGTGGTTGTAAATCGCGGCTTAAAACAGTGCCAGTTTTTTCAAGAATGCGATCACATAACGTTGATTTACCATGATCAATATGGGCGATGACTGAGAAATTTCTGATGTTTTCTTTTTTATATTTCATGATGTTTCCTCCAAAATTCTTTAACTATTTCTTGCAAACTCTTTGTATCTTTAACACTTATATAATCTGGATATATTTCTTCAATGATATTTTTATATAGCGAATATGAATATCTTGAATCAATATATAAAATAATTCCTTTATCATATTCGCTTCTGATGACTCTACCGCCTGCTTGCAAAACTCTATTTATACCTGGATATGAATAAGCATAGTCAAATCCATTTATTTTATTTTCTTCACTAGATAATTTATCAAAGGCTATTTTTTCTTGATCTTTTTCAAATGATATTAAAGGAAGACCAACCGATATGACAATGCAACCAATCAAGCTATCTCCAAATAGGTCAACACCCTCAGAGAAGACACCTCCTAAAACAACAATACCAATAGTTGTTTGATTGTTTTTCAAAGTGAATCTTTTTAAAAAGTCATCTCTAGATTTTAAATCCATTCCTTGTTGCTGATAAAGAAGTTCATAATCATAATCATCAATGTATTTTTCAAATAATTTAACTAAATTATTTAAATATTCAAATGATGGACAGAATATAAAATAATTTCCAGTTTTTGCTAAAATAACAGATAAGCAATCTATAAATACATCTCTTAAAGTTTTATTTCTATCGGCATATTTAAGAGAATACCTTTTATCAATTAGAACTAGCCTGTTATCCCTATCAAAAGGTGAAGATACACAAAGTAAATCATCGCTGTTATTTTTATCGCCACCTAATAGTTCTTTATAATAATTTTTAGGGGATAAAGTGGCTGAAAAAAAGATATTTGATTTAAAGTATTCACATACTTCTTTGATGATAGGAGTTGAATTTAAATTGAGTATCTTGATTGATTGAATTTCACCTTTAAATAATATCAAATAGATGATGTAGCAATTTTTACGATTGTTTTTATTTGAATCAGTAAGAAGATAATAGATATTATTTAATTTATAGAAAAAATCTAATAGTTCATCAATAATTAAATCAGAATGTTTTTTGATAAGATCTTTTAATATAGAGATGGTATCTTCAAGTATTGATAAAAAACTGAGCGGTATCTCATCTAAAATAGAGATGTTATTTTTAATATTATTTATGTCATCATAACTTATAGGTAGTGCTTTAAATGAGATCAGTAATTTATCGATAGTTGAATCAAACTTTCTAAAAAATATTCCTCGAGAATATGATTTAGCTTTTTTAACATCAAAAATAGATAAAGTATCTGAATACATATCTTTGACTCTTTTAGGAAGATTATGGCATTCATCAATTAGAGTAATAACCTTAAGTTTTTCTTCTCTAATATTATCTAGAGTCAAATCATGATGATAATCAAAGATATAGTTATAATCCATAACAGTAACATCAGCATATTTAGATAAATCTAATTGGAATTGATATGGGCACATTTTATGTTTGTAGCAAAAAGCAGTAATTGTATCTCTATTTAATAGATCATTTATATCGAGCATTTCAAATGATAAATCAAATAATTTATCATAATAGTTTCTAGCAAAAGGACATTCATCAGGATTGCATCTACCTTTTTTATCATTAAAACAAATATTTTCTTTACTAGTTATTTCAAGCGATTTCAATTTTAAACCTTGCTCAATTAAAGTATTCAAAGTATTCATGGCTACTTCTTTAATAATGTTTTTACTTGTTAAATAGAAAATATTATCAACTTTATTTTCACCCATTTTTTTAATAGCTGGATACAAGGTAGCAATTGTTTTACCAGTTCCAGTTGGTGCTTCAATATAAAGATTTTCTTCATCATCAATGACTTTCTCAATTCTATTTATGACGTTTTGTTGACCAACTCTAATATTCTCATAAGGAAACTTTAAAAATTTGATAATCGAATCTTGCCTTTCTTCTTTATACCTAAGTTTTTTTAATAAAAAGCGATGATATCTATTTAATAAATCATCAACAAAGTCTTGTAAAATATTAAAAGTCACTTTCTTTTCAATTTGCTTGATGTCTTTACTTTTACCTTGCTTTAAATATGTTAATAAAACAGTTGCTTCTTTGTAATCGTTTTTAGAGCAAATACAATAAGCGTAAAACATGACTTGAGCTAAATGCCATGAAGCATTAGTTAAAGCAAACTCATCTAAATCAGAGACTGTGGATTTGATCTCTTCAACAATTAAAGAAGGAGACAATTTGACGACATCGGCCCTACCAAAAACATAGATATCAAATTCTTTAAAATGATGATAATAATTGATTGGATACTCACAGATCCAAGAAGGATCTTTCCTCTTTTGATAATCAGAATGAATTCTACTTCCTTCTTGCATTGTTGAAAGATTAAAAATGCGATTATCAAGATGACCTTTTCGTTCTAAAGTATCGACAATATCATGCACGCTCAGATATATTTTCACTCAAATATTATAAAATAAATGAAGTTATTTAAGAATATAAAATACTAAAAAACTACTAAAAATGTACTATTTTAATGCTATTTTAATAACTAGTTATAAAAACAAAATAAAAACCCTTGAAAAAAAATAATATTTTTATTAAAATATAAACCGCTTGTAAATGGCCCGATAGCTCAGTTGGCAGTAGCACAGCACTGAAAATGCTGGTGTCGGCAGTTCGATCCTGCCTTGGGCCACCACTAAAGCAAATTCACATGATATTTATTAGATTATCATGGTTAAATTAAAAGCGTAGTTTTGCTAGATTACTTCCAGTTTAAATTGCGCTTTTTTTGTTTAAACAATATAAGATATGTGACTTTATTGTATAGAATAAATATGTAATCATATGTTATTAATTAATGCAAAAAAATGCCTTTTAGGCAAAAAATTGCACTAGAATGAATAATTATCATTCTCTAAAAAATCATACAGACCCATATGCAAAATTCCATAATCATCATAATATGGTTTTAGTTTTCCACCTACAACGACAATTTTTTTGAAAGAATCATCAATATTTTTAAATGGTCTTAATTCTTGTTGTAATTTTTTATTATCATTAATTTGATAGGCTGATTGTAGATATAGTTTTTGACTACCTAAATTGCAAACAAAATCAACCTCGACATATTTTCTTTCATTTGTCTTAGTTTCCCTTGTTTCAACAACGCCAACATCGACTGAATAACCTCTATTTAATAACTCAATGTAAAGTATTTGCTCCATTAAATGACTTGGTTCAGTTTGTCTAAAATTTAAAATTGCATTTCTAATTCCACAATCGGCAAAGTAATATTTATCGTTAGCACCTATATATTTTCGACCTTTAATATCATATCTTTTTGCTCGATATAGTATGAAAGCATCTTCAAGATAGCTTAGGTACTTTGATATTGAGTGATCAGAAATTTGCTTTTTATTAATTGAAACAAATGTTGATGCAATCTTATGCACATTAGTAAATGAGCCAATATTAGAAGCTAATATTGGTAATAATTCTTCAATATTATCATCCTTTCTTAACTTATTTCTTTCAATGATGTCTTTTAAATATGTTTCTAAATATAGATTTTTTAAATATTTAATTTTATCTTTTGACGAATTTAGCTCAATGATGTAGGGCATTCCTCCATATGTAAAATATTCTTCAAAAGCATCATCATAATTTAAATTTGATTTGGCAGATTTAAATTCATTAAATGATAACGGGAAAACATTAATTAACCAACCTCGGCCACGAAATTCAGTTGCAATATCGCTAGATAACATCTTGGAATTAGATCCAGTTACATAAATATCGATATTTTTATTTAAAAAACTGTTAAGAATAGATTCAAAATTTTCAAGTAATTGTATTTCATCAAGAAGAAAAAAGTACTGCTTATCATCTTTAATTTTAGAAATGAGGTATTTATAACATTCTTCAGCCTTTGTTAATTTCAAGTTTTCAAAAGCATCAAAATTAATTTTAATAATATGTTCATTATCAGTTACATTAGCTAAAAGATATTTTTCAAACAAATTAAATAACAAATATGATTTACCACATCTTCTAGCACCAACAATTACTTTAACTAATCCATTTCCAATTGAATCAATTAGCTCAGCTAAGTATTTATCTCTTTTAATCTCCATAATTTACCTCATATATATTTTATTATAATTTGAATGCTAATGCAAAAAAATGCCTTTTAGGCAAAAATTTGCACTAGAATTTAAATCGGTTATTTAATAATTATATTTTGTATGATCTTGTAAAATAAATGGGACAAAATAAAATGATAGTGCAATCAGTTTTTGATCATAATTATATTCATAATTATTTTTAAAATATTTTTGTTTTGAAGAGTTTTACCAATTTGCTTTGCTATCAAATAATTAAAGACTATTTTTTATTATTTTTTAAATTAATTAACTTCTGTAATGATGTTTGTTTCATAGATGAATCTCCATGCATAGCATAATTTTCAACAAATATTAAAAAAATAAATAGTTATTTACAGCTATTACATAATATGCAATGATTATATTTAAATTCAATCTATAAAGAGCATGTATAAAGTTGTTATTTGTGTTATTATATTTATATAAAAAGAGGTCACAAGATGAATAACAATTATATAACTACACCTGATAAAAACCGAACGATTAAAAGCTTGGATTTAAATAATAGTGAAAATCATATGTATATGATTGAGCAAAGCTTTGGTTTAGTTCATAAAATGAGATGGAATAATTCTATTTTTAATACTGAAGAATTTGTTTATACTGGTAGACTTCATAAAGGAAAGCTGACTTTTGCAACTGGTAAAGATTTAAAAGTTGTTGTTCCAAGGCGTGGAAAATTCAATTATGGCTTTGCTCTTGAAGGAATAGCTAAAGATATATTCAAAGTCAGAAATTCATTAAATATCTATAATAAATTTGAAAACAGAACTTTCTCTTATATTAATCCAAATTCATACTTAGAATTTATTGGTGACCCATTTGTTGAATATTCTTTATATGTTAGAATCTATGAGGATTGTTTTGGAATCAAAAATTCACGTTGGGCAGTCATCTATGCACAATATCCTAATGAGGATGAAAAGTATAAGATGAATGATGGTCAATATTAAAAAAAGTGGTCTTAATATTAAGACCACCTGTTAATAAAGATTAATCAATCTTCTCGAATTGATCTTTACCAGCACCACATAATGGGCAAACAAAATCATCGGGAAGTTCTTCATCTTCAGTTTCATAGATGTATCCACAAAGGATGCACTTGAAATGATGTTTTTCCATGTTATTTCCTCCATGTAAAAATTATAACATAAATAAAAAAATTAATTAAAATAATGAAAGGATTACAAAATGATAGTAATTGGTGGCATGATTGGTTTAGGTAAGACAACTACTGCAAACTTGATTGCAGATGAATTTAAAATACCTGTCTATTATGAAAAGGTCGATGACAATAAGGTTCTTCCATTATATTATTCATCAACTGATGAAGAGATTGAAAAAAAACGATATCCGTTTTTGCTTCAATTAACTTTTCTTTCTTCAAGATATAAATCAATTAAAGAAGCCTTAGAATTTGATAATGCTGTTTTAGATAGATCAATATATGAGGATCATTATTTTGCTTTAAAAAATCATGAACTGGGAAGAATTTCAGATTTAGAACTTGAGATATATACTGACTTATTAAAAGAAATGATGAAAGACATCAAAGGAATGAAGAGTAAAAAACCAGATGTTATGATTTATTTAAAAGGAAGTTTTGATACAGTTATTAAAAGAATCAAAGAACGTGGAAGAGAATATGAAATAGATGATAAACTAGTTTCATATTATAAATTCTTATGGAAAGATTATGATAAATTTATTTATGATTCATATAAAGAGAGTCCAGTAATAACCATTGATGTTGATAAAAAGGACTGTTTATTAAATAAAAATGATAGAAAAGAACTTATTGATTCAATCAAAGAAATTTATAAAAATAATTAATTGAGGTATGTATGATAGATAATAACCAATTTAATGATAATGATAAAGAAATTGATTTGCTTAAACCTAATGAAGAAATAAATGAAGTGATAAAAGAAGAGAAAAAAAGTGCTATTAAAGAATATTTCTCATGCTTTAAATTAGATTCTAAAAGCATTGCTACAAACGCCATAATAGCAGCCATGTATGTTGCTTTAACTTATGCTTTTTTCTTTTGTTCATATGGGCAGCTTCAGGTTAGAGTATCTGAATTTTTAATGATACTTGCATTCTTTAATCCTAATTATATTATTGGATTAACTTTAGGATGTCTTCTTTCTAATATATATTCAGTAACAATGGGACTTACATTACTTGATATGTTATTTGGAACTCTTGCAACATTTATATCTGCTTTTTTGATGTCACTATGTAAACATTTATTTTTATCAACACTCATTCCTGCTGTTATCAATGGAATAATTGTTGGTGCTGAACTCACATTTATTTTAGAAACTGATTTGAGCTCAAAAAATGTTCCTATCTTATTTTGGACTAATTTTGGTTTTGTTGTGCTTGGTGAAATCATTGCCATCTCTGTTATTGGCTATATTTTCTTTATGTCGACTATTAAAGGGACTAAAGGAAGATTCTTAAAAGTTATTAATGCTAAAAGAAATCTGAATTTTAAATTTTAGTTTTCTTTTTATTTAAATATTCTTTAGCTTTATTGATTGATGAGAATTTTCGATTTTCTTTTAAATGCTCATAATTTTCTTTTAAAGCTCGTTCATATTTACCAGTTTGGGAAGGAATATAAAATTCTATATCTTTAATTTCATCAGGTAGATAAGTAATTATTGACCAAAGTTCGGAAGCAGAGTAGTCATAATCTTCTTTGTTATTTGCCACATTTCTTAAATATTCTTTAACACCATAACTAGTGCTTTCAACTTCACTTAATGCATTATCAATAGCTATCTCACTCGATTTTGATTTTGGAGATAAAGATAAGTCAATTACTGAAAATGCTAGTGGGATTCTTCCTTCTGATAATCCGACTTTTAAAGCAGTTTCACAGGCCTGATATGCTCTATCAACTGCTTGAGGATTAGCTAAGCCAATATCTTCATATGCAGTTATAAGAAGTCTTCTTATTATTGAATCAATATCGCCTGTTTTAATAAGTCTTGCAAGATAATATATAGCAGCGTTTACATCGCTTCCTCTGATTGATTTTTGAAAAGCTGATAGTAGATTATAATGTTCATCATCATCTTTATCTGATAAATAATTTGCATACTTGATAGTTTCTTTTACATCATCTTTACTGATCACATGTTCTTTTAAAAAAGAAAGCGAAATCACTTCAAGCTGATTATAAGCAAAACGCAAATCACCAGATGACAATTTTGCAATTTCTTTTAAAGCATCATCATCAAATTGACGTGAATTATTTAAACCTTCCTTTAAAGAAATAGCTCTTTTTAAACCTAGATAAATATCTTCTTTATCAAGAGGTTTAAATTCAAGAAGTTTGCATCTAGAACGGATTGCACTATTTATTGAAATAAATGGATTAGAAGTAGTCGAACCAATCAAATAAAAATCTCCATCCTCTAAATGCGGTAAAAGTAAATCTTGCTTAGCTTTATCAAGACGATGAAATTCATCAATGATAATGATTGTAGGGTAGAACCTGATAGCTTCTTTAAAAGCTTCCTCCATAACTGCTTTATTATCAGTTACGGCATTCAAATTGATAGAATGAATATTGAATGAATTAGCAAAAGCCCTGGCGGTTGTTGTTTTACCAGTTCCAGGGCTTCCATAAAATATCATTGATACCAATGAATTGTTTTTAATTAAGTTATTTAAGAAACCTTTAACTTCTTTTTGACCTAAAACATCATCAAATTTGGTTGGTCTAACCCTAAAAGCTAAAGGTTTATCGATATTAGGCATTAGCTAAATTTTTGATGCAAACTTCAAGCAAAGCTGTATATTCTTTTTCGTTTTTGGCAGCAACTTTTAAAACATCATCATCGCTGATAGCATCAGCATCGACCATTGCACCATTTGCAAAATTAGTGATGAGTGAGAAACCGACAGTTTTAATACCCATGTGCTTAGCAGCAATAGCTTCAGTTGTTGTTGACATACCAACAGCATCACCACCTAAAAGACGAGCAAGTTTTGATTCAGCTTTTGATTCATATTGAGGACCGCGGAATTGAATATAGGTTCCTTTTTTAACATCTAAACCGATCTCGATAGCATCATCATATATTTTCTTGGTAGTCTTTTCATCATAAACATTTGACATATCTGGGAAACGAGTTCCAAGTTCTTCAATATTAGTTCCTATAAGTGGTGAAGGAACAAATTGAGAAATTTGATCTTCGATAATCATCAAATCACCAGGTCTATATTTTGGATTTAAAGCACCTGCAGCGTTTGTTAAAACTAATCCTTTTAAACCTAAAAGACACATGGCTCTAACAGGTAAAACACAAGTAGGAGAAGTATAACCTTCATAATTATGAAGTCTACCATTCATGCAAACAACGTTGACACCTGCAAATCTACCGATGACAAATTCACCTTTATGTGCAGGATTAGTGGTTTCAGGCATGTCTTCAATATCTTTAAATAAGATAGACTTATTATCTTCTAAATGATTGACAAAATTACTAAATCCTGTTCCTAAAACAACACCAACAGTTGGAGCAAAATCTGAGATATTTCTGATATCTTTTGCCATTCTATTAAGAGTTTCGATTGTGTATTCCATAAATAGGACCCCCTATAAAAATCTCTAACTATATTATTTTAATACAAAACATAAAAATTTATAAGATATATATAATAAAAAAGTGCGATTTATTATGTTTTTTTTATATATATGCATGCTAAATATAAAAAAATCAGCAAATCAACTCATAAGCAAGCCTTTCTTCGTGATTATTAACATAAATAATTCCACAATATGTAAAGCCAGCTTTTATAATTAAATGCTGCATTACTTTATTATCTTTATGGGTATCAATTCTCAAATGTTTTATTTTAGATAATGAATAAGAAATCACTTCATTAAAAATACCTTTTACTTTTTGATTGCTTGCTAAACGATGGATAGTCGCATATTTTGAATTTGATAACCAATTTCCTTTTTCAATCACTTTATAAGTTGCATCATCACCAAAAATTAAAGCAAAGACACCACAAATACAATTATTTTCTTTAATGATATATAGATTATTATTTTTTATATCACTTAAAATAGTTTCAACTTTAGGATTATGATTTTTCCATTGATCAGGATTATTATGACTTTTCATGAAATTTCTAGCTACCTCGTATATTTTTAAAATTTCATCTAAATCATTTAAAGTAGCAATCTGTATTTCCATGATAATTATTTTAACAAAATAAAGGCCCATGAATACAAAAATAATTTATAATATTTTAGATATGATTTTTTTAATACAAGAATGTTTGAAAGCATCAGTTACAGTCGATGATAAAGAAGTATCTAAAATTGACAAAGGTTTTGTCATCTTTGTAGGATTCACTTTGAGTGATAATAAAACGATTGTTGATAAAATGATTGATAAGTTGTTGAAAGCAAGAATCTTTCCTGATGATAGAGGCTTAACTAGTCTTTCAATAAAAGATATTGATGGACAAATACTAGCTGTCTCTCAGTTTACTTTGTATGCTTCTTTAAAAGAAGGTAATAGACCTTCTTTTACAAATGCTTTAAGGAAAGAAGAAAGTGTTATTTTATATGATTACTTTAAAGATGAAATCTCTAAAAAATATCCACGTTGTGAATTTGGCATCTTTCATGCTGATATGAAAGTTTCACTTATAAATGATGGTCCATTCACTATCATTTTAGATTCAAAAGAGGTCATCAAATGAAGAAGAGAGTATTGCTTGGTTTTTCTGGCGGAGTTGATTCAGCTGTCAGTGCTTATATATTAAAACAGCAAGGGTATGATGTTACTGGTTGCTTTATGAGAAACTGGGATTCTATTGCTAATAATGATATCTCTGGCAATCCAAATTTGAATTTATCAAAATGTTCACAGGAACTAGATTATGATGATGCTTTAAACACTGCTAAAGTGTTAGATATTCAACTTTTAAGAAAGGACTTCATTGAAGAATATTATAAAGAAGTTTTTGATTCTTTTTTAAATACATATAAACAAGGCTATACTCCAGATCCAGATGTTTTCTGCAATAAATATATTAAATTTGGACATTTCATTAATTATGCTAAGTCATTAAATTATGACTATATTGCCATGGGACATTATGCAAAAAGAGTTGATGAAAATAATGAAGCCCACTTATACAAAGCTTTTGATTTGAATAAGGATCAATCATATTTTCTATCACAATTAAATTCTTCTCAAATTGGTTATTGTCTTTTTCCACTTGAAAATATCACCAAAGTAGAAGTAAGAGAAATTGCTTTAAAATTGAATCTTCCTGTTGCTAAAAAGAAAGATTCAACAGGTGTTTGCTTTATTGGTGAAAGAAATTTCAAACAGTTTCTATCTAATTATCTTCCTAGTAAAGAAGGTGACATTGTCGATATAAAAACAGGTAAAGTTATTGCAAGACACGATGGCATTTTATATTATACAGTTGGTCAGCATAAAGGATTAGGTATCGGTGGTATTAAAGGATATAAAGATGATCCTTTCTTTGTGGTAGGCAAAAATTTAAATAAAAATATTTTATATGTCTGTCAAGAAGAAAACACTGAATATCGTTTTTCATATGGATGTCTTTTGACGTCATTTAATTTTATTGGAAGTGATTTACCAGTTGGCGAATTCAAATGCAATTGTAAATTTAGATATCGAGGTAAGGATTTGCCCGTTGTTTTAAAAATTAATGATGATAAACAGAGTGCTGTTTTAACTTATGATAAGATTCCATATGTTTGCAAAGGTCAAATAGCTGCTTTATATCTAGAAGATAGAGTATTAGGTTCAGGAATCATTTCTAAAACATATGATAAGAATATGAAAGAAATTGAATATTAGATCATTGTTTGATAGTTTCATTTACTTCTTCACTTTCATCATCACCATCACTTATTTTATCTAGTTGTCTTTTAAGTTGTCTTGTTCTTGTTCCAGCTAGTTCGTTAAGACTATCTTGTGCTTTATTCATATTCGTTTGTGTTTTTTCTAAGCACTCAGCGAATTTAAAGAATTCTTTTTTAATTTCAATTAGTAGATTATATAATTCACCGCTCTTCTTTTGAAGCTGTAATGTTTTAAAACCGACTCTGAGTGCATTTAAGATGGCAGTGAAGGTGGTTGGACCTGTGATTATAACTTTATATTCATTTTGAATTTCTTCAAATAAACCATCATTGATAACTTCACAAAATAAGCCCTCATTAGGCAAAAACATGATAGCAAAGGGAGTAGTATTTGGTTCATCAATATATTTATCGCGTATATCTTTAGCAAAATTTTTGATATTTCTTTTCAATTCTTTTTGAGCGTTTTCTACTTTTTCTTTATTTCCTTCATTTCTTGCATCTATAATTTCATTATAACTAGTTGTTGGAAATTTAGAATCAATTGGTAAATATAAAACATCGCCATCTTTACCATTAGGAAGATTGATAGCATATTCAACAGGATTCTTTGAATTAACTTTAGTGACAACATTAGTAGAATACTGGTTTTTGGTTAATACTTCATCAATTATTGTTCCAAGAATAACTTCACCAGTGATCCCTTTAGTTTTAACATTTGTTAAAATGCTTTTTAATGAACCTACATCGCTTGCAATGCTTTTTATTTCACCAACACTTTTATTGACATCTCCAAGTTGAGTTATGACATTATTGAAATGAGATTGCAATTTATTATTTAAAGTCTGATCTAATTTGTTAGTGACTTCTTCTTGAATTTTATTCAACTTATTTTCATTATCACTTCTGATTTTATCAAGATTAACATTTAAAGAAGCGTTTAATTCTTTATAACTACTATTTAATTGAATAATCATCTTAGAATCAAAAGCATTAAAAGAGTTTTTTATTGATTCAACGTTATTTGAAATTGTTTCAATTTGCTCTTTATTTTGTTCTTTTAAATTTTGAACATCTTTAGTAACAGAAGTATTTAATGTATTGATTTCTTTTATAAGTTCATCAATATGCTTGTTATCAAATTGATTTGAATTATTTTTATTTAAAATCAAAATTAAAATGATCAAACATATTAAAACTAAAATGACTGATATAATAGATAAAATAAGTAAAATAGTATTCATAATATAACTCCCAATTTTTTAAAAAATTAATTAGATGACTTGTTTTTTCTACATTCTTCTTTGATGGCATTTATGGTATTTAAATCAATACTTGTATATTCTTTTTCTTTTAATCTTCCTAGTGTTAATGAACCAACACGTATTCTAGTTAAGGAGATAACTGGATGATGAAGAGTCATCATCATATCACGTATTTGCCTTTTCTTTCCTTCATGTAAAATAATCGAATAAGTACTAGTATTATCTTCTATATTATCATCAAGAAGTTTACACTCACATGGTCTAGCTTTATATCCTCTTCTTGTGACATATAATCCTTCTTTTAATTTCTTTTCTTCATTACCAAAAGATGTATTTTTACAAACAACTATATATTCTTTTTCAAGTGATGTAGAAGGATGAGTTATAAGATTTGCAAAGTCGCCATCATTTGTAACAATAATGAGTCCACTTGACTCATAATCAAGTCTTCCAGCTGAAAATAATCTGCCTTCATCTTTTGGTAATAATTCAAAGATTGTTTTTCTATTTTGTGGGTCAGAGGCTGTACATATATAATATTTTGGCTTGTTTAATATATAATAAACTAATTGTTCATTTTGATTGTTGATGATTTTATCATCAATTGCAATTTTATCGGTTGGATAGCATTTAAAGCCAAGTTGTGAAACTACTTCATCGTTTACTTTAACTTCACCTGCTAGAATGAGTTCCTCGGCTTTCCTTCTTGAGCAATATCCTAAATTAGCAATAACTTTTTGTAATCTTTCTTTTTCCATTTTAATTCTCCTTGATAATCCATAAAGGCTTTATTTCAAATTTGATTTTTGACAATCTTTCATCTTCTTTAAATATCAATTTATAAGCATTTAAATACATTCTTTTATTAGTATTATGAGAATATCTTTTATCACCTAGTAATGTTAAATTTAAAGAAGCAATTGCCTTTCTTATTTGATTATGTCTACCAGTTTTAATTTCTATATCTAAAGCAGTA
>CALBLI010000068.1 GCA_937896065.1 uncultured Caryophanales bacterium | reverse complement strand
CTCCTATCTACATCGCATTTCTATCAATGCGATCTAAATAATTTAGGGTTCGTATTAATAGTTCAAGCCAGATGATAAATCATACTGACGAATTCCTACTAGACTATCTTTTATATGATAGTCATCGATGTGACAAGAAAATATAACAAATAAATTTATATATTACAACATAAAAATTCATATTTTTTATATTTTTAGTTATATAATCATGATGCAACCAATAGTTGCCCTGTTGAAAAGCAGACTTTATAGAAGGAAACTGAAGAAATCTTTAAAATAAAATCGTAATTTAGGAGGTGTCTTATGAATATCAAAATTGCAAATAGATTAGTAGAACTTAGAAAGAAAAATGGATTATCACAAGAACAACTTGCCGATAAATTGGGTTTATCTAGACAAGCAGTTTCAAAATGGGAAAGAGCAGAAGCAAGTCCTGATACTGATAATCTTATTTGTTTAGCAAAAATCTATAATGTCTCTCTTGATGAACTTCTACAAAGCGATGAAACAGTAGATGATATAGCTAGAGAAACTAAAGAAAAAGAGAGTCAACAAGAAGATAAGAAGGAAAAGGAATCAGAAATAAATAAACTTAAAAAAGGCATTTATATAAATGATTCAGATGGTGATCGAATCATAATTAGTGGTGATGGTATACATTTAAAAGAAAAACAATCAGATTATGAAGATGATGACTTTTATGAAACTAACATCAATTTTAAAGATGATAAAGTTTGCTCACATAAAAAAATACAGCACATCATATCTAGTTCATTATGGTCAGCTAGCTTTCTAATTGTGATTGTCGCTTACATTATCATCGGCTTTATGGTGGATAATGGATGGTATTTATATTGGCCTTTATTTTTTGTAGCACCAATTGTTCCAAACATATATGATGTTATAAGAAAAAGAAGAATCTGTGATTTTATTTATCCTATATTTGTAACTGGTATATATTGCTTTTTAGGAACTTTTTTAAACCTATGGCATCCATATTGGTTTTTATTTATAACGATACCAGTTTTTTATGCTTGTTTTTCACCAATAGATAAACTCATTCACAAAGAGTTCTAATTATAAATCAGCACCAAAATCAGATACTAAAATTTGGCCAGTCAATGCTTTAGATTCATCACTTGCTAAAAAGAGAATGATATTTGCAACATCTTCTGGCATACATGATTTACAGCCTTTAACATCACTGTGTTTTGACATTTGTGAAAGCATACTCATATTAATATGCTCCATATCCATATTTGAAGTCATTGGAGTGATAATATTTCCAGGACATACGGCATTGCATCTAATATCAGTTGATGCAAATCTTAAAGCAGTGTGCTTAGTTAACCCAACTAATGCAGCTTTACTTGAAACATAAACAGCACCGCCACAACCTAATACACCTGCTACTGATGAAACATTAACAATTGAGCCTTTATTTTCTTTCATCATGTATTTTAAGGCCTCCCTTGTAACTTGCATCGTCCCTTTTTGATTGATAGATATCACTTTATCAAAATCATCATCTGTAAAATTATCGATAGAGTTTAAGTAATGATCTAATACACCTGCATTATTAACTAAAATATCGACCTTTTTAAATTTTTCAATTGTCTTTTCAAATAAATTTGATACATCATTTTGATTTGATATATCACATCTTACCTCCAACACTTCTCCGCCAAGTTTAATCACTTCATCTTTAACTTCTTTTAATTGTTCTTCTCTTCTTGCACAGATGACTACTTTGCAACCTTCTTTTACAAAAAGTTTGGCACATTCCTTTCCAACACCTGAATTACTTCCAGTAATGACAGCTACTTTGTTTTCTAATCTTTTCATATGTTCCTCCTAAAATTAGATATACAAATAATATATATTGAATTTACTAAAAAAGCATTAATTTATAAATCTAAACTATTTTGATTCAATAAAAATTCTTCAAGTGTTATGTTTAATATGCCGTCATCATTTATAAAAGTATGAATATCATCTTTTGTAACAATTATTTTTTTGAAGTTATCCTTTATATTCATTAGTGATCTATTTTCCTGTCTTTCTTTTTCTTCAGTTAGCATACCATATGCTGACTGAATATAGTATCTTTTACTTGCTTTATTGCAGACAAAATCAACTTCAAATTGTTTTCTAATTGTTTTCCCATAGTTATTTTTGTCATATTTTTCAATCACACCGACATCTACATTATATCCTCTAATTAATAACTCATTAAAAATTATATTCTCCATCACATGGTCTAAATCATGCTGTCTAAAATTTAATCTAGCATTTCTTAAACCTATATCTGTAAAATAGTATTTATATGGAGTAGAAATGAATGATTTACCATTAATATCATATCTTTCAGCTTTTTTAATTAAAAATGCATCCTCTAAATAATTAAGATATGAATTAATTGTATTTCTATTAACATCTTTATATCTTGAACTAACAAATGTATCATATAATTTCTTAGGATTAGTGAGAGAAGAAATAGAAGAAGACAAAATATTTAATATGGAATCAAGCACATCATTTCTTTGAATTGAATTTCTTTCGATGATGTCATTTATATATGTATTATTAAATAAGTTAATAAGATACATACTTTTTTCTTCTTCATTATTTAATGATAAAACATATGGCATCCCACCATATATCATGTAATCTTTTAAAGCTTGATTTTTAGATTCATAAGCATTATAAAATTCAAAATAAGAAAGAGGATATACTTTTATTTCATCTCCTCTTCCTCTAAATTCAGTAATTATATCCGTTGATAAAAATTTAGAATTACTTCCTGTTACATAAACATCTAGATTTTTTTTCCTAAGAAAACTATTTAAAATACTCACAAAATCTTTTACTTTTTGTACTTCATCAAGAAGAACATAGTAAGTTTCATCATCAACAATTTGATTCATGACGTAATTATATAAATTCATACCATCTTCTATTAATTTTCGATATTCAATTGAATCTAAGTCTATCTTTATAATATGATCAGCTTTTACACCATCATTTAATAAGAAATTTTTAAAAATTGGATCAAGTAAATATGATTTACCACTTCTTCTAAGACCAGTAATCACTTTAATTAATCCATTATTTCTTTTACTTTTAAATTTTTCTAAATATGAGTCTCTTATAATATTCATATTCAACCTCCATTATCTTTTTTTGTGTGTAAACACGTTTTTTGATAATATTATATATAAAACCATTCCTATTTTAAAGTTATAATTATCTTTTTTTGTGTGTAAACACATTTTTTGATAATTAAGTTGATTAGAATATATTTATAAAATTTGATATTCAGTAAGCATATAATATTTTCATTTCTGCTTTAAAATCATTCTTAACAATTTCTTTACAATTCTTA
>CALBLI010000067.1 GCA_937896065.1 uncultured Caryophanales bacterium | reverse complement strand
AAGCTGGTGTCAAAGAAGTTGAGATCAGATCTATTCTTACTTGTGAATCAACAAATGGTGTCTGTGTCCATTGTTATGGTAGAAACTTAGCAACTGGTGAACTTGCTAAAATTGGTGACACAGTCGGTATTATGGCTGCTCAATCAATCGGTGAACCTGGTACACAGCTCACACTTAAAAACTTCCATACTGGTGGTGTTGCAGGTCAAACTGATATTACAACCGGTTTACCACGTGTTCAAGAACTTCTTGAAGTCAGAAATCCAAAGATTAAAGATTTAGCTTTAATATCCTCTATCAGTGGTAAAGTTATTGAAATAAGAGAAGAAGGTCTAAGACATGTCTTCGTTGTTAAAAATGATATCGAACAACAAAGCTATGTCTCACCTACTAATGCTGTTCCATGTGTAAGCGAAGGTCAAATTATTCAAGCTGGTGCTCCACTTACCAAAGGTCATATTAATCCACAAGAACTTCTTGAATGTACTAATTTACAAGAAGTTAGAAACTACATCATCAAGGAAGTTAAATCTGTTTATCATTCAAATGGTATTGCTATTGCAGATAAACACCTTGAAGTTATCGTCCGTCAAATGACTGATCGTATTCAAGTTATCAATCCTGGTTCAACTGATATGTTACCTGGAAGAAAATATTCCTTTGTTGAATTTACTGAAAAGAATAAAGCTGCTTTCCAATTCAATAAGTTACCAGCTTCTGGTAGACCAATCATCTTAGGTATTGCTAAAGCTGCTCTTGCAAGTGATTCTTTCTTATCAGCTGCTTCATTCCAAGAAACCACTCGTGTTTTAACAGATGCTGCTATCAAAGGTAAAGTCGATTATCTTAAAGGTTTGAAAGAAAATGTCATGATCGGTAAACTCATTCCTGCAGGTACTGGTTTAAATCCAATTTTAACTAAAGAAAATGATGCTTCTGGTCTTGATCCTAACTCAGTTGAAACTTATCATGCTGAAGAGACAACTGTCTCAACTGATGATAATATAGCTGAATAATTAAATATTTATGCCTGATTAATCAGGCATAAATTATTTGTTACCATCGTTCAGTGGTAGGACCTCTCCTTCCCAAGGAGATGATGCGGGTTCGATTCCCGTTGGTAGCTTATTTGAAATTCAAAGGATGTAATTTATTACATCCTTTTTTAAATTAAAAACTATTTATCAGTATTATCTTCATTAATACTGATTTTTTTAGTGTAATAGATGATGAAATAAATTGATAAGATTGTTGTTATTATTTCAGTAATAGGCATTGCATACCATAATAAATTTGAATTTATAAGAGGCAAAGTCATAATCAAGATAGCTGATAATATTAAGCCACGGAAAGTTGAAATAAAGAAAGCAATTTTGTTTTTTAAAATGGATTGAAAATAATAAGAAGCAAAAATATTTATAGGAAGTAAAACAAATGATATTGAATAAATTCTAATTATTTTAGGTGCTATTTGTAATACTTCATCAGTTGGAGTCATAAACATGTATGTAAACATGTTTGGATAACTTTGGGTAAGAATTAAAAAGATAAATGATACAAATAATAGCGAATAAAAACAATGCTTTAAAGTTTCTTTAATTCTTTTAGTATTTTTAGCACCATAATTTGTTGAAATAATCGGTTGACTAGCTTGACCAACTGCATAAGCACAACACTGAACAAAAGTAGTTATATTAATCAAAATAGCATAAACAGATAATGCTGCATCATTTAAGTATCGCATTATTTGATTATTAAATAAAATAGTTAATATACCCATTGCAAGGTCTACAAAAAAAGATGAAAAACCAATTTTAGATATATCCCAAATTTTTCTTAAAAATGATTCTATTCTTGTAAATTTCATCGTGTTTTTCTTAGTAAAAAAATGAATTAACATGATAATAAAAGTGATGCATGCACCGATTGTGGTTGCTAAAGCTGAACCAAATATACCCATATTGCAGGTGAAAGTGAAGACAACATCACCAACAATATTGAAAACACCACCGGCTAAAACCGCAATTGTTGCAAGGAGTGGATTATTATCATTTCTTAAAAATGAGCCAAGCATTTGATTATATAGAAATAATGGAAAGATAAATTTGATTGGTTTCAAGTATTCTAATGCTAATTGCATTATCTTTTCATCTTTAGCTCCAAAGAAGAAAAGTATCTGTTTATCAAAACAGAATATCATGATATACATTAAAATAGAAAGAAAGAGAGAATAGATGATTGAAACAGTAAAGTATTCATTTTCTTGATTTTTATTATCTAAACTTTCACCTTTTAATTTGCTCATGATAACTCCACCACCAACTCCTAAAAGTAAGCCAAGAGAATAGATGATATTCCAAAATGGAGCAACAACAGCCAGTGCGGATGCACCATCAGGACCAAGATATTTACCAATGACAGCAGCATCAACAAAAGAATAAACACAAGCAATAATTGCACTACCAAAAGCTGATAATAGGTAACTGTAATATAATTTCCTGATATTTGCTTTAAGTAAATCCATATTTTCACCTCATAAAAACAGCAACAAGTTTTAAAAATATGTTTAAAAACGAAGCTATATTTATATTCTAACATATTAAAATATTAAAGCAAGTAAAGTGATTTTTTTGATTAAAACATTAAACAACTTTTATATAATTATAATAATATGTTTGTATTACAATAAAAAAACAATACTTAAAATTGATATTTTTTTTATTAGAATAAGAAAAAGGCAACTAAATATTTTGAGAATTAGTTTAAATTCATAATATTTAATAATTGAAGAGTAACTATATTTTGTTTATAATTTGAATGTGAAAATTGATTTAAGTACATCTTTTCATTTGTTTAAAGGCTTTGATTTTTCTTTAATAAATAAAGAAAATGAAGATTTTAAAATTGCTTCTATTTATGACTTTCCTTATCTTGATGATAAATGCGATATTTATACTTATTCTAAATATTTCAAATTCCAAAAAGATGATAACGAAGTCATCATCTTAAATGTAAATGATACTTATTATGAAGCTTCTGTTTATTTAAATGGACTGCTTTTGGGTAATACTTCCAAAGTATGTCCTAGAAATACATTTGATGTTTCTAACATCATAAAAGAAGATAATCATCTTGTTATCGTTGTTAAAAATGAACATCGAAACTATTTTGATTATTCACTTTCTTATGATGAGAATGCTTTTTATGGTCTAAATGGTGAAATATTTTTACAGACTCATCATAAAACATATATCAATGATATCAACATTAATTATGGAAAAGCTGATGGTTCTTTTTACTTTGATGTTGATGTTATTGGTAGTGATCCATATACTTTAAACTATAGACTTCTTGCCAAAGGCAAGACTGTATTGACGTTTGATAAAAGAGAAACTAAACTTCCTTTTGTCCATATTTATGAATTTGATGATCCTTATTTATATGATTTAGAAGTTACTTTGAAAACAAAAAAATATCAAGAAGTAAAATCGATGAAGCTCGCCTTCTTAGATACTTTGTTTACAAAAGGATCATTTAGATTAAATGATAAGAAACGTTTTTTATATGGTCTTAAAATAGTTTTAAATAATACGTTATCTTATCGCGAGAAAAAAATCATATATTCTAATTTTTATTCATTAAAAGAAGCTGGTATTAATCTGCTTCTTTTAAATTCAACACTCATCAATGAAAGTATTCTTGATTTACTTGATAGGCTCGGTATTTTCTTTATTTTAGAACTTCCTAATTTTATTGATGATGATTACTATAAGAAAGATGATTATATAAATTCAGTTACTGAATATATTAAGTTATGTAGAAATCATGTCTGTCTTCTTGGATATTACATAACAACTAATAATGATGAAGCAATTGATATCACTTATAAATTACTAAAAACAATTGATCGAAGAAGAGTAATCACTTCTAAAAATAAAAAACATCCTGATGATGACTATATTTTCTTGGATAGATTAATCAGCAAAAAAGAAGAAAAAGAACTTAAAGAGCAATTGTATACCAAATCAACATTCAAATATTTTTATTCATCAGATCACACATTGTTTACTAGTAAAATAACCCTCAATTCAGAAATCAATAATACTTTGAATTATTTGCAAAAAGTAAATGAGTCAATTATTGCTAATGATGTCGGTTTAATATATGTAAGCTATATCAACAAAATTGATTCATCAGTTAAAGAAGTCTGTGAGCATGCTTTGATAAATGATTACATTTTAGAAGCTTTGAAAGTTTCATTTGCTAAAGAAAATAGTTTAAAAGTTATCAATCCTCCAATGATTTATAAATCACCATATACTACCTATAATAAGTTAGTTATCTTTTCAAATTGTGATTATATCAAGATGTATATAAATCATAATTATGTTGATAGCTATTATCCAACTAAAGATAAATATGAGAACATAAACGATAAACCAATCTTTATTGATGATATTTATTTAAAGACATACAAGGATGAAAAATATTCAAAAAATGATAATGAATTACTTGCTATTTCATTAGATAAAATGTCAAAAGAAACTTCGTCAATTGCTGATTTTTTAAAGATTGATGAAGTAAAAAATTTAGTATTTAAAAAGATTTTGACAATTGAAAATCTATTGTCTTTTTATACTGAGGCTGTTATTTTTAATTCACTTGAGGCTGATTATATTTTCGAAGGATATAAAAATGACGTGGTTGCTATTTCCAAAGAATATAAACTGTCTTCTAAAAGAAGATTAAAATTAGTAATTGATCAAAAAATAATATTGGATTCAATATTAAAAGTCATCAAAGCTGATATTTTCTTGGTTGATGAAAATGACAATATTTTAAATGATACTCAAGGTATTCTTCAAATTGATACCATTGGCGATATCAAACTGATTGGTGAATCGCATGTTGATTTTGAACTTGGGAGAAAATCAATTTATTTAGAAGCTAATAAGACTGGCTCAGCAACTATTAAAGTCTCTTATGCTAAGTTAGAAACTAGTGCTGATGTTGTAATTAAAGGGGAAAACATAAATGACTAAGGATAAGGTTGGCTTTAGAATGTGGATGGTATTTATTCTCATTGGCCTAGCTGGACAATTTGCATGGGCAATTGAGAATATGTATTTAAATTCATACATTGCTTATCTAAATTTCTCTTCAATTGAAAGTGAACGCTTTGATTATTCACTTTTAATTTCAATTACAACAGCAGTTTCTGCTATCATGGCTACTTTAACAACTATCTTTATGGGAGCTTTAACTGATAAAGTTGGCCATAAAAAATTGTTCATTTCATTAGGATATATATTATGGGGAATATCAACAGCTTGTTTTGGCTTGCTAAATGTCAACTCAAGCGATGGTAAGACTTTGTCAATAACACCATTTTTAGCAGCTGTTTTTGTTATTGTGTTTGACTTAATTATGACTTTTTTTGGCTCAACTTCAAATGATGCAAGTTTTAATTCATATGTGACTGAAAAGACATCAGATTCAAATAGAGGCAAAGTTGAATCTGTTTTATCAATCATGCCATTAATTGCAATGATTATTATTTTTGTTGGTCTCAATTCTTTAACAACTAAAGAAAATGGTTATAGGTGGGATTTATTTTTCTATATAGTTGGTGGCATTGTTATTTTAGTTGGAATCATTGCTATCTTCTTGATTCCAAGTTCTAAAGATAGAATGGATAATTTGACTACTTCTTTATTAAAGAATGATGATAAAGTAACCAGCTTGATTTCAGAAGGGTTTAAAATTAAAACCATCAAAGAGAATAAAAAACTCTATTTGATACTCTCTATATATTTTATATTTGCAACCGCATGTCAGGTCTTTTTCCCATACATCATGATCTATGTTGAAAAGACTTGCAATATTTCAAATACATCTGCATCATTTTTAACTGACTTTGCATTAGTTATGGCTATTTCTCTTCTTGGCGGTTCATTATTATCATTGATATTTGGCTTTTTAGCTGATAAATATGGTAAAGATAAGATGATAATTCCTACCATTCTTATTTTTGCTATCGGTTCAATAATGATGTATTTTATTCCTCAAATAAATAATACTCGTATCATATATGCTACCATTTCAACACTAATTATGATCTTAGGATATGTAGCTGTTCCTACTATTTTAAATTCACTTGTAAGAGAATATATTCCCAAAGGGAAAGAAGGTTCTTTTTTAGGGGTGAGAATGATTTTTGTTGTCCTTCTACCAATGTGCATTGGACCATTTATTGGAAATTATTTGAATACCTTTAAGCCTTCATATAAAGATGAATTTGGAATTGAAACTAAACTTCCAAGTGAATTAGCTTATATTGTAGGAGCTAGCATTTTGATTTTAGTAATTATTCCATTATGCTTTTATTTTAAGATGAGGAAAAAAGAAAATGAAAAAGAGTAAAGAAGGCTATTTATATGCTAAGGATATTGATTATAAGTTCCCATTCGATGAAAACCCGTTAAACGAGTATCCAAGACCACAACTTAGAAGAGATAGTTATTTATCTTTAAATGGTTTGTGGGATTTTATGCTGACTAAAGAAGATGAAAAACCATTCTCATATGAAGATAGAATTTTAGTACCTTATGCAGTTGAATCACATCTTTCAGGTGTTGAAAAGCTTGTCAAAGCTGATGATATAATGTTTTACCATAAAAAAGTTATTTTACCTGATGAATTTTTAAATGGAATTTTACTGATTAATTTTGATGGTATTGATCAAATATGTGAGATATATATTGATGATGTGCTTGTAACATATTCATTAAATCCATATAAAAGAATTGTTGTCAAATTAGAAGAATACAAAAAAGAGTTTGATATAACTGTTAAAGTTAAAGATTTTACAGATAAAAGTTATTATCAAAGAGGAAAACAATCAACTAAAACAAATGGATATTTTTATACATCAAGTTCTGGTATTTACAAATCAGTCTGGATTGAAAAAGTCCCTAAAGCTTATATTGAAAGTGTTGCTATCAATCCTTCATATGATAATAAAACAGTCTCCTTTTTTATTAAAAGTAATAATTATGGAGATGCAATAGTTAAAATAGATGAGAAAGATTATAAAATCAAAGTAAATGAAGAATGCAAGATAAAATTTGAAAATATTCATCCTTATTCTGATAGTGATCCTTTTTTATATGATGTAAAAATAAATTATTTAGATGATGAAGTCTACTCTTATTTTGGAATCAGAAAAGTTGACATCAGAAGTGATGATGATAGATTTAAACACATATATATCAATGATAAGAAAACATTTTTATCAGGTGTTTTATATCAAGGATATTATTATCTTGGTAATTTGACTCCACTAAAAAATGATGACATGTATCAAGATTTAAAAAGAATTAAAGATTTAGGATTCAATGCTGTTAGAGTTCACATCAAAATTGAATCTGACTTATTTTATTATTATGCGGATAGATTGGGTTTATATGTGATTCAAGATTTTCCTAGCGGTGGAGATAGTTATTCATTTTTACCAACTGTTTTACCTCGTCTATTTCCTATTTTATCAAACGATAAAGTATGTCTCTTCTTTAAGAAAGGACTTGGTAGAAAAGACAAGCGTGGTGAAATTGAATTTGAAAAAGAGATGTTTGAATACGTTAACTCTTTATATAATCATCCATCCATTTTGATTTATACTATTTTTAATGAAGGATGGGGTGAATTTGATCCTAAAAGATTATATTACAAATTGAAAGAAACATATCCTGATATCTTATTTGATACAGCATCTGGCTGGTATGATTCGGATAGTGATTTTTATTCAGTTCACACGTATACTATTCCTTCTAAAAAGCGAAAAGATAAAAAGAATAGATGCTTTATCATTTCTGAAATGGGAGGAATCGGATATAAAGATGATTTGCATTCTTTATTCCCTGGATATTTTGCTCATAAAAAATGTAAGAGTGTTACTGCACTTGAAAATAAAATTAAAAAATTATATCAAAAAGAATTGTATCCATTAAAAAAGATAGGATTAGCTATTATCATCTATACTCAATTTAATGATGTTGAAAGTGAATATAATGGATTATATACTTTTGATCGAGAAGTATTGAAAGTGAGTGATAAGCTTCTAATTGATTTAAATAAATTGATGATTGAAGATAACTAACTATTTAATACTTTCTTTAAAATAGTTATTGCTAGTTCAATAGCCTCAGTTCTTTTATCACCGACTTGTGAATAGACAAGTCTGACAAGTTCTTGAAATCTTTTGTCGTTGATTGGTTCATCAACATAAGTATTGCCGACAAGTTCGTCAAGAGTCACTTTATATAATGTTGACATTTTTAAAAGCATTTCTAAAGCAGGCTCACAGCGACTAGTTTCATAATTTGATAGCATATAAGCAGGTATTTGTAAAACTTCGCTTGCCTCTTTTTGCTTATATCCAGCTTTTTTGCGATAATAGGAAAGTCTTTTACCAATAGGTGACATGATTAATGCCTTCTTTTTGCTATAGAATTTATAAGTGAAACAACTGATGAAGAGAATATTTCAACAGTTATGATGATAATTGAGAATGCATATGATTTTATAAGCATGTGATCAAGAGGAAAGATATTAGTGAGCTCGTTTACTAAAAAATCAGGATTGGAAAGCTCATAGCAGTAATATAAGCAAGGAATGATAATTGATATTAAAAGAAAAATGATTGAACTATTTCTTTGAAATTTAATTTTATCTTTAAATGATTTATTAGACATCTTTAAATAAACAAATAAGCAAAGCATGATAAATGGAATCAAACTGACAAGATAAGTTTGAATTGACATCATCGGATGTAAACTATTCCTTGGAAAGGTTTTAAAAGAGAAGATGACAATACCAAAATAATATGAAGCAATTAAGACAAATAAAGTATAAAAGATTGATTTTAAAATAGAAATAAACAAGTTGCATTTTTTAGTTTCATGATTATTAAATACATCAATATCAGTTAAAGCAACCACTAAATAATAAATTGAAAATGCTATATAAATAATTGGAAAAACAAAACCTTCATATGGATAATATAAAAGCAAAGAACCTGGATAATTTAAATTGAAAGTTTTGTCAACTATTTTCAAAGAGGTAGTTATAATTGTCGCAAGAGAAATGATTAAAAGAAGAATGGAAGATACTAAATAATGCTTTTTGCAAGATTTAACATTTTTATGATGCCTAAAACGTAGATTATAGAAATTAATGAGGAAGAAGAAAGCATTGAAAACTAGTAAATAGAAAGGATAGTATCGTTTAGTTAAAGCAAAAGAAGTAATAGATTGAACATCACCGCTACCATAATCCAGCAGGATGAAAAAGAAAAAATAATACATCAAATAAGATGCAAATATAAAACCGACAAGTAAGGTGATTGAAGTGAATAATTTATTTCGTTTAGTCATTTTATTTCTCCTTAATATTTTAGATAGACAGCTTTAAAATCAGTACCAGTTTCACTTTTTCTTCCATTAAAGCTTCTATCTTTGTGAATGGTTATCAAGTTTCCACCGATTTTATTTGAATCACATGAAAGCCCATCACCAGTTTTGACTCCATATGCTAGTAAAACATCATCAGCTGTTCCATTAGGATTTACAACTGTATTTGTTTTATTATCAAAATATGTTTTATCATCATATAATGCCCAAAAGTCATTTAAATGGTCATGGCCATAAAACATACCTTTGACTCCGCCTTGTTTAGCTTCTTTAAAGAAGTCAGTTTTCTGATAACCAACATAGAAAGCGTTTGATTTTAAATTATATTCTTTCAAACCTGGAATATCTGATTCTGGCTCGTTAACTTCACCACCAAAATCACCTTTTTCAATAAATGGAGTAGATTTATATGCATTATCATATGAAAAAGCATTCTCATATAAAGGAATATGGAAGAAAGCAAGAGAAGGAATATCTTTATCTTCAGCTCTTATTTTTGAATTTAAAGAATTAAACCAAGCTATTTGATCATCATGAATGATGTCATAATCATATTTGACACCATTAAATGAATCTGAATTAGTATCTAAAGCATATAATGTCCAAATGGTTTTCTCACCATCAGTTAAATTTACAGCATAATTGCTTCTTCCAAATAATGATGAAGAAGGATGTTTATAAAGCCCATAATGTTCATAGCTTTGTCCAACCTGATAATTATTAGCTGAAGTATATTTTAAAAGTTCTCGATCTGGATAATCTTTATCATAGACACCCTGTCTATCATGATTTCCCCAAGTGAGACCGAAATACACTTTCTTACCACGTGCATTGGTAAGTGAATCAAATGTTTTGTATAAGGTGTCAACAGTTATACTGTTACCACCTAAAATATTATCACCAGTTGTCATGATAATATCTGGATCACAAAGTGATACTAGATTTTGAAGATATTTCTTTTCTCTTTCAAAATCAGTTTGAAATGACCAGTGAAGGTCAGTCAATTGCAAAATTTTTACTTCATCTTGATTTCTGAAGATATCAATACTTGTGATGTAATCATCAAGTTTTGCTTCTTCATATCCTTTACAAGAAGAGAGAAGCAGCGATAAAAGCAATAATGATACTCTTTTTTTAGTTTTCATAAATCCTCCTATAATATAAGTCTTTTTTCATATTTTAAGTATTCATTTAAAATATCATCATATTCATATATTTTATATCTTGAATGCATTCTTTTTACATCCCATGGTTTGATATTTATAGTATATGGTGGGATATAATTTATTTGCTTTGAAAAATGCTTGATGACAGTATCTTCTTTAGGCCTTCTTGCTTGTTCGTTATATTTATCATCAAGATATAACTTTAAATCAGTCAGATTATTTAAAGCATCTTGATCAGCTAAGATACTAGCTGTTTTTTTACAATATTGTCTACACTTATCCATGAAGTTTGTTTCTCGTATCTTTTTCATATTTAAAAGTAAAACACCAGAATTTATATAATTTCTTTTAATCCAAAATCTGCCGTAATAATCAAGACAACCAGCGAAGATATAATCATCAATATTGGTGTTATATAAAGAAGAAATATCTTTAGCGATAATGACATCGGTATCTAGATATAAAACTTTGTCTGGAATTTCTTTTTTTAAGTCAGCAAATAGACGTACTAATGCATAAGGAGTATATCCACCATTGATATTTTTTTTACCTTCCATGATAGTGATAAATTCAGATGTACAATCAATTACTTTAAGAGAAGAATCTTTACTTTTAGACTTTAATAAGCCATCAATATAAGAAGCATTTTCTTTTTTTAATGGAATGTAGTTTTTATTAATATATGACAAATCCATAGTCATAAAATAAATAGTAACACTATCTTTTACATTCTTTAATATTGACGAAACAACTACAAGTAATCCTTTACTAGCATAGTTATTTCCACCCATTAAAATATTGATCATATAAATACCATTAAAATTGTAACTTTTACTATTTTATCATACTTTTTTGTAAATTTTAATATTTTAATATAGTTGTTTTAAATTAAAAAAGTAGCTAATTGTACTTGTTAAGTATTCTTAAAAAACTCTTTTTTTGATATAATTATTATGGAGAAAGAAAGATATGTTTAAACTGAGTGACAAAGTTGTTGATAAAAAAGGTCATGTGTTTTATATCCATGAGGTAGTCAAAAAAGATTTTGGAAAAGGATTGACTGACTACTTTGTTTTGTATCCATGTTTTAAGGAAGATTTTAATAATGGATTTACCTCTTTTGTTCCAGCTAGCAATGCAGATAATCTTCTTAAACCTATAATGAATAAACAAGATGCGTTAAAACTGATTGATTCATTAGCTGAAATTGAAGGATATGGTGATATTCCTCCTAAAAATCGTAAAAATTTCTTTGATCAAGTCTTAGCAAATTCCGATGAATACAAGATGTGTAAAATTATAAAATCCTTGTATGAATATCGCCAACAAAAAGCATTGCTTAAAAAAACACTCAGTGAATATGAAAGTAGGCTTCTTGATACACTTAGTAAAATAGTTATGGAAGAATTATCTATATCACTTGATATCGAACTTGAAAAAGTCCCTGAATTTGTTGAAAATAAATTATCTTTTCCATTTTTCTACTATTGATAAAGATAAATTGTTTAACTATAATTGATATTGTCGTGGCCCTATAGCTCAGCTGGATAGAGTACCTGACTTCGAATCAGAGGGTCTGGTGTTCGAATCACCATAGGGTCACCAAGTGTGATAATCTATAAGTCTTTCTTATAGATCATTACCCATCTTTGAGCAATTTTAGAGTAAATATAAGATCGAGCAACGGGTCCTCCGCTACTCGGTCTTTTTTTATACGTAAAAAACGTGATTTCACACTTGAAGTCTGTCGGACGATAAGCAGCAATATCATAACATTTGTGTTGGTGTTTCCACCGATAGTTGATGATAAATACAGCATTCTTCCATTCTTTTGGATACCAGAAGGCACGATAGATTTGCAAGTAAGAAGCGACCATATTCCATATGACAATTGGCTTGGCCGATAGCGTGTATAACAAACGCGTAATCATCGTAATATAAGAGAATTGGCACTATGTGATACTGCAAAAATGCCAAAATGACACTTTCGGTGGCAGAGAAAAATGTCACTTTTCTCATCCGAAGAGAAGCAAGTGAGAAAAACAAGGCAATTACATCCCAAGTCGAGCAGATGACGGAATAAACTATCGACATCAGGCTATCATTTGATATAATATAAAAAACAACAAGTGATAGGTAATTGTATGGATAAACTTATAAAAGCTATAAGACAAAGCATGGGAATGAATCAAGAGAAGTTTGCAGAGACTCTCGGAACGACGACATTGTCTATCAATCGGTGGGAGAATGGGAAAACGCAGCCGAACAAGATGGCACAAACCCAGTTGTTCGAGTTTTGCAAGAAGAACAATATCGACCTATCCGACTACATTTCAAAGCAAGTAAAACGCGATGCAGACGATAACAGATTGATAGTTTATCACGGCTCAAAGAAAGGTATCACGGGCAAGATTGAACCGATGAGCCGAGAGTCGTGTGACTTTGGAAAAGGGTTCTATCTCGGTACTGACCCGGCACAGCCCTTAACCCTGATCTGTGATGAAGACAAACCAATCCTTTACACGATGAAACTTGACCTAACAGGACTGAAAGTCTTGAAAGTCGAGATGAACCTTGAATGGGCAATGCTGATTGCTTATTATCGCGGGTATATGGATGAAGTAAAGGGGAACGATATCTACAAGAAGTACGAAAGGTTGGCTGATGGATACGATGTGATACTCGGCTATATCGCCAACGATCGTATGTACCGAGTGATGAAGAGTTTTTTCGAGAAGGAAATAACCGATGTTGCACTCATTCATAGCCTTTTGGCATTAGACCTTGGCCGTCAATATGTTTGCAAAACAGTAAAAGCGTGCAACCAACTCGAAATCGTTGACAAGAGAGAATTGACATCCCTTGAACTGGCAATATTCCGAAATAAGAGTATCGTTAGAAGGCAAGAAGGAATAGACCTTACGGAAGAGATATTGCTGAAATACCGTAGAGAAGGAAAATTCTTTGATGAAATCTTGAGAGGTGAGTGATATGAGTGATAGTTTGCAATTGGCACTTTCGGATATGCAAGGGCAACTGTTTGAGATGTCTATCGAAAAAGAGTTGGATAGCGAAACATTTATAAAGGCTTTTATGCTGTCGGATATAGCGAGTAATCTTGACTCGGAATTCAACCATATGCAATGGGCAGGTAAAGAGTACATTATGGAGCGTATTCTTGACGAGCTCAAAGACAAGTTGAAAACGGGCGGTGAGACATACGATCGAGAAACAATGTATTGGACGGGGTATATTTATCGCAGATGGCATTATTACACAGGCGAAAGCAGTAAAGAGATTTACAAGCAAGCACCAGCAAAAACGATGCGGATAACCTATTTTCCATATCACACGATGAGTGTGGAAATGGCAATAGACCGACTGAAAGATTCGTACCAAGAAAAGCACAAAAAATAGTGATTTACAGATGAACGCGTAATGACTGAACTTGAAAAATTAGAGAGGGGTTACTGTCACACTGGTAAAGTGTCATTTAGTGACGGGTGTGACGGTTGTGACAGGTAGTTTTATATATGAGCGAAAAAAGTGAAGGAAAGCGACCTGATAAAAGCGATAAGCAATTATTTGAAAACAGTTCCCAACTTGTTCTTTTGGAAGGAACACGGCGGGATGTACGGAACGGCGGGTATTCCAGATTTGATTGTCTGTTATAAGGGCAGATTCATCGGACTGGAACGCAAGATAGGTAAAAACACGGCAACGGCACTGCAACAGCAGACGATTCGGCAGATATTGAAAGCGGGCGGATATGCGGTAATCGTAAAAAGCGTAGACGAGGTAAAAGCGATAATTCAAGCGTTTGAAAAGGAGTAGTATGGCAGACATCAACAAAGTGGTGATAACGGAAGAGGCGGAATTCGATTACGAGGAAATACTCGGACTGCCGATGCCGAAAGCCGACATAAAAGAGGCTTGTGAGAATTACATAGAATCCAGATATGACGGCGGTCGCACACTTTGGGGATATTACTACAAGTGGAAGTACTATGACGAAACCGCCGATAAAATGCTCTTGCTGTTCTTTTATAAGGGACAAAAGTTTGAAACGATGCAAATGTGGGATTTGTGCGGGGTCTGTTTCGAAGACGATTGGAACGAGAATTTGGAAGACTGCGGACAAATACGAAGTTGGCTAAAAAGCAAGATCGCCCCCAAAGAAAACGGCGATTGGGTTTGGGACGAGCGTGTAAGAGAAGAAAAAAGACGAAAGGAAATGGAGGACTACTGCAATGACAACGACTGAAATCAAGGAATACTTGGAGAACTATACGGTCAAGAAAGCCATAGCGGAATACAAGAAAAAACAAGGCTTGAACGAAAATAGAACACTCGTATGTATCACGGTGATTGAAGACTGCATTGCAGGACTTCCGAGCGGATTGGACGAGATCATCCGCAAGTATTATCTGCAAAAGATGTCCTTGCGAGAAATGAGCAAGCGGTTCTTCTTGGGACACGATGCAATCGCCAGAAGAAGAGATAAAGCGATAGCCATTATAAGCGACTGTTTAGCTGAGTTATAAAAGGTTACCGCAAATCCACTCATTAAAACGCCGCAAAAAATATCAACGAGACGAGAAAAAGAATAAAATATCGTAATAGAGTCAAAATCTACTCGTGTAAAGACCTTTTCTCTTGACAAAGGGACATTGTAATGTTATAATATAACCAAGTAAAGGAGCGTGCCCTATGAAAAAGAGTTTTATTATTTACCATGGCTCAAGTGAGATTAGAGAAAAACCTCAATTCGGATATGGAAATCCAAGGAATGATTACGGACTCGGTTTCTATTGTACGAAAGATATCGAGCTTGCAAAAGAATGGGGTGTCACCGACGGAAAAGACGGATATGCGAATAAATACGAACTCGATACAAGCGGATTGACTTGTCTTGATTTATCGGACCTGCAATACAACATTCTCAATTGGATAACCATACTGCTAAAAAATAGAGTGTTCACTTTGAAGAACGATATCACAAAGGCAGGCAAGCAATACTTGGTGGAGAATTTCTCGATACCTTACGAAGATTATGACATCATCAAGGGATACCGGGCAGATGATTCGTACTTTTCGTATGCTGAATCGTTCTTAAACAATACTATTTCTTGCCAAAGACTTGCGGAAGCGCTTAAACTCGGCAATTTGGGAGAACAAATAGTCATTAGAAGTCAAAATGCATTCGACAGATTAAAATTCCTTGGATACGAGATTGCACCTGCGGATATTTATTATCCGCTCCGCAAACAGAGAAACGAGAAAGCAAGATTGGAATTTTTATCGGATAAGAGAGGACCTTTCGACCCGAATGCCTTATACCTGAACGAAATATTGAGAGGAGGGATAAAGCCTGATGATCCACGCATACGATGAGTATTATCTCGATATGTCGCAAAGAAAACTCGCGTCAATGTTTGAATTGGCAGTATACCAAGAAAAATTAACCGTTGACGAGTTTGGAGAAAGATTTATTCAGTCTCCTATAAGTAAAGCATTTGAAGAAGGTGATCCCGTTTATCTTGCGGGAAAATCTGCGAATGAACTATTGGGACTTGTGTTAGGTAAGCAAATTGAAGAAACAGAGCAAAATATGCTTGCGTCTCCCGAATACTGGGTAGGGTGGGTACTTGCCTATACGCAATGGTACACTTGCAAGACGTTTGCCGAAATCATCAAAGCGTATCCGTGTAGTAAACTGTTGCTTAACTATTTCCCTTACCACGAGATGGACGAAACGGAAACGATTGAGTTAATTAAAAAACAATTATCCACAGAATCTCCGTTAAAATCGTGGCGAAAGAAACGGAAACTAAGCCAGACCGAATTGGCTGAAATAAGCGGTGTTTCAGTAAGAGCAATAAAGGCTTACGAGCAAGGAAAACTCGATATATCCAAGGCGCAAGGCGAGACATTATACAAACTCGCCAAAACACTTGATTGTTCGATTGAAGACTTAATTAAATAAGCTCGACAGTTTGTAAAGCATCTACTAAAAGGTAGGTGCTTTTTTTTATCTGAAAAAAGCGACACGACCGAGCCAAAAACCGCCAAAACGCGACAAACGGCAGATATAATAAGAGTGTAGGCAGGAGATAAATATGCCAAGAAAACCAAAACGACCATGCAGTTATCTCGGCTGTCCCAAGCTCGTAGACAAGCAATACAACGAGTACGGACGAGATAACTTCACGAAGAACTTT
>CALBLI010000066.1 GCA_937896065.1 uncultured Caryophanales bacterium | reverse complement strand
TCTCAACATATTCTTTTCTTTTTTCTTCAATAGAATTTTTAAAAGATTCAAAATCATCACCAACTTCCATAAGGGGGACAAATTCTTTTTTAGTTGCATTTTCAGTTGAAGCATCCTTGTTATAGATACCATCCATTGCATCAGCAAGTTTTTCTTTCTCAGCATTGTCAGATAAATCAACTGTCACCGAAGTTAGTTTATCATCACTTACATCTGAAGTTTCAGAAGCTACATTTTCAAAACCAATATTTTCATTTTCTTTATTTTTTTCATGATTTTCCTTACTGACTTCATCAATCACTTCTTTTACTTCATCATTTAAATCATCATTTTTATTTTCAATTTCATCATCAAGCATATTTAAATTAAGCATATTTAGCCTCCATTTCAAACACAATATTATATTATATTTATATATTTATATAAATACTAGTTTGAAAAATGCTATCTATATAGATAGCATCAAATTCATTAAATAAATCTAATTAAGCAATATTTGTATAATTGAGTATGCCATATTTGAAGATGACATATAAAGTCAAGCAAACAGCTGTAAATATGAAAGCATCTGATAGCAGTTTCATATAATTAAATTTTTCTTCTTTTTCACTTTTGATAGTCAAAACAAGGCCAACCAAAAGCAAAATAGGAGCAACAAAAACGATGTAGCTACCTTTTGCTAAACTAAAACGAGTATTGTAAATAGAGTATCCAATAGCAAAAATCCACGAAACCACTGATGGAACTGTGATGTTTATAATTTTTAATTTTGCTATTTTTATTTTAGTAAAACAATCAAGTGCATTTAAAACAATCATCACAATTGAACAAACAGATACTATAGATAAAATAATTATTCCATAACCAGTGAATTGTTTTAATTTTTCAGCAATGCTTGCTCTTAATGGAATCAAATAAAAAGTATAAGATATCAAAACAAAAGTTATATACATGAAAGCAATGTATAAATAGTCAAACAATTTTACTTTCTTTTCATCAGATAAAAAATATGTTTTCAAATATTTAAACGTGAAAGCTGCTATTAATGATACTAAGGTTAAAATATAAATAGTTAAACCAAAGCTACCATATCCTTTGCTGGATAAAAGATAAGCATAGGTGTTTTTAGGAGCAAGAACACTTGCATAAGAAATCAATAAAACAGATAGAAGAACAATCAAACCATATATCAGATTAGTAAAAATCAAATTTAAAATTTTATTTAATTTGTTTCCATCATCTTTTTGAACTTCAGTTTTTGAGACCTTAACATAACTTATGTTCATTAAAGGAATTTGATCTTCTTCTTGACCTTTGAAATTAGACATATACTAACCTCCAAACAACCTTAAATTATACTAAAAACAAGTAAAAAAATAAACGATTATTAAGTATAATTTAGCAACTAATGTTACTATTCAGCGAAAAATAAATAATAAAATTAAAAACAAATAAACTTGTTTTTGATATTTTCACTTAAAGGTAAAAGATTATTTATATCTTTTTAATTTAAATTATCAATCACATATTTTAGATATAATTCAGTTTTTATACAATTAGTCGTGTTATTTGAATTACTTAAACTAATTTACCAGTCACTTCAGCTCCATCTGATGTTTTTACAAAACATGAAATTCTTCTTACAATAACAAAATCATTTTAAATTAATTTGCTAGAATTCCAAACTATTTTCTTTCAAAAGAAAATCTAGAATATTTATAATTAAATATCCTTTTTCATTATGATAGTAATTAATATTATCTTGCACAATAATTATTTTTTTAAAAGAATCATCAATTCTATCTAATGAATCTTGCTCTTGTTTCATTTTATCCATGTCAGGTATTGAATATGCTGATTGTATATAATAGCGTTGACTCCCTTTATTGCAAACAAAGTCAACTTCTAATAAGACAACTGTATTTTGACCATTGCTATTTTTAGTATATTTTTCAACAACACCAACATCGACATTAAAGCCACGTATAATCAGTTCATTATATATAATATTCTCCATTATATGTGTCGGTTCAATTTGCCTAAAATTAAGCTTTGCATTTCTTAAGCCAATATCTTCAAAATAATACTTGTATGGTGATGATATATATCTTTTTCCTTTTATATCATATCGTTGTGCTTTTGAAATAATAAAAGCATCAATCAAGTAATCTATATATGAAGAAATAGTATTAGCGTTAGTTTTTATAGAATATGACGTAAAACTATTAGCAAGTTTAGTAGGATTTGTAAGTGTTGATATATCAGATGATAATATATCAACTAATGTGTCAATAACTAGAGTATTCTTTACATTATATCTTTCGATGATATCTTTCAAGTAGGTACTTTTAAACAATGAATTTAAATATTTAATTTTTTCTTCTAAATTAACTAGATTTACAATATATGGTAATCCACCATATAATGAATAATCACGAAAACCTGCATAAGCATCACCTTTATATACTGACATAAATTCTTTAAACGAAAGAGGATGAACTCTAATTTCATCACCTCGCCCCCTAAATTCAGTCAATATATCAGATGATAAAAATTTGGAATTGCTGCCTGTAATATAAACATCCACATTTTGATATTTTAAAAGACTGTTCAAAATTCCATATAATCTTATTCTTTTCTTATCTTTATATTCATCTTCAGTTATAGCAAGTTGAACTTCATCTAATAAAATATAAAAACTATCATTATCATTTATGATTCTCTCTTTTAAATATTTAGAAAGGTTTGCAGGATCTAAATATTTTTCATTTTCATCATCATCTAAAGAAAGTGAAATAATATGTTTTTCATCTATACCAGTTTTTAATAAGTGTTTTCTAAATAAATTAAATAATAAAAAGCTTTTGCCACATCTTCTAATTCCAGTAATGATTTTAATCAAACCGTTCCCTTTTTTTGTAACCAGTTGATTTAAATAATAATCTCTTTCAATTTCAATCATAAACAAGCTCCTGTTTAGTTATTTGTTTGTAAACCGACTTTTTACTAAATAACTATATCATTGTTCAACTTAAAAGACAATGTAAAAATAAAGATAATTTTAAATATCTATACTTTAAAATTTACATATCTTGAGGTTTATTTTGAAAATCATTAGTATGCATCAACTAATTAAAGTTAGAAGTTTTTATTCAAGTAAACATTTCATTAAAAAACTAGAATAATAAATAAAAATTAAAGATTTATTTAAATGAATTGTTAATTTTAATCTACCAAGTTAAATCCGATAATGGATAGTTGATAAATTCACCATTAGAATCTAACAACTGTAATGTTTCAAGTTTAGGGAAGTTTTTATCAAATATTTTTTTAGTAGTAAATGACTTTTTAAAA
>CALBLI010000065.1 GCA_937896065.1 uncultured Caryophanales bacterium | reverse complement strand
TATATGACATTTTGTTTATAAAAAAAGGTAGCTTTATTAAAGCTACCTTATAGTTAGAAAAGTAAGCACTCTCTATTTTTATTCAATTTCAATGAAGTTATCTTCATTTTTCTCTTCAGCAGGTTTGTTGATGTTGACTTTTAGAACACCATTTTCAAGCTTAGCTGATATATCTTTACGTTTGATGTCATAACCGACAAAATAGCTTCTAGAATATGAACCATAGAATCTTTCTGAATGTATCTTCTTATGACCATCTTCTTCAACTTTCTTGTTAGTTTTAACACCAATTTCAAGATAACCTTTATTCAAATTGATAGAAACATCTTTTTTATCAATACCTGGAACTTCTACCTCAAATAAATATCCATCTTTTCTTTCAGTTATATCTGTTTTCAAGATATTTGAATTATTTGAGAAGTCATGTGAGAAACTATCATCAAATAATGAAAGGAATGGATTTAAAAGTGAATAGTAGTCATTTCTTCTAGCAGGAGTTAAATGTTCCTTGTGTTGATTTTCAACATGATTTTCTTTTGTTTTTTGATTTGTAATTTTCTCGTTCATAATAATTATCCTCCGATATTATTTAGCAGTCTTCTTTGTTGATTGCTAAATATATTATAAACAGTTTTTAGCACTTTACAAGGGGAAGTGCTAAAAATTTTAAAAATTTTTTCTTTTTTTAATATATTGATAATGTCAAGACTTATATTAATATTTTTTTTATTTATAATTATGTGTGCCTTTAATAAGGAGAAATGATGGATAAAATTTTAGAAAGATTTTTTAAAAAAATAAATTTTACCGATGAGACTTTGCTTCGTGAATTTAACGATGCATCCTTTTTAGATGTTACTTCTATTAAAGAAAAAAGACTTGTCACTGGTACTATTAAAGTTCACACTTATTTAAATTATAATACTTATCTACAATTACTTGATAAAGTCGATGATTTCTCTAAAAATGGTGATTTTGCAATTGAATTGTCTTTCAAGTATGAAGATGAGACTGATAGTTCATCTCTTTCATTACTAGTTGATAATCTATATGAGAACGGTTCCTTCATATTCACTGAAGGAAGCATTGATAATATAAGTAAGAAGATATATCTGCATTATCAACCAGGTTCTAATACTTATGAAGTCAGTGAAGAAGCAACAAGAATTGCAACTTTTTTAAAGAAAATTAATTGCCCATATGGAATATATACTCAAGAAGATTTGACAAATGAGGATTTAAATAATTTTAAAAAGGAAAGAGATCAAAAAATACTTGAAGAAAGTAAAGAACATGCAAAGTTTTTAAAAGAACAAGAAGAAATAAATTCTAATTATCAACCATGTAGATTAAAAGATATAAACAATTTCAGAATGGTTATAGTTGAAGGTGTTATCTTTGCTTTTGAAGACCGCAAAACTAAAACTGGTAAAATTATTCGAAATATCTCAATTTCTGATAATAGTGATGCTATCACTATTTCATTATTTGAAAAGAAAGAAATGCCTATTGAAGAAATAAATAAATATTCAACAGGTGTTAAAGTAAGAGTTTATGGCAAACCTAATATCGACAAATATTCAAATAAATTAGTCATTTCATATGATTCAATAGAAGTGATTGATAATCCAATTTTAAGAGAAGATACTTCCGATAAAAAAAGAGTTGAACTGCATCTTCATACTAAGATGTCTCCTTTCGATGGGGTTTCTGAAATTGAAGATTATGTTAAAATGGCAAAACATTTTAATATGGAAGCTATTGCTATAACTGATCATGATGGCGTGCAAGCTTTTCCTCAAGCTCAAAAAGCTGGTAAGAAAAATGGTGTCAAAATAATTTATGGCTGCGAGTTTTCAATGATTTCAGATGAAAAAAAACTCACACATGCTATCTATAATCCAAGCGATAAAGATTTAACAAAAAGTGAGTTTGTTGTTTTTGATATTGAAACAACTGGTTTATCTAATCGTTATGATGATATTATTGAATTTGGTGCTGTCAGATATTCGACATCATTTCAAATAATTGATGAGATTGATTTTTTTGTTAAAACCGATAAAAAATTATCTGAATTCACTTTAAAAACATCTAATATAACTTATGAGAATATTGAATCTGGGAAAGATTTAATAACTGCTTTAAAAATGATTAAAGAATTCTTTAAGGATTCAATTTTAGTAGCACATAATGCTTATTTTGACGTTGATTTTATCAATGAAAAATTAAAAGAAAATAATCTAGAAGAGATAAAAAATCCAGTTATTGATACCTTACCTCTTGCTAGATATCTTTACCCTGACTTAAAAAGTTATCGTGAGGAGTCGCTTGCTAATTACTTTAAATTGTCTTTCTCATCAAGTGAAGCTCATAGAGCTAATTATGATGCTAGACATTTAGGTGAGATTTTTTCAATCATGCAACCTGAGCTTGTCGGTAAGCATAAAATTAAAATTCATAAAGATATTCAAAATCTTGAATATGAAGATAAGACTATCATGTCACTTCATCCATATCACGTGGTTGTTTTAGCTAAAAATCAAGAAGGAATCAAAGATTTATATGAACTTGTCTCTGATGCTTCAATAAAACATTTAAATAAACAAGGTAATCCAATCTTATTAAAGTCTATCTTGCAAGAAAAAAGAAAAAATTTACTTGTAGGTAGTTCGTGTTTAAATGGTGATGTTTTTGAAAAAGCATCGACTAAATCATTAGATTTATTAAAAGAAAGCATGGAGTTTTTTGATTATATTGAAGTTCAACCTCCTCAAGTATATTCATATCTTATCAATAAAGGTCAAATTGATGATGAAGATGAACTCCATTCGATAATTAAAGATATTATCGCTTGTGCTAAAAGTTTAAATAAAATAGTTGTTGCCACAGGTGATTGTCATTATGTTAATAGAGAAGATAAAATATTTAGAGATGTTATTATTGCTACTAAAGGGTTAAGAAATACCAGACATCCTTTATGCATGCTTCCTAAAGAAAACGATTCTGAAGAAGTAAAAAGAAAATATTATAAAAATCCAACTCCTAATCCAGACCAAGAGTTTTTATCAACTGATGAAATGCTTTCTGCATTTAGTTTTCTAAATGATGATAAGCTTGTTGAAGAAATTGTAATCACAAATACTAATCAAATATCATCCATGATTGAAAATTGTCAGGCTTGTAAAGATGGGACCTATCCACCTTCTCTTCCTGGAAGTGATGAGAATTTAAAAGATTTGGTTTACAAAACTGCTAAAGAAATGTATGGCGATCCTCTTCCTGATTTGATTGAAGAAAGACTTGAAACAGAGCTTAAAGGTATTATTGGTGGAGGATATTCAGTTCACTATTATCTTTCATCAATTATCATCAAATGGTGTAATGATAACGGCTATATTGTCGGTTCTAGAGGTTCAGTTGGTTCATCACTTGTTGCCACAATGTCTGGAATTACAGAGGTCAATCCTCTTCCACCACATTATTACTGTAAAAAATGCCATCATATTGAATGGGCTGATGTTTTACAATATGAATCAGGTATTGATCTACCTGAAAAAATGTGTCCTAATTGTCATACTCCATTAATAAGAGATGGTCAAAATATTCCTTTTGCTACTTTCTTAGGCTTCAAAGCTGAGAAGGTTCCTGATATTGATTTAAATTTCCCATCTGATTTCCAAGCCACTGCTCATGCACATATGAGAGAAATTTTAAATAAGACAGGAAATACCTGTTATAAAGCTGGTACTATACAAACAATAAAAGATAAAAAAGCATATGGTTATGCTCTTGGATTTTTTGAAACACGCGGTGTTCAAACCTCTAAAATAAGAGATGCATATATTGATTATTTAGCACATGGACTATACGGAATCAAAGCTTCTACTGGTCAACATCCTGGTGGTATCATTGTTATTCCTAAAGGAATGTCAGTCACTGATTTTACACCAGTTCAATATCCAGCAGGAAAACTTGATGCTGATTGGGAGACGACACATTTTGATTTCCATGCTATTCATGATAATGTTTTAAAATTTGATATGTTAGCTCATCAAGATCCAGTCGCTATCAAAATGATGTGTGATTTTTGTAATATCAAGATTTCAGAAATGAATGAAAAAATACCATTATATGATGAAAAAGCCTTATCTATATTCTGGTCAACTGATGCTTTGAATTTAAAAGAAAATATTTTGCAGGAAAAATGCGGTGCATTAGGTATTCCGGAATTTGGAACTAGAATTGGAAGAAATACACTTCTTGAAACAAATGCACATTGTTTTGCTGACTTAGTCAGAATTTCTGGTTTATCACATGGTACTGATGTTTATGCAGGTAATGCTCGTGACTTGATTATTGATGAAGGAAAATCATTGAGAGATGTCATCGCTTGCAGAGATGACATCATGGTCAGACTTCATGAAGATTATGGAATAGAATATACTGATTCTTTCCAAATTATGGAAATAGTTAGAAAAGGTAACTTTTGCCAACCGGCTTTTGCTGAGAAAAGAGAAAAATATACCAAGCTCATGGTTGAACATCATGTTCCTGATTATTACATTGCTTCATGTGAAAAAATTAAATATTTATTCCCACGTGGACATGCAGTTGCTTATGTTTCAATGGCAGTTAGAGTTGCCTATTTTAAAGTGCATCATCCATTAGCTTATTATGCAACTTATTTTTCAGTAAGAGCAACAGCTTTTGATATTGAAACAATGGAGAAAGGCTTGAATGCTTGTGTTAAAAAACTAGATGAAATAAATACCAAAATTCAAAACAGAATCAATTCTGCTAAAGATGAAGCTTTAGTTGATACTTTTGAACAATCAATTGAAATGTTTGATCGTGGTATAAGTTTTGCAAAAATGGATATCAATAACTGCCATTACAACAAATTTTTAATCGATGAGAAAACAAATAGTATCATCCCTTCATTTAATGTTATTGATGGGGCTGGTGAAGTTATGCCTGAAAAGATATATACTGAAAGAATCAAAAATGGTGCTTATACTTCAATTGAAAATCTTGTAAGTAGAACAGGTATTGGTAAATCACTGATTGAAAAATTTAAACAATATGGATTACTTGATAATTTAAAAGAAGATGATCGCATCTCTTTATTTGATTTCATGTAAATTAAAAGCTTTTAAATACTTATAAAAGCCCTTACATGTTATAATTAACATGTATGGAGGCATAATATGAAAAATGCTTATATGGAAGAAAAAGAAGGTTTGAATTATCAAACTCTTGTTGAAGAGACTTCTAGATGTCTTTTATGTTTAGATGCACCTTGTTCAAAGATGTGTCCTGCATATACAGATCCAGCTAGATTTATTCGTGCAGTCAGATTTAAAAATTTAAAAGGTGCTGCTGAAGTAATAAGGGAAAACAATGCTTTAGGCTCAATTTGTGCACGTGTTTGCCCAACTGAAAGATATTGTCAAAAAGGTTGCTCACGTTCTGGAATAGATAGACCAATCGATATTGGTCTAATCCAACGATATATCACTGATTTTGAGCAAAAAAATGATATGCACATTTTAAAATGTGAAAAAGATAATGGCTTTAAAGTAGCAATTATAGGTTCAGGACCTGCTGGACTTGAAACTGCATGTTTACTTAAGATGAAAGGATATCAAGTTGATATCTATGAAAAAGAAAAACAAGCAGGTGGATATTTAAGAAATGGAATTCCTGAATATCGCCTTCCAAATGCAATTGTTGATTATGAAATTAAAAGAATAACTGATTTAGGGGTTAAAATTAAATTAAATGCAGAAGTTGGAAAAGATATTTCATTTGATGATTTAAAATCCAAATATGATGCAGTTATTGTTGCAATTGGATATTCAGAATCTAAATCACTGGAAATGTTTAATGATGACAAAGTGATATTAGCTACCACTTTCTTAAAAGAGTGCAAGAGCAAACAAGGTAAAATAAATGTTAAAGATAATGTTGTTGTAATAGGTGGTGGTGATGTCGCAATGGATGTAGTCACATCGCTTAAAAAAATAGGTGTTAAAAATGTAACTGATGTTGTTTATGAAAAATTAGATGAGTTTTTAGCTTCTAAAAAGGAATTGAATGAAGCAAGAGAAAATAATGTAACCATCATTGATGGATACAAACCTGTTGAATATAAAAATGGAAAAATTACATTTGAAAGCAGATTCATTGATAGTAAATTAGTCATTAAAGCTGACTTAGTTATTTTAGCAGTAGGTCAAAAAATGAGTGATAACCATTTTGATTTGCCTCTTATAAATAAGGGAGAAATTGATATAAAAAATAATTATCAAATCGGTGAAAGTAATGTTTTTGCAGTTGGTGATATAACTAAAGGTGATAAAACTGTCGTTTATTCGATAAGAAGAGGAAAAGAAGTTGCTTTCTATGTTGATAGTTACTTGAAAGCTAAAGGAGGTAAAAAATAATGATTAATCGTGATATTTCAATTGATTTTTTAGGCGTTCATTTTGAAAATCCATTTTGTTTATCTTCATCACCTGTTGGGAATTGTTACGAAATGTGTAAGAAAGCATATAAAGCAGGTTGGGGTGGAATTGTTTTCAAAACCATTGGGCCTTCATCATTTAAGATAGATGAAGTTTCCCCTAGATTTGATAAATTAGATAAAGAGAATACTTCTTTTGTCGGTTTTAAAAATATGGAACAGATTGCTGAACATTCACTTGAAGAAAATTTAAACGACTTAAGAAGATTAAAAGAAGAATTTCCAAATAAAGTATTGATTGCATCTATTATGGGAACGGATGAAAAAAGTTGGGAAGAATTAGCTAAACTTGTAACTGATGCTAAAGCTGATATGATTGAGATGAACCTATCTTGTCCTCAAATGACAAGTCATGCCATGGGAAGTGATGTTGGAACAAATCCTGAATTATGCTTTAAATATTCACAAGCAGTACGAAGAGGGAGTCATTTACCAATACTTGCTAAAATGACACCTAATATTACTGATATGAACGTGGTTGCTAAAGCTTGTCTTAAAGGTGGAGCTGACGGTATTGCAACCATCAATACTATTAAATCAATTGCAAATGTTGATATAAATAGAAAAGTTGGTTTGCCAATAATAAATGGTAAATCATCGATATCTGGTTATTCAGGTAAGGCAGTAAAACCGATTGCTTTAAGATTTATAACTCAACTTAGAAATGATCCTGAATTAAAAGAATTACCAATTTCAGGAATTGGTGGAATTGAAAATTATGTCGATGCCCTTGAATTTATCCTTTTAGGAGCATCAACATTGCAAGTGACTACTGCTATCATGGAGTATGGCTATCGAATCATAGATGATTTGACAAATGGTTTGATGCATTATTTAGAAGATAATAATATCAAACATTTAAAAGATATTGTTGGTATAGCGACTAAAAATATCATACCTGCAGAAAATCTTGATCGTGATTATATTGTTTATCCTAAATTTGATAAGGAAAAATGCATTGGCTGTGGGAGATGTGTAATCTCATGCTTTGATGGTGCTCATCAAGCATTAGATTTTGATAAGGATAATCGCAAAGTAATATTTAATCAAACAAAATGTGTAGGTTGTCATCTTTGTAAACTTGTCTGTCCAGTATCTGCCATAAGTAATGGAGAAGTAGTTTTAAAGAAAGGTAGAAAAGGTAGTCCTGAAGACAAAGATATTTAAAATTAATTTTATTAAATGCTATCACTTGTTGGTAGCTATTCATTCTAGTGATACAATATTTAAATATGAAGAAATATTTAAATTTTGATTACAAATTTTCTTATGAATTTAAACCTACTTACTATAAAAGTAAACCTAGATCAGGTTTAATAAGCGTTGATTTACCTCATTATTTTTATAAAGAAGATTTAATATATAAAGATAAATATACACCGCTGATGGCAACTTATATGAAAGATTTCGCCTATAAGCTTAAAAATGGTGAAAAAGTCTTTTTAAATGTTTTAGGTGCATGTTTTAAGTTCACTATTTATTTAAATAATAAGTTGGTTGGAACATTTAATTCAATGCTATCTAATATCAGAGTTGATATCACATCATTTTTAAAAGACAACAATTATTTAGTATTTGCTTTTGAATATGATTCTAATTTATTAAAATCATTTAAAAATACAAATTCAATAACTACTTTAGGAATATTTAAGGGTGTATATTTAGAAAACTATGAAAAAATATATGTTGATAATATTGATGTATCAAGTGATGATAGAGGCAATATTAAAATAAAAAGTAATATCATTACTAAAGAAAATTCCTTGAGAGTTTATTATCAAATATATGATCATGAAAAATTATTAAAAGAAACTAATTCGTCATCATTTGCTGTTAAAGATATCAAAAAATATAATGGAGATAATCCTTATTTATATGATTTAAAAATGACAATAAAAAATAATAATGTCAGTGAAACTATTGTTAAAAAGATAGGTTTTAAATCAACAAGTTTATCAAATCGCGGATTTTATTTAAATGATAAAAAAATAAAAATGATGGGTCTTAATTTTGTATTTTATAATCCGTCATTAAAAGAGATGAATACTTATAGCAGTTTAAGAGAAGATCTCCTCTTAATTAAAAAAACTGGTGTTAATTTCATCAAAGTTTCATATGCATTAGTTTATGAAAAATTTTTTAAAATTTGTGATGAGTTAGGAATATTAGTAATGGTAGTTTTACCAGAATTAATGAATATTAAAGAAAATAAAAATTTAAATAATGAATACTGCCAAATGATAAAAAACTTGATATTTATTTCAAAAAGTCATGTTTCTTTACTTGGCTATTATGTCGAAGATTTAAATTATAATCTTCATTCTTTAATTTTAGAGAATGATAAAAACCACTATATCTTTTTTAAGGCAACTTATCATAACAATAGAAAAAATAACATTATTTTAGTATCTAATTTAAAAGAATATTTTAAAAAATATAATCTTTTAAAAATTTTAAAGATATATAAATGCCCAGTACTTGTAATTAATGATGATAATTTTTATTCATATCAAAATTATGATTCAAATAAAAAAGAATATATTTTTAAAATATATGATTTGATCAACAAATTGAATAAAGATAAACATGTTATTGGTTATATTTTAAATGATGCGTTTGATTATAAAAATGAAAATATCATTTCTAATAATGGTGTTTATGATAAATATCGAAATATCAAAGACATCTTCTATATTTATTCAAGTATACTAAATAAAAAAGCTGATATCTGCAAGATTGGTGACTTTTATAGTGAGAAAAGCATCGAAGTTTTAACTAATGTCGATTATATAAGCTTATATAAGAATAATGTTGAAATAAATACGTTTTATCGAAATAGAAGAAAATATAGATACGTAAATAAAGCATATATTGAAATAAATGATTTGATTGGTAAAAGTTTTAATGAAGAAACTATAAATAAAAAATATTATTCATTTATTGTCTCTTATTTAAATGATTTAATAAAAAATAGGAATAATTTAAAAGTAAAGATAAAATGGTTTAAAATTCATTTTATTTGTAAATTGAATAACAAAATGATAAAAGAATTATTAAATAAATATCAAAGCATTTCAATTGATGATGTTTATGAGATAAAGGGATATAAAGATAATATGGAAGTTGTCTCCAGGAGTTATTCTTTTACAGATAAAAGAAAATATGAAATAAGTATATTTAAAACAAATTTAATTAATGATAAAACTTATGATAGTTCATCTATTCATATAAGACTTGTCGATGCCAATAAGAATTTATTAGATAATGAATTTTATCCAATAAATATTAAAACAATGGGTCCTATTCAGTTATATTCTGAAAATTTGATTTCACTAATTGGTGGTCAAGCAACTATTTATTTTAAATCTCTTTTAACAAAGAAAGATAATGAAGAAGCTAAGATTTTTATCACTGATGCTAATAATAGAAAAATTTCACTAGATGTTAATGTAAAAAATAGTAAATAAATATAAAGCAACTTATTCATTTATAATAAAAGATTTTATTATAAATGAATTCAATTTTAAGTAATTGCTGATATGTTTTAAAAAAAGTATCATCTCTCATTTTTACAAAATCAGTTTAATAACTAGTCTTATAATATATATCACTAAAATGTCAAAAGTTAGGTATACAAAATTTATTTTAATCAGTT
>CALBLI010000064.1 GCA_937896065.1 uncultured Caryophanales bacterium | reverse complement strand
ATATCCATTCGATACGCATGGCATTTTAAACAAGTAGAACCACCTTCAACATCATCTGCTCGACTTTTAAATAATTGTTGATAATTTTCAAATTCATCATTATTTGAAATTACTTTAATATCCAAATTATTTTTTTTATTAAAAGAAGCGACATAGTTAAAAAGAGTTTCATATCTTTTATCAAATTCACTTAGTGGATAAATATTTGGATTAAAAAAGCCAATAGTTATAGTGAAATGTTTACTGAGTTCAACAAGAGGATAAGCAAGACATGGTCCACAACAAGCATGCAAAAATAGTGATGGCTTTTTATTGAGTTTATCAATCTCATCAATCTCTTGATGGTATATTTCAATGTCTTTCATCAATATAAAAACATGCTATCTCCAAAGGAGAAGAAACGATATTTATTTTCAACAGCATGATTGTATGCTTTTAACACATTATCACGAGTAGAAAATGCACATACTAACATGATCAAAGTTGACTTTGGTAGATGGAAATTTGTAATCAGTGCATCAATAGCTTCATATTTATAACCAGGATAAATAAAAAGATTAGTATTGATACTGCATTCTTCAAAATGGTTATATTTTTTATAAACACTTTCTAATGTTCTAAGAGAAGTAGTACCAATAGCAATTATTCTTCTTTTTTCAGCTTTTGCTTTATTTAAAATATCAGCACTTTCTTTACTCATATAACAGTATTCAGAATGCATTGTGTGGTTTCTTATATCATCGCTTTTGACAGGTCTAAAAGTTCCAAGGCCAATGTGTAAAGTGACATCGACAATAGTGACACCTTTCTTTTTTAATTCATCAAATAATTCTTCAGTAAAATGAAAACCAGCAGTTGGGGCTGCAGCACTTCCTTCAATTTGAGCATATACAGTTTGATAACGTGAGTTATCATAAAGTTGATTATGAATATATGGTGGAAGTGGCATTTTACCAAGTTTATCTAACACTTCTAAAAAGATGCCTTCATATGAAAGTTTAAATTTTCTGATTCCTTCATCAAGTACTTCAACACATGTTGCTAGAATTTCATCATTATTACCAAAAGAAATGATAGTTCCAACCTTGACAATCTTAGCATTTCCAACAAGGGCAAGCCAGGTATCTTTTTCATCTTTTACTTGTGAAAGAAGGAGAACTTCACAATGTCCATTAGTTGCTTTTTTTATTCCAAATAAACGAGCAGGAATCACCTTAGTATTATTTCTAACTAAAACATCACCTTCTTTTAAATAATTGATGATATTATGGAACTTTTCTTCATCTTTGATTTTGCCAGTCATTCTATTCATAGTAAGAAGTTTAGATTCATCTCTTTTCTCACTTGGTGATTGAGCAATGAGCTCGTCTGGTAGATAATAATCATATGAAGAAAGACTATATACGTCGTAATCAAATTTGTCCATATTAACAACCTCTTTCAGTTTTATAACACTTTAATACATCACTTGCATATTCTAAGAAACGATCTTCTTTGATTGCAATTCTTGCTTCTTCCATCGTTTTAATTAAATATCTAATATTGTGAATTGAAAGAAGTCTAGCACCAAAACCCTCTTCACATCGCATAAGATGATGAAGATAAGCACGCGTATAATTTTGGCAGCAATAACAATCACATTTAGGATCAAGAGGAGTAAAGTCATGTATATAGCAAGCTTTTTTGATGTTGATTCTTCCCTCACTTGTCATAAGTGTTCCGTGTCTTGCAAGGCGAGTTGGTAAAACGCAGTCAAACATATCCACACCGCGTCTTATGCCATCAAACATCATATCAAGCGAACCGATACCCATCAGATATCTAGGTTTATCATATGGTAAGTAAGGAAGAGTCAAACCGACTTCATGATATTCAACATACCGTGGCTCACCGATTGCAGTTCCTCCAATTGAAAAGCCATCAAATGGAAGAGAGGTGAGCTCTTTTGCACAATATTGGCGAAGTGAAGGAAAATTTCCACCTTGAATAATTCCAAATAAGGCTTGATCTTTTCTTTTATGAGCAGCTAAGCATCTTTTTTCCCATCTTATTGTTCTTTCAACAGAATTTTTCATAAATTCATATGTGACAGGATATGGTGCACACTCATCAAATGACATGATGATATCAGCACCAATATCTTCTTCCATTTCTATTACGCTTTCTGGTGAAAAGAAATATCGATTTCCACTGAGTGGGTCTTTAAAAGAGACGCCTTCTTCAGTTATAGGGTCTCTCAACTTAGTAAGTGAAAATACTTGAAAACCACCACTATCAGTAAGCATGGGTCCGTGATAATTCATAAATGAATGAATACCACCAGCTTCTTTAACTAATTTAGTTCCTGGCCTTAATGCTAAATGATAAGTATTAGCTAAAACAACACCACTATGAGCGTCAATTAGCTCTTCAGGCGAGAGCATTTTAACTGTTGCTTGAGTGCCAACGGGCATGAACATTGGAAGTTCAACAACACCATGAGGTGTTTTAAGTAATCCGTATCTGGCTGAAGAATTTTTGTCTTGATGAAGAATTTCAAGAGCAAAGCCATCTCTCACTAGTAACGGACCTCATTTAATCGGAAAATATTAGCAATGATGCGACTGCATTCGTCAACAAATTCATCTTTGTTTTTATTGGTGTCATCATAAATAAAGGAGATAAGCAACATTGAAATGCCACCAGATAAAAAGGAAGCAAGTGAAGAAATGCTAATACCTAAAACAGCCATTTCAATTTCATGAGCCATCAATACTTCTTTAATAGATGCTGTAAAGAAAGTAGCAATAGTATTGTGAAAATTTGAATTAGTATTATTTTTTAAAACAGCTTTTATGTTATTTTTATTAGTGACTAGATGATTGACAGCAAGTCTGATAATAAAATCAAAAGAACTTCTAAGTGTCATGCTAGTAGCTTTCTTTTCTTTAGCATAAGCATCATCTAATTGTTTCTTTAAACCAGCTAAGTAACAATTTAAGACATCATAAATTGAATTAAAATTGTTGTAGAAAGTAGCACGTGAAATATTTGAAGCATCGCATAAATTAGAAATAGAAATAGTATCAATTGATCGATTCTTTAATAGCTCAATCAAAGCATTTGATAATTTGATTTTAGTTTTAGTGATTCTTAAATCTTCTTTTTTTTGATGTTTAGACATATTTCCTCCAAATTTATTACATATATTACGTAATCGTTAAATAAAAAAATGTAAAAATACAATAAATAGATTACATAAATTTTTAATACATTGTTATTATACAATCTTTATTTATTAATACAATAAAGTTTAACTATTTTTTGGGACATTCACCTATTTTTGAAATGATAATATCTTTAGCAAGCTTAGGATTAGCTTTTCCCTGTGATAATTTCATAACTTGACCAACTAAATATCCAAGGCCATGATCTTTTCCTTTTTGATAATCAGCGACAACTTGTTTGTTATTTTCAAGAACTTGATTGACCAAATCTTCAATGAAAGATTTATCAGATACTTGTTCAAGATTTAATTCTTTAATTATTTCTTTAGAATCTTTATTTTCTTTAAGCATTTTTTCTAAAACAATTTTTCCTTGTTTAGAATTTATTTTATTATCAGATAAGGCATTAGCTAGATAAACCAAACTTTCTTTTGATAGATTGATATCTTTCAAAGCCAATTCATTCTTATTTAGGTAACCTAATATTTCAACCAGCAGTAAATTCCATAAAGTTGATAAGTTTTTAACACCTAATAAAACACAATCTGAAAAATAATTGACAGTGTATAAATCTTTTAAAAGAACTTCAATCTCATAATTAGATAATCCTTCTTTTTTGAATTCCTTCTTGTATTCATAAGGAAGCTTGTTCATAGAATAGATTGCATCATTTATAAAATCATCACTCAAATCAATTGGAATGATATTTGGTTCTCTAAAATATTTGTAATCAATAGCGTTAGTCTTCTTTCTCATTAAAACGGTTTTTTTATTGGTTTCATCATATCTTCTAGTTTCCTGTTCGACTTTTCCACCGCTTAAGATTATTTCAGTTTGTCTTTTGATCTCATAATCAACAGCCGCTTTAATATTAGAGATAGTGTTTAAATTTTTACATTCAGTTTTGACACCAAACTTATTAGAACCTTTTTCTCTTAAAGAGATGTTGATATCACATCTTAAAGAACCATTTTCCATCTTTCCATCAGATACTTCTAAGAAAGTAACTATTTCTCTTATAGCTTCAACATATTTCATTGCTTCTTCACCGCTTCGCATATCAGGATTAGAAACAATTTCAATAAGTGGAGTTCCACATCTATTGAAATCAATCAATGAAATATCATTCAAATGAAGCTGTTTAGCAGTATCTTCTTCTAAATGTGCTTGTTCAATAGTTATTTTTCTTTCACCATTTTCAGTCTCTAAAAGAACATATCCGTCTTTACCAATTGGATCAAATTGTTGAGTGATCTGATATCCTTTTGGCAAGTCAGGATAAAAATAATTTTTACGATCGAAATATAATGTTTTATTGATTTTCATATTCAAAGCTTTACAAACTTTGATTCCAAATCTTACTGCTTCTTTATTGACAACAGGCATTGTTCCAGGAAATGCTAAATCAAAAGGAACAGTCATTGAATTTGGGCTTTGACCAAATGAAGTAGGAGCAGATGAAAACATTTTAGATTTTGTTTTCAATTCTACGTGAATTTCAATACCGATTACTGGTTCTAATTCCATCTTACTTAGCCTCCTTAACAACAATATCTTTTAAGCCAGTAATTTTTTCAATCTCACTAGCTAAAGCAAATACATAACCATCTTCAAAAATACGACCTGTAATATTTACACCAAATGGCAAATTATCAAGATATCCTAAAGGAAGAGTTAAAGAAGGATTGCCACCAAAATTACCTAAAGTCATGATGTTATCTAGATAATCAGGTTTAGTTGACCAAGAAGTTGATAATTCAGAAATCTTTTTAGGCTTATCATAAGAAGCTGGTACAAGAAGATAATCGATACTATCAAAGAAAAGATTTAAATTATCGACAATGAGTCTTCTAGCTTTTTGGGCACGGGAAAACATTTCAGACATATTTTCAGAAAGGAGTGAAAATGAACCAATAACAAATCTTCTTTTAATCAAATCAGAAAAACCTTTAGTTCTTGCTTCAATCATATAATCAGAATATGTTTTTAAATCACCATCTGGTTTTGGTCCAAAACGGATACCATCCAAATTAGCATTATTAGAAGTGGCTTCAGCACAAGAAATAATCATATATGTAGGATAGAGAGCATTTAAAAGTTCAAGAGGATAATCATATTCGATGATCTCATAACCTTTTTCTTCAAGTTTAGAAAGTAGTTCTTCATATTTAGCTTTGATAATAGGATTCTTGATATTGTCTTTGACAGCTTTGAAATATCCAACTTTATTCAATGTTCTATTTTCTTTAACATATTTTTCATAGTTATCTTTTTTTCGAGTTGAACTAGACATGTCTTTGCTATCATGACCACTTATTGCTGAAAGGATATATGCACTATCTAAAACATTGCGTGTAAAATAAGCAGGGCAATCAAGAGAAGGGGCAAATGGAAACAAACCATATCTTGATACACGACCCCAAGTTGGTTTAAAACCAACAAGTGAGTTATAACTAGCTGGTTTTCTAACTGAGTCACCAGTATCAGAACCTAAAGTTAAAGGGACAAATCCTAGTGCAAGCGATGTAGCTGAACCACATGATGAACCGCCAGCGATTCTAGTTTTATCATATGGATTACAAGTGACACCTTTATGTGAAGTGGTGCCAGTTCCTCCCATTGCAAGTTCGTCCATGGTTGTTTTACCAATCAATATCATTCCTTTTTGATTGAGTCTTGAAATGACTGTTGCATCATATAAAGGAACATATCCATTTAAAATGTTAGATGAAGCGGTTGTCTCTAAGCCTTTAGTAGAATAATTATCCTTAGCAAGATAAGGGATACCTTTTAAAATTTCATCTTCTTTTACTTCAGTAATTTTGCTAGCTTTCTTTAAAGCTTCGTCATAACAAGTAGCTTCTAAAGAATTACAAGGATCATGTTTACAATTTTCAATAGCCTCCTTGACTAAGTCTAAGGCAGTTATTTCTTTTTTGACAAGTTTCTTATGTAAAGAAACAATTGATTTGCTATTTAATTTACTCATTTTCATTACCTACAACTTTCGGAAGTTTAATTTGATTTCCAATCTTGCTATTAGAATTTTTTAAGATATCTTGAGTTTTAAATGGTTTAACAGGGACATCATCTCTTAATTTTACTTGATGCTCTTTATAAGGAAAAGTCATTTCAAGTTGCTGGTCAACACCTTTGATTGACTTTAAAAAGTTAATTTGAGCTAATACAGTATCAAATTCTTCTAAAATCAATTTATCTTGACCATCACTCAAATTGAATTTAAGATTTTTAGCACAAGAGTTGATTACATCTAAATCTATTTTAATCATATTTATACCCCACTATTTTCAATTTCATTTAAACTTGATGAAATGAGTTTATTTATTTCACTTTCATCATATATTTTAACATTTAATGACTTAGCTTTATCATATTTTGAACCAGGATTTTCACCAACAAGTACAAAATCAGTTTTTTTAGTGACACTTGATGATGAAATAGCACCTAAAGATTCAAGTTTACTGGTCATCTCATCTCTAGATATTGATAGAGTACCAGTCAGAACAAATTTTTTTCCTTTAAAGAAATTATCTTTGATTTCGACTTGTTTATTTAGAGAAAGAGTATTGACACCATATTCTTTTAATTTACTAATAACTTTTAAATTCTCATCATTTTTAAAATAATCGATTATTTCTTTTGAAGTTATATCACCAACATCATCAAGTGATGATAAGGTTTCATAGCTTGCATGAATTAAATCATCAAGTGAATTGAAATGTTTTGCTAAGACTGTTGCTGTTTTTTTACCAACTAAAGGAATATTTAAAGCACATAGTAGTTTAACTAAATCATTGTTTTTAGATTTTTCAATAACTTCATACATTGAATTTAATGTTTTTTCACCGATGCCTTCAAATAACATCATTTCGGCTTTGTGATCTTTTAAAGTATAGAAATCTTCAATTGATTTTAATAATCCTTCATTGAATAGTCTTTCAACGAGCTTGTCACCTATTCCAACTAAATCCATACCTTTGTCAGAAGCAAAATAGATAAGGTGGTTGATCTTTCTAGAAGGGCAATTATTATTTTCACAATAGGTCTGGCCTTGATCTTTGTTTAACTTCTGCCCGCAGAAGGGACAAACATCAGGAAACTTATATTCTTTTAAACCAGGCTCTCTTCTTTCCAATATAACTTTATTTACTTCAGGAATAACATCACCTGCCTTATGTAAATATATATAATCTTTAATTCTTATATCTTTACTTTTAATATAATCTTCATTATTTAAAGTGACGCGTGAAACACGACTTCCTGAAACAATGACTGGATCTAAAATAGCCGTAGGAGTAACTCTTCCAGTTCGTCCGACTGATAAAACGATATCTTCCACTCTTGTTACAACTTCTTCAGGTGTAAACTTGAAAGCTATTTCCCATTTAGGAACTTTCATTGTATAGCCGATAATATCATATAAAGTCATATCATTGACTTTGATGACAAGTCCATCAATGTCATATGGTAAATCTTTTCTTTTATTTTCATATTCTCTTTTGTATTTGATAACATTATCAATGCCTCTAACTAACCTTCTTTCGGGGTTGGTTCTAAAACCAAGCTTTTCAATATAATCTAAAGCATCTGAATGCTTTTTAAATCCTAAAGAAAGAGCATCTGGAACATAATATAGAAAAGCATCAAGTTTTCTTTTTGCAGTTATTGATGAATCAAGCTGCTTTAAAGAACCGCTTGCTGCGTTTCTTGCATTAGCAAAAAGTTGTTCACCATTTTTTTCTCTTTCTTTATTTAACATATCAAAAGAAGCTTTCGGCATATAGACTTCACCTCTAACTTCCAGTTCCCTTTTTTCATCAATATTTAAAGGAATGCTTTTAATAGTCAATACATTATTGGTGACATCCTCTCCAATTTGTCCATCACCTCTAGTTGATGCTTGAACAAACTTGCCATCCTCATATTCAAGTGAACAGGCAAGTCCATCAATTTTAACTTCACACATATAATCAATTTCTTTTAAATTAGTAGCTTTTTTGATAGTTTCATCAAAAGAATACAATTCTTCTTCGTTAAAAACATCAGCAATAGAAAGCATGTATTTTTTATGTGTAACTTTTGGAAATGAGGAAATGACACTACCACCAACTCTTGAAGTTGGTGAAAGCTTATCTTTCAAATCGGGTCTTTTCTTTTCAAGAAGAATCAACTCTTCCATCAGTGAATCAAATTCACTATCGGAAACAGTTGGATTATTTAAAACATAATATTCATAAGTGTATTTGTTTAATAAATTAGTCAGTTCTTCTACTCTTTCTTTATCTTTATCAATATTCATAAGCACCTCTATTTATGTTTTAATGAGAATTTGTTAGGAACAATTTTTTTGACGACATTTTTTTCACCATCAATTTCATTAAACATGATTGTTAATAAAACACCTCCATTTCTTGGTTCAACATTTATTACTTTACCTTCACCAAAGGTTTGATGGATAACTTCATCAAGCGTTTGATAATTTTGATTAGCTAAAGCATCATTTGGATTATAATTTGGACGATTACTTCCAACAGTAACCTTTGGTTTATTGAACGGATATGAACTTGTTTTAGAAATTTGAGAAGAAACACTCTTTTGTGAATAAGGATTATTATATTTTGAAATATAAGGATTATTATTTGCGTATTTTTTTAATGGATTGTCTTCAGCAACGTTGTTATTAAAGCCAATTTCTTTTAAAAAACGTGATGGTCTATACTCAAAACCGCTATAACTATGACCACCTCTAGCAGTTAGATATAATTGCTCTTGAGCACGAGTTATAGAAACATAGAGAAGTCTTCTCTCTTCTTCCATCTGTGATTTAGTTCCTGTGATTGCAAAATGACTTGGGAAGATTTCATCAGATAATCCAGCAATAAAGACCACTTTAAATTCTAGACCTTTAGAAACATGTGATGTCATTAAAGTAATTGAATTATCATCTTTGATTTGATCCTGAGATGATTGAATAGTAAGTTCAATTAAAAAGTTAGAAAAAGTAGGATGAATGTGTTTTCCATCTTCATCATATTCATCGCTTTGCATGTATGAATTTATAAGTGATAAAAGTTCATTAACATTATCCATCTTACTGGTTGAAGTTCGATCTGTATAAGATAATTTTTCGTCGTTTTTCTTATCAAGAAGCTTGATTTCAGCTAAAAATGAAACTTCATCTAAATATGATTTAATAATGGTTTGAAGCTCACTATAATCATCATCGTATGTTTTAAATAATTTTTCGTATTTTTTGATAGTATTCATCAATGAATTTAAATTATCTTTAGCTTTGCTAGTTAATTTGATTCTATCAACATATTTTGTAAAAACAGTGTATAAATTATTTTCTTCATCAGATAAAGTTTTAGCAAATTCAATAGCATTTTCAACTGTTGTATCACCAATTCCTCTTGATGGAAATTTTAAAATTCTTTTCATCGATAAGTCATCATGAGTAAATAAAATTCTAAAATATGCTAATAAATCTTTGATTTCTGCTCTCTCATAGAATTTTTTACCACCATAAACTTTATAAGGTATTTGATATCTAGGGAGTTGAGATTCAATAGCACGTGAAACCGAAGTAGCACGATATAAAACAGCAATGTCTTTATATTCATAAAGTCGTCTAGATACTAAATTATAAATAGTTCGTGCTATATATACACCTTCTTCATCAGCATTTGTAAAATATTTGTAGACTGGTTTAACACCTTCGTTATTATTTGCAGCATGCAAATCTTTTTCGAGTCTATCGGTGTTATTTTTAATTAACATATTTGATAAATCAAGAATACTTTGAGTTGAACGGTAATTATCATCTAAAACAATTGTGTCAAGTGGTTTGAAGTCGTATTGTAATCTATCTTTGATAATATCATTTTTAGCACCACGCCAAGTATAGATAGTTTGATCTGGATCACCAACAACAGTCAAACATGTTTTAGGCCCAATCAAATATTTTAAAAGATTATATTGAACTAAGTTAGTATCCTGAAATTCATCAACAAAAATAATGTCATATTTGTTACTATAATAATTTCTTACTTCAGGGAATTTTTCAAGTATTTCTAAGGTATATAAAAGCAAATCATCAAAGTCCAAAAGATTTTGTCTTCTAAGATATTTTTCATAGCTATTATAAACATAAATAAGTTCATCAAAAGTATATGGTGCAGCAATATAAACATCATCATTTGTTACTTGTTCTGCTTTAACACCATCATTTTTTAAGTTTGATATTTTAGACATGATAGCTGATGTAAAGTCTTTACTATCACCTTTTGTTGTTGTTTTAAATATCTCTTTTAAAATAGAACTTCTATCATCTTCATCAATTATTTGAAAATTACGATCATATATCCCTAAATGAGTGATTTCTTTTTTTAAAAAACGATAGCAAAAACCATGAAAATTATTGATGTAAGGTCTAGTTTCACTTGATATATTATTTTCATCAAGTAGAGCTTTAACCCTTTCTTGCATTTCATCGGCTGCTTTTCTAGTAAATGTGATTGCTAAGACTCTATTAGCAGGCATACCAAGAGAGATAAAATAAGCAATTCGATATGTTAAAGTTCTTGTTTTACCAGTACCAGCACCAGCGATGATTCTCAAATATTTGCTTGTTGATGAACAAGCTAAATACTGCTTTTCATTCAATTTATTTTTTATATCCATATATAACCTTCTAAACCTAAAAATTATACCAAAAAAAGATATATCTTTTAAGGATAAGTATAAAATATTTTCAATAGTTAAAAACAAATGATAAGCAATAAATGAAAAGTGATAAATATGTTTAAAAAATTAGTAATTTTAAACTAATTTAACGTAAATTTCTTGAATAAAGGTAATAAAAAAATTAAAATAAAAACGTGGAGGTACTTGTTATGTCAAAAAAAGTTACTGTCAACAAAGATGAATGCTTCGGCTGTGGTGCTTGCACTGCTACTTGCCCAGAAGTTTTCCAAATGGAAGATGATGGCAAAGCTGGTGTTGTAAATCAACCAAGTGATGAACAATGCTCAGCATGTGAAGAAGCTGCTAATGGTTGCCCAGTTGGTGCTATCAAAGTTGAATAATTAAAAATAAGGTCAATTAAGATTCTTAGTTGACCTTTTTTGATGAAAAAAAATTATAAAAAATATTGAATAAAAAAAGTTTGTTTAGTAGAA
>CALBLI010000063.1 GCA_937896065.1 uncultured Caryophanales bacterium | reverse complement strand
GTCGCACGAACAAATAATGTACCAATGAAAGGTATAAAAGAAACTATCATAGTTATTATTAAAGAAGAAAATAATGTCAATGAAAATACAACTATAAATTTATAATTCACATTCAAATTTATTATATTATTAAATAGCAAAACAAAATAAATATGATACAAATATACTCCAAATGAAACATTTGATATCATAATTAATATTTTTCTTGCTTTTACTTTGATTAAATTTATTAATGAATGCACTAATAAAAAAACCATAGGTGGTAAAAATACTGAATCATACCATATTGTTGAAGAATAGATTTTAACTTGATAGTATAAAGTGATAATAAATATTATTATAAATAATAAAATTTCAATAACGCTAATTAACGTAATGATAGAATTTTTAATTTTATAATTAATAAATAATTTATTTATGTAATCAATTAAATAGCCTAAAAGAACATAAAGTATTAAATATATATTAAAAATATCTTTAAATATTATTGGATGAAAACAATAGTAATAAAAATAAATAAAAAAAAATAATTACAAAAACATATTTAATGTTAATCTTTTTTAAACCTAAGGATATAATTGGTATAAACAAATAGAAAGGTATTATAAAAAACATGTACCAATCTTGAACTAGAATATTATCAGGATCTTGAGACAAAAAGAAAAACTCTTTAAAAAATTCTTTATAGTCCCTTATATAGCCCCCACCGATTATTTTTGGTTTTAATATAAAATTAATGGTGATTAAAATTTGAAAAGATATTATTAAGCCAATTAAATTTTTTTTTATAAAAATTGCTTATTCCTTTTTTATCCCAGGTTCTAGGTAATAATAAATAACCCGTTAAAATTAAAAATATAGGAACACCAAGACGAGATAGTGTATGCAAGCAAACACCAATATTATGAATTAATTCACTATGCTGTGCATCAAAAATTGACATTTCAATCGAATGACAAAGTAATACTAGACACATAGCAAATATTCTTATAACATCAATATTTCCTTTTCTATTTTTAATCATATCATTTTTAATCATATCAATTAATATATCACAAATTATAACCAATACAATTTGATCAATTTTTCCTTGTCAATTTAAAAAAGCTATATTATAATACTAGACGGATCCATAGCCAAGCTGGTAAGGCAAGGGATTGCAAATCCCCAACCTGCGGTTCGAGTCCGCATGGATCCTCCAGTAAGCAATGCGCTCGTAGCTCAGCTGGATAGAGTATCTGACTACGAATCAGAGGGTCAAGAGTTCGAATCTCTTCGAGCGCACCACCAATATACAATCGAGAGTTAGCGCAGTTTGGTAGCGCACCTGCTTTGGGAGCAGGGGGTCATGGGTTCAAATCCCCTACTCTCGACCATTTAGAAAATATAGTCCGATTAAAATAATCGGGCTTTTTTAATAATTTGCTAAGTAATAAATATGTATTTATTATATAATATTTATTTGTATTATTAGTTGAGGTGGTTCATGAATATTGGAGTAGTTTCATTAGGCTGTGCTAAAAATCAGGTAGATTTAGAAGAAATTTTATTCTATTTAAAAATTAATGGCTTTGAAGTTGTTTCAGATCCATATTTAGCTGACTGCATTATCATTAACACCTGTGGTTTTATTGACTCAGCTAAAAAAGAATCTATTGATGCTATTTTAGATATGGCTAAATTTGATAAGCCGATTATAGTTTCTGGTTGTCTTGCAACTAGATATCTTGATGAACTAAAAAAAGAGATGCCTGAAGTATCTTTATTTTTACCACTTGAAGATTATTCAAAAATAGGTGAAAAACTTGAAGAACTTTTTAAAGATAAAAAATTTGTTGGTAAAATTGACCCAACTAAAAGATTATTTATTTCCCCTAAGCTTGAAGCATATCTAAGAATATCAGATGGCTGCAATAATTTTTGCTCATTTTGTGCAATCCCTCACATCAGAGGCCGATTCAAATCCGTTCCTTTTGATACTCTAAAAAAAGAAATTGAGGATTTAGATGAAAATGGTGTCAGATCACTTACGGTCATTTCTCAAGATACTTCTATGTATGGAAAAGATATCAATTTGACCTTAGTTGATTTAGTCAAAGAAATTGCTAAACATCCTAATTTTGATTTTGTTAAATTGATGTATCTTTATCCTGATGAAGTAACTGATGAACTCATATCATTATTTAAAGATAGCAATCTTACACCATATTTTGATTTACCTGTGCAGCATTTCTCAGACCATGTTTTAAGAAGAATGGCAAGACGTGGTAGCCGTGCTGATATCAAAAATTTAATAAATAAATTTAGAAATGAAGTTAAAGATCCTATTTTAAGAACAACTGTCATGGTAGGTTTTCCTGGCGAAACTGATGAAGATATTGATATTCTTCTTTCTGATATTCAGGAAATTGGTTTTGATCATCTTGGTTGTTTTATCTATTCACCTGAAGAAAATACTCCAGCTGCTAATTTCAAAGATCAAATTGATGAAAAAGTTAAAATAGAAAGATATAAAAAAGTGATGAAACTTCAAAAAAAGATTTCACTTAGGAAAAATAAAGAAAGAATTGGTAAAGAATATAAATGTTTAATAACTGGTTATGATAAAAACACTTTCTCATATACAGGCATCAGTAATATCTTTGCTACTGATGATATTGATGGCTCACTTCAAATCTTTTCAAAAGAGGAGCTAAATGTTGGCTCTCTTGTAACAATTAAAATTGTCAATGCATTTTATTATGACTTGCAAGCTGAGGTAGTAAACATATTAAGAAAATAATGGAGATGTTTTATGATATTTGGAAAATATATTAATAAGTATTACAAAAAATACTGGTATTTATTTGTTGCTGTAATTTTAGTTTGTGCATTTGTTGATATTCTTCAACTTTATGTTCCAAAAATATTTGGTTCAATAATTACATCTCTTCAAACTGATAAAAATAGCTACATACAAAATATAAATAGTGATGAACTAAATAATTTGAATTTGCCTTTTTATTCAAAAAACTTTACTGCTTCACTGATTTCTATTGCAGTCATTGCATTTTCCTTGTTTTTAGGTCGTGCATTATGGAGACTTTTTGCTTCACGTCTTGCTGGAAATATTGAAAGAGACATGAGACTTGAATTATTTAGACATATTCAAACTCTTTCACTTGAATTCTATCATGATCAAAAAGTCGGCGGTCTTTTATCCTATTTTACAAATGATCTACAAACAATCAAAATGTTATTTAGAGAAGGCTTTATCTTCCTAACTGATCTTCTTGTCTTAGGGATCATGTCATTTACATATATGTGTATGCTCTCTCCTCTTCTTGCTATATGTACAGGGCTTCCATTAGTCTTATTTACAATCTTTGGTAAGATGATTGGCAAAAAAGAAAGCGAACGTTATACAAAAGCTAGTGATGATTATGAAAGAATGTCTGATTATACCGAAGAATCACTGCAAGGTTTTTCAGTAATTAAAGCTTTTAGAAGGGAAAAGAAACAAACTGAATATTTTTCAACTTTGGCAAATGCAGCCATGAAAAGTAATGTTGCTTATCAAAACTATTCTTCATGGATTGATGCCATGATTAATATTATCATTGCTATTGTTTATACTTTGCTTCTTGCAATCGGCTCATATGCTCTTATCAATACGAATTCTATCTTTACTGGAAATATCACTGATTTAGGTAAATTTATTGAATTTGTTGGCTATAATGATTCTCTCATTTGGCCTATGATTGCTGGTGGTATTTTGATCAATGAAATTTCAACTGCACGCGGAGCTTATAATCGTATCGCTAAAATATTTGATAAAAAATGTGACATCATTGAAAAAAGCAATTTAAAACCACATGATGATGTAAAAGGTGATATTGAATTTAGGCACTTGAATTTTAAATACGAAAATGAAGCTAATAATGCATTAAGCGATATCTCATTCCATGTCAAACCAGGAATGCTTGTTGGAATTATTGGAAGAACAGGAAGTGGAAAATCAACCATTCCATCTCTGCTTTTAAAACTTCATAACGTCAATGAGAATCAATTATTCATAGATGGTGATGATATAAATGATTGGAAAAAAGAAGATTTAAGAAAACATATTGCTTTAGTCAATCAAGAATCATTTTTATTTTCAGGAACAATTATTGACTCGGTATCTTTTACAGAACGTGGTAAAGTTGATATCGAGAAAGTAAAAAAGTGCTGTCAATTTGCATCTGTTAATGATGATATTGAAGGCTTTGAAAAAGGATATGAGAGTGAAGTTGGTGAAAAAGGTGCACAATTATCAGGTGGTCAAAGACAAAGAATTTCAATTGCACGTGCTATCTATTCTGAACCTGATGTTTTGATTTTAGACGATTCATTATCAGCTGTTGATGCTGAAACTGAAAAGAATATTTTAAAATCAATTAAAGAAGATGAAAAAAAACTTACTACTTTTGTCATTACTCATCGAATTTCAGCTGTTAAAAATTCGGATTTAATTTTAGTTTTAGATGCTGGTAAATTGATCGGTGTTGGAAAGCATGATGAACTTATAGATACATGTCCTTTCTATAAAAAACTTTGTATGCTTCAAGATTTAGAAAAGGAGGTTAACTAATATGTCTGAAATATTAGATGATGATAATTTAGTGCAGACTAAATATAAAGCAGGTGATTTAAAAATTATCAAATATTTTTCAAAATATATTGCTCCATATAAAACAAGATTTATTGTTCTCATTTTACTTTATATCTTAGTCAATTCATTATTTACTTTAGAACCACTTGTTTTTTCATATGTTATTGATGATTTAGGTAAATATTTTATTGATACACCTACAATCACCTTAGACACTCTTTTAAACCATTTATATATTTTCATCCCCTTAGAATTTATTTGCTTAATGGGTGGTGCATTTGGTGCATATTTTGTTTCTTATGCTTTAAGAAAAGTCGGTCAAAAAGTTGTTAGAGATTTTAGAAATGATATCTTTTATCATGTTTTGTCATTATCACAAAAAGAAATTAAAACTTTAAAAATTGGTTCCTTTGTTACACGTGTTACAAATGATACTCAAAATTTATCTTCTTTCTTTGCTGATTTACTCCCTCAGCTTTTTAGAGCAATAATAACACTGCTTATCATTATTGTGACTACTTTTGCTAGAGTACATGTATATGGTTTCATCTTTATTGCTTATATTCCTATTGTCTTTGTAATATCGTATTTCTTTAGAAAAAAATCTAAAGTATATTATCTTGAAGAAAAGAATTCAATTTCTAGAATGAATTCTTTCTTATCCGAAAACTTCCAAGGCGTCAAAATAACTAAAAGTTACAATATGGAAGATAAAAGAGAAAGTGAATTCATTATTAAAAACAATGCTATCTATTCTAATTATTTAAAATCCACTACTCTCTTTGCTATCTTTTATCCATCCATGTATCTTCTTCAAATGACATGTGTTATCATTGTTATTGCTTTTGGCGTTCCAGCTGTTGTTTCAGGTTTTTTAACAATTGGAACTTTCCAACTTCTTTATTCTTATTCGTCACAATTTTTTCAACCGATTCAAACGATAACTTCTTTGTTTGACTCTCTTTCATCTATTATTACTTCAGCTAGTCGTACTCATGATGTTATGGAAAAAGAAAGTGAAGTCGATCATAAGTCTGAATTTGATAAAGACCACTTTGATGGTAAAGTAGAATTCAAACATGTAGTATTCACTTATCCTGGTTCGACTGAACCTGTTTTAAACGATATTTCCTTTGTTATATATCCTTTTAAAACCGTGGCTTTTGTCGGTCCAACTGGTGCTGGTAAATCAACTATCATTTCTTTAATTACTAGACTTTATGAGATTGATTCAGGTGAAATATTAATTGATGATGTAAACATCAATGATTATTCGCTTGAATGTTTAAGGCATAATATCGGCGTCATGATGCAAGATGTCTTCTTATTTACTGGTTCTATTAAAGATAATATTT
>CALBLI010000062.1 GCA_937896065.1 uncultured Caryophanales bacterium | reverse complement strand
CAGGTATGTTTCCTCTAATAGTTCCAGTAATCATGGTTTTAGTAGGAAGATGAATTAAGCAGTTTTCAATAACTGGATAATCTGCAGAATCTGATGTGATTTCAATAAGTTGATTATTGCCAGCAAAACCTGCTGCAGGAGAATTAATGGGTCTTCCAATACTAGTAACATTTTTAGGAATGTGAATTTTCTTTAAACCAGTTCCTTTAAAAGCACCAACACCAATTTGCAAATTAGGAATATTATCAGGAATAATAGAAGAATTACATCCTACTATTATTAAATTACTGCCACTTATTAAACAGTTATTGACGGCCTTTAATTTGGTATTATATTCAGATACAGTTATTTTTTCTAAGGAAGGCAAATTCTTCATTGTATCATTTCTATAATAGACACTTTCATAAGTGACATTAGCACCGATATGAACTGATTTGATTTTATCATTATCTTTAATTGCATCAATTGCAACCACAGGGATACCATTATATGCATCAGGGACAACAATATCAGTTAAATTATCATCAAGTATCTTAGTTATATTATATCCTGTACCATAAGATGATACTTGATAAGTATATTCAAAAACATCATCATTAACATCTGGTGGATTAACTGGATCATCAGGAGTGTCAGGTGTTGAAGGATTGACAGTTGAATTAGTTGATGATGAATTGACTTGTCTTGTGTTACAAGAAGTTAATGTTGAAAATAAAAGTAATGAAGATAGAGAAAGCGAAGCAAATAATTTATTTTTGTTTTTCATATTGTTTGACTCCTTTTATTTATATAAACCACTTATAGTGACTTTATCTTGATAATTTCCATTATCATCTATAAATTGAATGGTTCTATAGCTGACATTAGAATAAAATAAATTATTAACACTAGTTGCAGTAGGGAAACTTGTCAAGAAAGCATCTTTTGTCATTTTTATTTTTAGATTTAACTTACTGGAAGTATAACCAAAAGCATAAGGAAACAGTTTACAATTCCCATTTAATATTTCGATTTCTTGTAGATTATAAGCCGATCTTAAAGCATAATTACCAATAGAAGTACAGCTACTTGGGAAAACAATGCTTTGTAAATCAGTATATATAAATGCTCCATCGGCAACAGTAGTAACCCCTTCAGGAATAACAATATTGGGATTAGTAAATGCAAATCTATTAAAAGCATTAGAAGCAATAGTAGTAACCCCTTCAGGAATATTAAAATCAGCTGTTCCTAATATGAGTGTATTATCACTTCTTGAAATGATGTTTCCATTTTCACTTTTGTATTTAAGACAGTTTTCACTATCTTTGATACTTATCTTTTTAATATTCTTAGTCATAATGTCTTTTGAATTATAATTGGATAGAGTATTAGTTCCAAAAACACTAGTACGAATATCAGATAAACTAGTTGGTAAAATCAATTCTTCTAAATTTTCAAGGCCAAATAATGAACAGTCATAGAGAGTGAAAGTAGAACTATCACAGTTTGAAAGATCAAGCTTTTTAAATTTAGTACCATAGAAAGCAAATGAGCAAACATTAAGTAATGTGCTAGGGAATTTAAAATTATCAAAATCAATGTCTTTATTTAAAACTTTATGAAGATTTTGCTTATTTTGTCCAACAAGTAAAACATCATCAACAATTACCATGCCAGTATTATTTGTACCATCAAAAATAACATCGCCAATAGTTGTTTTATAAAAAGCTGCAGTAGTTTCATTAGTTTCATTACTATTGCGCAGTGATTTGACTTTTTCACTTACATGTAACTCACCGATATTTGAACGTTTGAAACAATTAGAATTAAGACCATTATTAGAATCTACGTTGTAATCCAAATATACTTTTTTAATATTGCAATCTTCAAAAGCTATAGTTTTTAAATTAGGTGAACTTATATGGAGTTCATCTAAATTTAGAGAAGCAATTTTAGGAATAGAAGTCAGTGTATATTCATCAGCAAAAGTTAGAGTCTTTCTAATTAATCCGAAAGCATATGAATATATATTAGTTGTGTTAGGTACAACATAATCATCACCGACTGCTAGAAGAATAGTATTGGTTATGGTATTGATTAAAGTATTATCATTATCAACTCTAAATCCATATGGATTAGCAGGCATTGTTAATTTACTTAAAGATGTACAATTATAAAATGTACTACTACCGTCGAATTTTTTTAAATAACGTGGTAGTTTAACCGATTCTAATTGTTTACATTTTTGGAAGGCATTGCCTAAGTACTTCACATTATCTGGAATGGAGATTGTTTTGATATTTGTGCATTGAAATTGATTAGTGAAATATTCAATTTTTGAATCTTCAGCAATAACAACTTCTTCAAGATCAGAAGCTGCAAAAGTGTAATGAACTGTACCGCTACCTTTTTCCCAATCATAATCACCATCAAATTTTGTAATATTTGATGGTATGACAATTTTTTTAATGTTTAAGCCAGCAAAGACCTGACTAGCAATGACTTTTAAAGCTGCATATGATGGTATAGTAGCTTCATTTGTTGCGGCAATGAGCATATGCTGACTAGAATTACTTGCATCGATAAGACAATTTTCCCTAACGATATATTTGGAGTTATCGCTTTTAAAGCTTTTAAGTTTTCTATTAGCAACAAAAGCTACACTACTAATAGAATAAACGCTGGAAGGAATATATATTTCCTCTAATGAGCTGCAACGTGCGGCTGAAAAATTTATAAGGTATGAACCAGTTGTAGGGATGATAGCCCCTTTATATAAAAGAACAATTGTAGTATAAGATTTATTACTTTCATTTGTTAAAACACAATTATTTTCAACCCAATAGGTTGTGTTTTCTTTTGATATTTCTACCTTTTCAAGAGCTGAAAATCCACTTACTGATAAAGAATTAACATTTTTACCAATGTATAAAGATTTAATATGCTCATTAGGAATAGGTACGGCTGTAGTATAAAGGTCTTTGTAACCTTGGCTTGTAAAATTAACAGATTTAACAGGTAGTCCATTGTATTCATCAGGTACAACTAAGTTAGTAATATTTTCTTCAGGGTCTTTTAAATTAACTTCATAATAATTACCAGTTGTGGTATTTTCTCTTAAAGTAAAAGTAAAAAGTTCTTCATCACTTTTAGGAGTGTCAGGTGTATCAGGAGTTGAGGAAGATATAGAACTACTGATAGTAGAACTAGAATTATTCTTCATAGTGCAAGCTGAACTTACTGAAAGTATAGACAAACATGCAACAAGAGAAAGTAATTTTGATTTTTTAGACATTTCTACCTCCTTAAAAAATATAAAAATAACATAAAAATGTTTCTTAAAATTATAATAATAATTATAAACTTTTATGAAGAGTAACTCAATTAAAAATATATAAAATCAAGTATATTTATATATATTATTAATAAATTAAGTCAAAACGATTATTTATTCATGTTTTTCTTGAATTCTTCAGCTTGCTTTCTTAGAACAATAAGAATGTGAGCAACACCTGATTTAGTAATTGATATATCACACTCGTTGCTTATAATTTCAGCTATTTCTCTTAAATTTCGATCAGGGAAATTGAGTCTTGTATTTATGACAGCTTGGCTTTTTTTGTCAAAAAGATTTATCGGTTTGTGTTCTAAAAGAAAATTGATTGTTTCAATATCAGTTGAGGCCGCTTTCATCGTTTTTTTTAAATTAGAAGTGTCACAAATAGATAATCTATTGATGACATTGATGTCATCTTTAGATATTCTTGCATTTTCAAATTCGAACATGCATTCAGTTGCATTGATATATGATAAAAAAACTGATATTTGATCGCTTTTCTTTAAGTAGATGACATACTTATCCCTTCTTTTGATCAATTTAAAATTCATTGTTTTTTCATTTCTAAATGAATTCAATTTTTTTAAGATCAAGTTAGCGTCATTTAAGCTATTAAATGAAAGTTCTAAATAATAGGATGTTTTTTTAGAATATGGGTTGTTTATTGAACCAGAAGAAAGAAACAACCCTATTAGTAAATATTTAAAATTTTTAGTCTTCAAACTATCTTTAAATTCACATTTTTGACAGTTATCATCAAGAAGTTCTAGTTCTTTTAATACTTTCTTTATCTTAATACTATCAGCACTTACAATAAATGATAGACTCTTTTTTAAATTAGTGTTCTTTTTAGAATTGATTGTAGAATCAACTTTAAAGTCATTTTTTAAAGTGAGATAAACAAGTTGTGCACAACTTGATATTTCACTCTTAAAAGAAAAAGCTATAAAAGGTTCTTTGACAGAATTTAAAAATAATCCAGCAAGAATTAATTTTCTTTGCTCTTTTGTATATTCACTTTGTAATAGTTCTTCTTTGACGTTTCTTGCAAAGGCAATAGTTTGGTCCATATTATGAATTTAAAACCTTCAAATGAATGTTACTTGCAGCTATTGCACCATCGCTTGTGGCAACAGCAATTTGTCTAAGTGATGTATTTCTAAAATCACCGACCGCATATAAATTAGAAACACTAGTTTCCATATTAGCATCAGAGATGATAAATCCTTTATCATCTTTTTCTACATCAAAATCTAAAATAGATGAAGAAGGAAGCATTTGGCCATAGATAAATAAACCATCTATATTTAAAAGTGATGCTTTATTATTACTAAAAATATTGATGCCAGTTATTTTATTTTTACCGACGATTTCACTAACTATTGTATTTGAAAGTAAAGTAATATTAGAAGAATTTTTAATTCTTTCAATTTCACTTTCAATCCCTTTTAAATCATTTTCTTTATATATCAAATACACTTGCTTAGCAAGACTTGCAAGATATGAAGTTTCAACTAAGCATTCGTTACCATTTCCATAGACAGCAACAATTTTATTTTTATAAAAATTACCATCGCAAACAGCACATGAAGAAACACCTTTCCCCATAAAAGGATCAATATTTTTAATATTTGATTTCTTCATTTGTAGTCCCATAGCTAAAATGACATAGTCAAATTCTTTTTGATAATTATTAGATGAAATTAAAAAATGATCATCTATTTTAGAAACTTTATTGATGGTTTTATAAATGACATCAATTTTAAAGGACTCTAATTGCTTTTCATAGTCACTTGCAAGAAGTTGACCTTTTTCTTTGACAAATCCAGCAAGATTAACAATTTTATCAGTATAATTTGTTTTACCGCCAATAATTTCTTTTTCATAACAAATAGGAGTTAAACCATATCTTTTTAAATAGATACTTGCGGAGACACCAGCTGGTCCAAGACCAATAACAGCAATTTCTTTATTATTTAACATTTATATATTTCTCCAATTCATGATATGAGTTAATTATATTATCTTTACTATAATTATCATCAAAAATGCAACTTATAGCATTCAAATTATTTATTTCTTCTTTCTTTTTGATAATCAACGCGTCCTCATTTGAATATCCTTCTTTTAAAATAAAAGATGAAAATTCTTCTTCTAACTTTCTTTTATCATCGATTATCAAATGATTATCAAAAAAAGTATTAAGTTCAATTTTTTTTAAAGTATCTTTAATATCACTTTTAGAATAGATGCTAAGTAATTCATTATCTTCTCTATATGAATAAGTATAAAGTGATACTTTTTCTTTTTTTAAAAAAGATAAAACTTTCATTTCATCTTCATATAAAAGAATAGAAGAAATATTGGATGAAACGATTCTTTTAAAAGTATCTAAGAGAGTCTCGTAGTCAATATTTTTAAAATCATCATTAAAACTGAGATAATTATTTGCTTCATTAATTGAAGATAGTAGTTTATCAAATGAAGTTATTTTCATTTCTAAATTATCATAAAGAGATAAAAAAGACTTCATAAAAAGAAGTCTACTATCAAGTATATGCCCATTTAGATTAAATAAAATTAAAGAATATTTATTCATCTTTATTTTCTTTATCCTTTAATTTCTTTAAAAATGAATCATCAGTTTTGATTTCATTTTTAACAGATTCATTTTTAGATTCAATTTTTTCTTCCTTTAATTGAGATATAGTTTTATTCACTTTAGTATCTAAATACTCACTTGCAAGATGATATGAATGGAGAGGTGATTTGATATTCTTTTTATTTAATAAATAAACTGTTAAATGATTAGCGATAAGCAAAATCACACCCACTAGAATAAAAGCAATAGCCATGAGAAGTGATTTATAATGACTTCTTGATAAATCGCCACCAGTTGATCCCATGATAAAGGCGGTGTTTCTAAGTGGTTCTAAAACTAAGCGGACAATTCCATAAGCAATAAAATAAAGAATAGTTTGATCACCATCTAAGTATTTCTTTTTAACTACTGCTTGATAACCATAAGTTATCAAAAAATAAAACATGATATTTATAATTCCTTCTACTAAAAATAAAGGAACTGCAATAGAATCTGCTGGTAACTTGACACTAGATAACATATAATTATTTCCATTTTGCATATTACTAGTTATAAAACCAGGTAAAAAATTCCATGCAGTAGGACTAACAGCATGACCAAAAACTTCTTGATTATAAAAATTACCCCATCTTCCGATAGCTTGAGCAATTAGTATGGTAGGAACACAATAATCAGTTATTCTTAATATAGGATTATCTTTTTTTAGCTTTAAAGCAACGAGAATGCCAATTAATACACCGCCTATTGCACCACCTTGAATAGCTAGTCCGCCTTCCCAAAAATAAAAAACTTTATACCATTCTCTACTAGCAAATTCAGACCAAGAAGCAATGACATACCAAATGCGGGCACCAATTATTCCTGAGGGGAAAGCAATAGCAAAAATTGTATAAAAATAATTAAAATCCTTGCCATCTTTATAAGCACGATAGTTTGATAAAAATAAAGCAACAACTCCACCTAATAGTATAAAGATTGCATAAAATTTAAAGATAGGATTATTAGTAGGTATTCCTTGAGGATAAGCTAGTGCATACATTATTTATCATCTCCATCAATGCTTCCAGGAATGACAACATCATTTAAAAGACTTTTACTTTGGGCATTCTTTTCATCATCAAAATCAATTTTATATTCTCTATTATTTAAAGCTGATTGTTCTTTTGCTTGAAGTTCAAGCATTCTTTTAGTTTGAAGTTCGGATAATCTCTTTTGAAATTCATATCCAGTATCATAGCCATAATCTTTAAGCTTATAATTAGTAACAGCTGCTTCAATAATTTCAGACATACTTCTAGCAGCTGAAACAGGAAGTTTAACAATAGGAACAGCCTCACCTAATATTTCATATCTTTCAGTTTTCATTCCCACTCTTTCAATAGCTTCTGTTTTATCAAAAGGGACAAGTGAAACAATAAGTTCAATATGTGCTCTTTTATCTAAAGAATTGATACCAAACATTCTAGCTACATCAATGATTCCAATACCACGTACTTCCATCATTCCATAGATGCTTTCAGGACACGTACCAATAAGTTTTCCTCTAACTGCCCTAATATCAACTCTATCATCAGCAATTAAACGATGGCCTCTTCTTATTAAATCTAGGGATATTTCAGATTTGCCAATACCTGATTCGCCAAGAAGTAAAACTCCTATTCCATATATTTCAAGAAGACAAGCATGCATAGCAATTTTTGGAGCTAAAACTTCGGCCAAATAAACATATAATTTAGAAAGAAGTTCATTTGTATCTGAATCACTTAAAAAAACAGGACAATTAGTTTCTTTAGAAGCTTTTAAAATAGGTTCTGGACATTTAGCACCTTGAGTGATGATAATTCCAGGACAGATGGGATCACATAGTCTCAAAGCATATTTGTAAATATCTTCACTTTTAGATGTGTTTATAATATTCATTTCTTTATTTCCAATAATTAAAAGACGATCTTTTCGATGGAAGTCAAAAACGCCTAAAAGTTCAACACCTGTTCTATCAATTTCAGGAATTGTTATAGGCCTTTTTAGTGAGTTTAAGTCACCATTAGCTAACTTAAAACCAAAATGGTTAACTAAATCTAAATTTGAAATCATAATCTAACCTCTGAAGCAACTATATTATATAAAATATTTAAGTATATATCTAATTTATATAATCAAAATACAGATATAGCTGCTTAAGGAAGAGAAATTAAATTAATCATCAGTAAAAAAACCTTTGACCTTTTTACCAACTGTTGCACAGATTTTAGAAACTTTTTTATCAAGAGTATCCTGACTATTTCCTGATAAAACGATATCACCAGATATATTAGATATTTTGGAATTACCAAAAAAAGTATCTATTAATATATCACCAGATATATTGGATAATTTTAAATCACCTTTTAATGAAGTTATTTTAAAGTCACCACTAACATTATTTAATTCAATATTATTTGTGATAATTTTCTCAATATTAAAGTCACCACTAACATTATTTAATTCAATGCTATCAGCATTTAAAAAGTTGATATTAAAGTCACCAGATGTGTTTTTAATTGAAATTTTATTAGCTTTCAATTCATTAGTAGTAAAATCACTTGCACCCATAGCAATAGTCACTTCATTAAAAATAATATTTTCAGGAACGATAACATAAATAGTTCCACTATTTTTAGTGCTCGGTGAAGAAAAGAACTTCTCTTTATAAGTTAAAGAAACGTTATGCTCTTCATTTTTGATAATGTAATTATTCTCTTTAACTTGTTCAAATTTAAAAGAAATATCACTTGCAAAGGGATCACTTTTGATTATCACATCATCTACTACGACCTTGATAGTTAAATTGTAACTTTTACCTAAATCGTAGACGATATTTTCTTTTACTTTAACAATCTCATTCTTTTTTAAATTTTCGATTATATCATCAATTGAACCTAGCTTTTCTTCAATTTCTTCATCAGATAATGATGCTTCTTTACCAAAATCATATCTTTTTTCATATTTTTTATAAACTTCTTGATAGTCAGAAATATTGTTTTCTCTGAGTGCTTTCTCTAAATTAGCCAAATATTCTTCTCTCATAATTTTTCTCCTAATATTGATTCAACTTCTTCAAAAGTTATTTCGTTGTTTTTTAATTTTTCTTTTAGAATCTCTCTTATATTTTTGTCACTTGACGAGTCAATATTACCTTCTTTGAATCCTAAAGTTAATTTGACTTCATCTAAATATTTCTTAACAGTTGGATAAGAAATATTCATTCTCCTTTCAATCTCTTTGATGTTACCTTCACATAAGATAAAAAGTAAAGCAAAATTCTTTTGCTTATCGTCTAGTAAATCAAATGGTGATAAAGAAAATTCACCAGTGATTTCACTATTGCAGCTTTCACACTTGAGCTTAGTGACCCTTAGTTTATGCTTGCAGATAGGGCAACTTGCAATAACATTGTGCATAATATCTACCTCCTGATTATATTTTAAGTATATCATTAAATAAAATCAATAGTAAATATTAAAAAAATTAAACGTATTGCTAAAAATATTTAATTTATAAGATTAATTATTTTAATTTATACCACTTACTTATTTTTTTCTTATTAAAAGGAACAAGTATTTCATGAACAATTAATGGTAAAGAAGATAAAGCAAGAAGAATTAGCCAATCAGTAACTGATAATCTAGTAGTTTGAAAGACAAGTGAAATACCATAGAGATTACTTACACGCTATTAGAGTTGAATATGAATTTTAAAATAAAGGAGCAACTATATTGATATTTACAAAAAATATTGAAATTAATATAATTTAGAAGAAGATTATTTTGTTAGTTTGATATTAAAAGAAATTGCAAAAGAAAATAAAATATGGTATTTAAAGGTTGGGCATCATTTTCTAAATGCTTCAAGCTTATAAATCAATTTTAGAAAACTTAGCTCTATCTTGTGAATACAAATTATTTTTAAAAATTTTAAAAGCATGAGAACTATATGCCTGTGATTTTTTTACATTAAAAGGTTTAAAAGTGATTTTCATAAAAATAAATAGAGGTTTATTAATTAACCTTATAGTTAATTTTATTTTAAAAATGTTGATAATATTACATGTAAGGTGTATAATATTGTTGTAATCTAAAAAATAACGTTAAAAATAATGATTACAAAAGGAGTGAAAATATGGGTTACACAAAATTCGGAAAAATAGTTAGAAAAGAAATGATTGACCATGATGAAAATTTATTATCAATTGCTCAATTATTAGGCGTTACTACGTCTTTTGTTTCGGCTGTTTTAACAGGTGTTAAAAGTGTACCAGATAATTGGGCAGATGAATTATCTAAACATTATGATCTAAAAGGCTCTAAATATGATGAGTTTTATGATGCTTATTGTGAAGATAAGAAGAATGTAAGAATTGATGTTGAAAATGTTCCGTTAACTCAAAAGAAGTTGGCATTACAATTTCAAAGAAAACTTCCTGAATTAGATGAAGATGAGATTCAATCTATCTTCGATATTTTAAAGGATGATAAGTAATGGATTATGAATCAAGATTATCTTTGAGCAGAATACAAATAAGAGAAATATCTAAATTTGCTAGAAGATTGTTAGAGATTAAAACTATTAAATTTCCTGTTTTAAAAGCACTTGAAAGGTTAATAGATAAATTTTCTAATAATCTTTATTATTGTATTTTGCCCGATGACGAATTTGAGACAAATGTGATGGCAGAATTAGTTCCAGAAGGTAATGATGTTTATTGCATTAAAATACGTGAAACAGTATATGAAAAAGCAGTAAATGGTGATAGAGCAAGTCTAGGATTTATTTCTCATGAAATGTGTCATTTTATCTTAATTCATATATTTGATGCTGGTCCAGTATTATATAAAGGTGAAAATGGACTAGTTTATGCAAGAAGTCTTAAAGATAAAGAATTGCCCCGATATAAAAGTATGGAATGGCAAGCTATGGCACTTTGTGGAGAGATAATGATTCCTTACGAAAAATGCAAAAATTATACATTTAAGCAGATTGTAAGTAAAACTAAGAGCTCAGATGAGCAAACAAGATATTTCTTAAAATGGGTGATTAAGAATGAAAAATTGCTCATTTAATGGATATAAAAAACGACTCAAATCATTGCAGTGACATGAGTCGTTTAGACAGCATGCTATGATGCTATGTTGAACAAGTACATTGTAGCACAACTGTCTTAAAAATATCAAGCCTATTGCGAGATTTCCTCGCTAGAAAGGCAAGAAAAAATTTAAGAATAGGAGGTAACTATAATGTTACGAAAGAATAAGACTCCCTATGTTAAGGACGTTTACCTGCTTACCTCATTGACGGGGCAGAACGTACTGAAACTGATGGTTTTTCAAAAATTGAGGAATGGATGGTAGCTACTTTACCACCAAAAGAAATAATTCAGTGGGATAGAAGATATGATGTTGTTAATCCATCTAAAACCGGAATATGTTTTTATTGTAATGATCCTGGCTTTCAACCAATATTGGGCAATCCTAAAGGCTATGTTGAAAAACTTAGAAAATATGGATTAGTAATTGGTGTTGATGCAAGTCCCTACTGGAATATGCCATTATGGGTTCAAAAAAGTCAAATAGGTCTTAATATTGGAATCACCTATTTTTATGGATCACAAGGGATAAAAGTTATTCCAAATGTAAGACTTGGTGATGATAGAACATTATCTTCACTTGAAGCATATCCAAAACATACTTTAATAGCTGTTGGTACTAATGGATTTACACATAAGTTGGAAGTTCGCTATAAATTTAGTGAACAAATGATGAGAATTGTGGATGTATTGCAGCCTTCTGGAATATGTGTATATGGTCCTATACCTGATGAAATATTTGATTATGTTAAATTAAAAGGAGTCCCTATTTATCAATATGATTCCTATACGATGAAAGAAAACGAGAAAGATAGGGTTCGAAAACTTTCAAAAGGAAACAAAGATGAAAGGATATAGTTCTTTATTTAGTAATGTAAAATATCATAGCCCAGCATCAGGTGATATTTCATATATGGGAAAAGGGAAAAATTCTTTGTTTGCCCAATATATATCTAAAAGAACTGATGTCGATGTTAATGGAAATCTCGATGTCATTGCACATGGTGGTGCAACATATATCCAAATTGAAAGTGCAGGTAAAATTCATAATCTTACCGCAAGAGATGCAGCAAAACTTATTCGTAAAGCACCGGACTATAAAAATAGTAAAGCTGTCAGACTGCTATCATGTAATACTGGAAGCATAGCAAATGGATTTGCACAAAATTTAGCAAATGCTTTAGGTAAACCTGTTTATGCTCCAAATAATTATATTTGGGCTACCCCAACAGGTAAACATTTTATAGCTGGTAGATTAGAAAATGATAGACCTGATTATAGTATTAAAAGAGAATTTATAAAATTTGTACCAGGGGGTAATATATATGACAAATAGAAAATGTCCAAAATGTGAAACAAAAATGAAAAAAAATATAGAAAAATTTTCCATCGCATGGGTATGTCCTAAATGTGGATATGGTGAAGCAATAACAACAACAACGCCTATATATGATGATAATAATACGTATTCTATTATATTAGGTGAAAATGATGCGAATGATATAAGCATTATAAAAGCTTTATCTAAATTTACTGGGCTTAATTTTTTACAAACAAAAGAATTAATTAGAACACCTAAGTTAATCTATAGTGGTAAGGCATATGAACTTTTAGAAAAAAAAGAGGAATTAGATAAGGCTAAAATAAAATATATAATTAAACCAAAATTTCCTTATTAATTAAAGTGGAACCTTTCATTAATGATTAGTAAGTGTTAAAGTTATCGACGCTTATACATAATTCTAGTTGTATAGTTAAAAGATAGTTTCCATTACACAAGTAAAAAAGGAGAAAAAGCATGGAAATATATAACAAAAATAAAATACCTATTTAAATGTTCTGTTTGTGGAAAAGAAGAATTCACAAATTTAGGTTGGCTTACTAAATCAGGGAAAAATGATGATAATGGAATTTACAAAATTGATCTGAAACATATGAAAAATTAAGATAACTGCTCCTATAGAAATTTATTTTATCCATTGTAGGTACTGCGGATGGGTATATGATTTAAAACAAGTGAAAGATTATGATACGATTGGTGAAAGGAATGAAAAAAACTGCAAATCAAAGCAAAGAAGAATACAAGAAGAAAATTGCTAATGGTCCAACTTATAATTTTGATGATGGGACTGAAGATGACTATAATGATGACAATTCAGAAGTTAATGCCATTTTAATTCTTAAAGTCAAAAAAGAGTTTGCAGAAAAAAACAAAATATAAATGAAAGAATAGCAAATAATAATAGATAAAATTCATTATTGTTAGCTAAAAAAATACTTTTTAATTCAGTTGACAAGTAAATTTCAATGTAATGTACATTTACATTAAAGCATCATCTAGCACATATAGACAGCACATCTTTGATAAAAAATATAAATTAAATCTTTTCAAATGATTTAAACAATAGCTTTTAGTGATGTTAGACACTTAATTTACAACTTATTTTTATATTTTTCTATTAAAAAGATGATTAGAACTTTAAATATTTTTTTTAATGCAATTAATTGATCTTTTTATTTAACCATTTCTTATTAAAAGGAACAAGTATTTCATGAACAATTAATGGTAAAGAAGATAAAGCAAGAAGAATTAGCCAATCAGTAACTGATAATCTAGTAGTTTGAAAGACAAGTGAAATACCAGGCACTTCAGTAACAAGTACTTGGAGTGAAAAACCGAGCAAAAATGCAATGAGAAGCATATAATTTTTTTCTTTAAAGATATGAATGAACGATCTATATGAAGAAGTTGTTCCGAGCATATGAAATAATTGACCAAGAGCCAAAACTGTAAATGAAAATGTTTGACATTTCTCATAAATAGATAAATATCCTTCGCTATATTGAATAGCATTCAACTCAGCTTTAGTATCAAATAATTTGAATTGATCAAGGCTATTAACACCGACAAATTTACCATCCATTGTTTTAGAATTCAAACAATTGATAAACCCTTGCCAACCTTGGTTCCAACCTAGTTTTATTCCAGTATCTGAATTCATATACATAAAAGCTGGAATTAAAAACGCAATAAAAGTTATTAAAAATAAAGTGATACCATAGGTGATGCAGAATCTAAGCCCACCATCTTTAAAAATGCCATCTTGTGGATTACGTGGCTTTTGTTTCATAATATTTTTTTCCTTACTATCCATTGATAAAGCAATAGCTGGAAGAGAATCAGTTATTAAATTGATCCATAATATTTGTAAAGTTGCTAAAGGAGACGGGAAACCAAGTAATAATGATATGAACATAACAAAAACTTCAGAAAAGTTAGATGATAAAAGATATAATATAGCTTTTTTAACGTTTGCATATATTCCCCTTCCTTCTTCAACTGCCTTTTCAATTGAAGCAAAATTATCATCAGTTAAAATCATATCGGCAGCATCTTTAGCAACATCAGTTCCAGTAATTCCCATAGCAATGCCAATATCAGCAACTGATAATGATGGTGCATCATTAACGCCATCTCCTGTCATTGCAACAATATTGTTATTAGCTTTAACAGCTTTAACAATCTGAACTTTATTAGTTGGTGATACTCTTGCAAATACAGAAATAGTTTTAACTTTTTCTTGAAGTTGCAGCTCATTTAAATTATCAATTTCTTCACCAGACATGCATTCATCTTTAGAATCAGCAATGTTTAAATTTTTAGCAATAGCAAAAGCAGTATCTTTATGATCACCTGTGATCATAATTGTTTTAATGCCAGCTTCTTTTAAAGTAGCAATAGCTGGTTTAACTTCTTTCCTTTCAGGATCAACCATTGCAACAAGACCGACAAATATCAAATCATCTTCGACTATTTTTTCATCTTTACTGCTTTCCTTATAAGCTAAAGCTAAAACTCTGAATGCTTGTGAAGACAAAGTAGAATTGATGTTATTAATATCATTAATATCATCAATAGTAATATCTCTTGTTTTGCCATTTATATAAATTCTCGTTGATGATTTTAAAATAGAATCAAAAGCTCCTTTAGTATAAATTATATAGCTGCCATCATTTTTAAGCATCTTGACAGACATCATTTTTCTTATTGAATCAAAAGGAAATTCATCAATTCTTTTCTCTTCATTTTGTTCAATATCTTCTTTATGAAGATTAAAAAGGAGTGCATAATCTAATAAAGCAAGTTCAGTAGGGTCACCATATCTAGCATCATTTTTAATTGATGCATTAGAACACAATGAAAATCCTTTGGCTAAAAATTTAAAATTATCATTATTTAAAGTATCATTACTATCAATTAATGAATTATTTACATAAGCTTTTAAAACAGTCATCTTATTTTGAGTCAAAGTACCTGTTTTATCAGAACAGATGACAGTTACGCTTCCTAAAGTTTCAACTGAAGGGAGCTTTCTAACGATAGTATTCACTTTGACCATTTTAGTGACACCGATTGCTAAGGCAATCGTGACTGTAGCCGATAGTCCTTCTGGAATAGCAGCAACTGCTAAAGCAATAGCTTCTTCAAATAATTCGAGAGTTTCAACACCTAATGATGAAAAATCTTTACCAGAGTTTAAAATATTAACTATCACCCAAATAAAGCCGGCTAAGAAAGTTACTATAACAATAATAAGGCAAATGATACCTAGTTGTTTAGATAGAACATTCAATTTCTTTTGAAGAGGAGTAGGTTCATCACTTTCATTTAACATAGTGGCAATTTTACCAACTTCAGTATCCATAGCTGTTGAATAGATGACACCTACTGCTCTTCCATATGAGATATGAGAAGAAGAAAAAAGGCAGTTTTTTCGATCACCTATTGATGCACTTTCATCTAAAACTAATGAAGAATCCTTTTCAACAGGTACGGATTCACCAGTTAAAGAAGATTCGTCTGCTTTTAAATTAGAAGATTCAATAAGTCTTATATCAGCAGGTACGATGTTGCCTTCCTCTAATATTACAATATCACCAACAACTAATTCTTCACTTTTAACTGATACAATTTTTGAATCTCTTAAAACATTAGCTAAAGGTGATGATAAACTTTTTAAAGCATCTAGTGATTTTTCAGCTTTATCTTCTTGAATAGAACCAATTAAAGCATTGATAATAACAATTGCAAGTATAACAAGAGCATCAATGTATTCATCAGAATGTTTACCTAAACATTTGTTAGTTATAAATATAGCAAGGGATATCAAAGCTGCAATCAATAAGATGATAACAAGAGGTTCTTTAAATTGTTTTAAAAATTTAATAATGAAAGGTGACTTTTTATTATCACTTATTTTATTTAAACCATTTTCTTCAAGTCTTCTTTTAACTTCACTTTCACTCAAACCAGTTTCAGGATTCACTTTTAAATCATTTAAAACTTCTTCTTTTGACTTGTGATAGGCTAAATATTCTTCTTTTTTTAAAATAGGAGTTTTTTCTTTTTTCATATATCACCTCAAATAATATAGGTCTCATTACACAATAAGATGTGGTTTAACCCGGCTATAAAGCGTGATGACGAGTTAAGCAAGAAAATTACTCCCCTATGTGAAAATATTTTAATATATGTTTTATGAAAATAAAATATATATTTTATTTATTTAAAAGTTCATCATATGAATTTATAAATAAATCACAACTTTTTTGTATATCTTTTAAATGAGAAAGATTGTGTTTATCATAGACCCCAACAACTTGAAAATTCGCTTTTTTAGCAGTTAAGATAGGCTCTAATATATCTTCAAAAACAACAGTTTTGGTAGGAGTTGTATTCATAAGTTTGCAAGCTTCTAAATAAATCTTAGGCTCTTTTTTACTTGTATTATAGTCATTGACATTGAGTTTGTAATCAAAATAACTATCAATACCATTATTTAACAAACATGGCATAAACAATTCTTTCTTATTAGTTGTTGCTAAAGATATTTTGACGCTATTATCTTTTAAATATTTCAATAATTCTTTAGCAAAAGGTTTGCATTTGATATTATGAGAGTATTCTTCAATAGAGAAATCATGCCAAAATTTTAATAGATATTCACTGGTAGTATTTAATTTATACTTTTTTATAGTAAAGTCAGCAATCTCATTAAAATTTAGATGAGCAATCTCTTTATCATAATTTTCTGGAACTTCCATGTTAAATTCTTTAAAGAAAGCGACATCAACATCTCTCCATAAGGAAAGAGAATCAACTAATGTGCCATCAAAATCAAAGATGACAGCTTCAAAATCATTCAAATTTTTTAATTTCATAACTTGAATATAATAAATGATTTAATTTATATTAACAATACATAATAAATAAATTAAAATATAAAGCTATGAATTTTGTTTTTTTTGATACTGAATGTGCAAACTGCTTAGGCGGTGAAGGAAAAATATGTTCCTTTGGATATGTTAAAACTGATATGCAATTTAATGTAATTAAGAAAAAAGATATTCTCATCAATCCTGATGCTAAATTTTTATTAGGCAATGTCAAAACTGGTAAGGGAATATCATTAGCATATCCACTTTTTAAATTTAGAGATTCTAAAAAATTTCCTTTTTACTACGCAGAAATTAAAAAAATATTAGAAGATAAAAATAATATTATCTTTGGCTTTTCAGTTGACCAAGATATCAGATATCTTATATATACTTGCAAAAGATACGCTTTAAAAGAATTGTCTTATAATGCATTTGATATTCAATTATTTGATAAATGTATATGTCAGGAGAAAAATACACATGGATTAGACTTCTTGATAAAAAAATATAATTTGAAGAGTTTAACATATCATCGTTCAGATGATGATGCATATATGTCAATGGAAATATTTAAAAGATTATGTGAAGAATTAAATTTAAATCCAAGTGATGCAGTTAAAGAGTATTCTAAATGCTTTATTGATAACAAGAAAGTTGCTAAAGACTTTGAAGAACGAAAGAAAAAAATTATTGAAAAACAACTAATTGAGAAGATGTTTGATGAATTTCTCACACCAATGACTATCAATGATATTACAAATTATGATGAATTCTTTGTGAATAAGAAAATAGTTTTTGAAAGAAAACTGTTTAATGAAAATAAAGATGAAATGATGCTATTAAAAGAAAAAATATATAAAAAAGGTGGAATGATTGTTAAAAAATTTGAAGATGCTGACTACATTATCGTTAAGTATAATTCACGATATGAATTAAAAGAAAATCAAAAATTCATTTTATATAAAAATTTTGTTAAAAGATTTTAATATTTTTATAAAATAGTATAATAAACTTATCTTGAAGGGAGAAATACATGAAAGATATAAAAAGTAAAACTAATTGGTTCAATGTATTAGCTGGTGTTCTTGTTTTAGTGGCATTTATCTTACTTATAGCTACAACTGGTGTTGAAAATGGCATCAATATTGGAGGTGCAAAATTTTCAATAGAAATAAAAGGAACAACTATTTTATTTGGTGGCGGTGATTATAAAGGCTCAAATATTGGTTTAATGGCATTTATATTTGCTATTCTTGCATTTTCAACTATTTGTATAGTGGCTGTAATTAAATTTCTTAAAAAAGATAAAAATCAATCACTCAATAAAATACTCAATGTTGTTTTAATATCAGCTGCTTTAATTGCAATACTAGCTGGTATCTTTGTTCTTATTACTAAAAATGACTTTGCTTCTAAAAATGGATTAGAATCAAGTTATACTGATAATATTAATATCAAAATGTCACCGACTTATATTATGAGTGGCATTTTACTTATTCTTGGTGGAATAGTTGCAGCAGTCGATCCTGTTCTTCATATAAAAGACTAATAAAAATTAATTGTGAGATAAAAATAGTGCCAGTGGCACTATTTTTATTTTGTAATTAAAGTGTATCACATTAGTAGTGGTCATATAGTTTTAGCATAAGTGATATAATAGAATTGATTTATAAATCAAATACCCCTATTAAAGGAGTTAGCATCATTGGGGGTAA
>CALBLI010000061.1 GCA_937896065.1 uncultured Caryophanales bacterium | reverse complement strand
ATTGCTTGATATATTCCCAGAATGTAATACCTTAAATTAAAAGTTACGGATTAAATAGTTTTTATACTTTTTATGTTAATTTATTTCATCAAATCTGTTACTATCTCAATCATTTTATCCATTTCAAATAAATCAAGATATTCATATCTTCCATGATAATTATATCCGCCCGTTCCTAAATTAGGACATGGTAGATTCATGAAAGATAATTGACTACCAGTTGTTCCCCCTCTTATTGGAGAATATGTATAATCAATTTTATGTTTTTTATAAATGCTCTCTACTTCTTTTAAAATATCAGGATTTTTATCAAGAATCACTTTCATATTTTTATATTGAGATCTAATATCTAAACTTATTGCTTCATAATTTAAATGTTCATTCATTCTTTTAGCGGTAAACTTAGCAAGTTCAATCATTTTTTCTATTTCATAAGTGTCAAATGATCGAATGATATATTCAGCGGTGGCCTTCTCTTCTGTTCCATTAATTTGACATAAATGGTAAAAAGGCTGTTTCTTTTCTGTTTCTTCAGGTCTCAAATAAAGAGGAAGACTATTATGAAAGTTAGTTAAGACAGTGCTAGCATTTACTAATTTGTCTTTAGCCGATCCTGGATGAATCGATTTTCCAATAACTTTTACTTGCATAGAATAAGCATTAAAAGATTCACATTCTAAATCTTTATAATCGCCACCATCAATTGTATAACCATATTTTGATTCAATGTCATTTAAAGAAACATGATGTGCATCAAGACCGATCTCTTCATCAGTTGTAAATATGATTTCTAAGCTGCGATGATGTTTGTCTTTTAATACATTGATAAGAGATTCCATAATGATTGTTATTCCAGCTTTGTCATCAGCACCTAATAGTGTATTTCCATCAGTTGTTAAAATATCATGACCGACTGCATTTTTTAAGTGAGGAAATTCTTTAACAGAGAGAGTCAAATTTTCATTTAATTTGATGTCTTTTCCATCATATTTTTTTATAAGTTGAGGTTTTACATTTTTACCAGATGCTTGGGGTGAAGTATCCATGTGTGCTAAAAAAGCAATCATATCTTTTTTATCATTACCATAAAATTTAGCATTGATGATACCAAAATTATTGACAGATATTTTATCTGGTTTTAATTGTTGAAGTTGATTTAATAATAAATCAGTCAAATCTAAAATCTTATTATTTGACACTTCTTTATCGCTACCATTCCCTGCAGTAGTTTCTATTTTTGCATAGGAAATAAATCTTTCTACACTTGTCATATTTTACCTCTATTTAATCTTTCCAAAGCAAGTATCTATATTCAACAAAATAGTTCTTATCAGTGTCAATATAGTCTTCACCTTGAATATTTATAAATTCATTTGATATTAAATTTGAATTATGTAAATTTTTATTTGATAAGTCTAATCCGTCACTAATTATATTTGACCCAATATGAACTGTTGTACGGATATTAGAAGAAACAACTTCTGATTGTATAAGTTCAAATTGTACAGCTTTCATATTGAAATCTTTGCTTGTGACTAATAATGAATTGAAACCATTATAAACATACATTTGTGGAACATATATCTTGTCTAAAACAATAACTGCATCAATCATTCCTCTTTGATAGAATGATCTTCTATAAGAGTTGATTAGTGTCACATATTTTAAACATTCCTCATATGAATCTTTATCTGTACCATCAAATGTTATAAATAATGAATGCTTTTCATGTCTAATATCTATTAAATACTTTTTATAATTGTTTCTAGTGACCGAGCAAATAAGATTTAAGAATATTTTTTCATTATTTATATTCATTTCGTTTCCATCACAACCTTTAAATCTTATTAAGACATAAATTAGCGAAACAGTCTTGTTATATGTATTCTCAGCATAACTGATGGCATTTACAAATGAATTAGGATCAGCTAAATAATCATCTGATACTATGCTAGGTTTATTTTCATCATCATAAATAACTCTAAATGTTTTACTATTAACAGTAAATGGTTCATCCTTCTTATAATTATTTATAGAATCAATTGATGCAACCAATATATTGTCTAAAGTATCTTCTTTATTTTCATCGTAAAGACGGTATAAATAACCAAACTTAGAATTGTGGTTGCTATAGTAACCACTTCTTATATAATTGCCAGCAAAGTCTACTGCTTCAACTGTTTCTTGGCCAAATTTTAATTTAAAATATTCTTCAGCTTTCTCCTCTTCTGCATCTTTTATGGGCATCTCTTTTTTCAAATTAGAATAATCATTTAATAATGAATTATATTTATTATTTAATTCATTATTTTTATTTTCTAATTCTTCAATCTTATCAGCTGAATCTTTATAACTTTCGTTTTGATTTGCAATCGAGTTTTTGATTTCTTCAAGATCCTTAACTTTTTCTTTTATAGTATTATTTTCTTCCATCAATCTGTCATTTTCATCTTGAAGAGACACTATATTATTATTTTGAACTTTAAAATCTTCCAATTTTTTCTTCAATTTTCTATTCTCATGTAAGAAGTCTTGTACTGATTTCAAAAGTGAATTCTTTGTAAGAATATAATCATCATTTAAAGCATTCTCTTTATTTTTTACGCTTTCTTTTAATCTCTTATTCTCTTCAACAAACTGTCTATTAGCTTCAACTAAGCTTTCATTTGTTTTGATAACATCACTATTATCGACTGGAATTACTTTATTAATAATGACAGGTCTTTTAATAAATTCAGGATTTTTTCTTAAAGCATCAATTATCTTTTTATCATCATTCTCTTTATAAATATCTTTATAAAGTTCTTTAAATTCTTCATACTTTTCATTGTCTCCACCGTTGACTATATAAAGATTCTCTAAATAAGCACTATCATCATAAACTATTTTTTCAATGATTTCTTTTTCAACAGGTCTACTTTTTTCTTCATCTAATTGTCTTTTTAAATCATTGATTTTAGCTTCTTTGCTAGCATTATCATTTTCAAGATTTTCTTGAACATTTTCTTTATTTAAATATTCATCTAAGGCTACTCTAAGTTCATTGATTGTAATTTCATTTTTTTCTTTCAAATCTGATAATACTTTATTTTCTTTTTCAAGGAGCCTATTTGTATTTACTAAAGCTATGTTATCTTCTAAAATAGTTTCTTCTTTATCACTTACGTGTATTTCCTTATTAACAATAGTTTGATTTACTTTTAATTTTTCATTATCTTTCAAAAACTCTTTATTAGCCATTAATAAATTTTCTTTAGTTCTTTCTAATTCTTGATTTTTATTTTTTAAATCAACAATTTCATTTTCAAGAATTTTAATTTCTTCTTGAAGGTTTTCTATTTCTTCATTACTTTCTAATTTATCATCTAAATTATTTTTATCTTCTTTAATATTATTTATTTCTTCAACAAATTCTTTATTAGCAGTAACTAAATTATTGTTAGCTGATTTTAGATTGTTGATATCATCAATTAATTTATTGTTACTTTCTTTTAATTTTTTGTTTTCACTTATCAAATCATCATTATTGCCAACATTGATATTATCTTTATTTTTAATATTCTCAATTTCATTTAAAAGTTTCTTATTCTCACTAATTAAATTTTCTTTTTCTTCTTTATAACCAAGAAGTTCATCTTTTAAATTTAAAAAGATAATTGAAATATCTTCCAATTTATCTTTATTTTTTTCATTTGATAATTCCAACTCTTTAACTTTATTATTAAGTGATTTGTTTTCTTCTTCTAATTCACTCATTTGAAAATGATTTTTATTATCTACTTCTTCATCATATTTCAGTTTTGATTGATCTCTCTCTTTTAAGTCATTTAATTCATCTTCTAATTGTTTAACTTTATTTTCTAAATTTTCTTTTTCTTCTTTATAAGCATTTAATTCATCTTCTAAGTTGATTTTAGCAGCATCAATTATTTCATTAGATTCTACTTTATCATCACTTTTATTTTTTTCGTTTACAGTGTTATCAATTTGCTTTTCTAAATTTTTAATTTCACATTTGTATGCCTCTATTTCATCTTTAAGATTGTCAATTTCAATATTTTTTAAAGACTCATTTTCTTTACATAAATTATTCTGTTCAATAAGTCTACTATTACTATCGCTTAGATTTCTAATTTCATTGTCTTTACTATTAATTTCATTTATTTTAGTTTGAACTTCATCTTTTAATTTTTCAAAATTATCATTATCAGTTTTTAAATTATTAGTTAATTCATTTTTCAATCTATTGTTCTCATCAATAAATTCTTTATTAGCAGTAACTAAATTATTATTAGATGCATTTAAATCATTTATTTTATTTAACAATTTTTGATTTTCATTTTTTACATCTTGAATTTTGACACAATCAAAACAATCTTTTTCTTTATCTTCTTCAAGCAATTCTTTTTCATTTATTTCTTCTATTATTTCTTCTTCAATAAAATTATTTTCTTCTTTAGATTTAGCTTCTTTTTCTTCTTTCTTTTCACTTATTACTTCAACACTATCATTATTTTCTTTCTGTTCAATTTTATTATCTATTTTTTCTTCATTAATTTCTTGAATTACTGATTGTGAATTAATAACTTCATAAAAATCAAAAGCAGTATCATCAATATCTTCTTCTACTTTATTTTTATTAGGTATGTCTTCAAATTCTTCTTTGTTTTGAATCTCTTCTACTATTTGCTCATCATTTATTTTTTCATAAACTGGTGGCTCTATTTCTTTTTCTTCAATAGTTTCTTTGATTAATTCTTGATTAATTACTTCATAAAATTCAAAATTAGAATCATCTTTTTCTTCTGATTTTTCTTCTAGAATTGGTTCTGGCTCTGTTTCTTCATATGAATTAAAAAATGATTCATGTTCATTAATTATTTTAATTTCTTCTTCAGTTGGTTTATATCCTTCTTCTTCAATCTTTTCATTTAATCTTAAAGTTTTAAGTTCTTCATCAATCAATCTTTCAGTATCTTCTATATTTTCATATCTATTTTCTTTTTCAATTTCATTATTTATATTTTGTAGCTTTTCTTCTTTGTTTTCTTCAATTTTATTTTCATCAACTATTGTTTTTTCTTCAATTTTATTTTCATTTAAGTCTATATGAGGAAGTTTTCTACCTAAAATAGTTTCTCTTCTTTTACGATTGTATTCAGGATCTTGATTTTCATCTGAAGGTTCCATATTTAATGGTTCATTTTTATTTGTTATATCATATATGTCATATTGACCATATATTTTTCCTTTCCTAACTTCAAATAAAAATTTACCAATTTTAAAACTGGTCTTATTTTCTCTGATGTTTTTGGTAACAATACTAGATGGAATAAAGTTATTAATTGCTGTTTTTCCAGCAGTTAAAACTGGTTGCTTTAAATCAATGGTCCAACCATAAAGACTATCTTTATTTTCATAATCTTCTCTCTTCATAGGATGAGAAGCATAATCATATGCTTTCTCTTCTTCTAAATAGAGTTCATCCCATAGTTTTAATGCTTCTTCTTTATTCATAGTATGTTCCTCAATATAATTATTTTGAACTAGTTATTCTGATTGGAGTAAGTATTTGAATGTTATCTGGATCATCATTTTTAGCCATGAACATTCTAATAGGTGAAGTAAAAACAAGTGTTGCTTTCTTACTATCAAGTGCCTTTATAGCTTGTTGAACATAATCAGTGTTAATTCCTATTTCAAACACATCTTCATTATCAGGTAATTTATATTCACAATTAGATAAATTATCTTTTGAATCACCATTACCTTCTGAATAGCTTGATAAAGTTACTCCTGTTTCTCTTGATATTGTTAATTTACATGTTGGTTGTTTTCCATCAAGTGAAGCTAAAATAACAACTCTGCCTACCGATTTTAAGAAAGAATCACTATCAAAGGTTATTGAATAGTCAAATGAAGATGGAATAAGTCTTTCAGGCGAAGGAAAATCACCAATATAAAGCCTAGTTGAAAGAATTAAATCATCAGTTTTAAATAAAGCTTGTTTCTCATCAAAAATAATTTCAACTTCTTGATTTTTTACTAAATTAGAAACAACATTTAAAGCTTTTATTGGACATGTAAATTTAAATTCAGCTTTTTCACTTTTATTAGGAATAGCATATCTTGCCATTCTAAATGAATCAGTTGCTAAGAAATATAATTTACCATCTTTAGCAGAAATATTGATTCCATAAAACATATCCTTTGTTGATTTAGTTGCAACTGCAAAAGAAGTCTTATCAAATAACAGTTTCAATTCTGAAGATTTTATATGAAATGATTGACTATCAGGATCAACATTAAAATCTAATTCAGGAAATTCGGCTGCTTCTCTTGTAACAATATTAAAATCAGTTGAACTATCATAAATACTTAAAAAGTTTGAATCAACCATATTGAAGTTTACAAATTCATCTTCCAATTTAGAAAGCATATCAAATAAGTATTTAGCACTCACTAAAAATTCACCTTCTTCAATATCTTTAATAATAGTTTTATTTTTATCATCTGTTGCTTTTAAATTCATGCTACAAGAGATATTTCCATCACTTGCTTTTAATATTATAGAATCCTCTTTAACATTAAAATAAATCATCATTAATACTGGATTAGCAGATACTGATGGTACTATTTTATTTAAGATATTTAATTCTTGTAACAAGATATTTCTAGATATAATAAATTTCATATATTTTATCTCCCTCAAACATAAAAATTATATCATTTTAGCCTTTTTTAATAAAGCAAATACATGTCAATTAGGAAGTCTTTTATTATTAATAATATTATTAAATAATATGATGATAATAATAAGCAGTGTTAG
>CALBLI010000060.1 GCA_937896065.1 uncultured Caryophanales bacterium | reverse complement strand
CCACCAATATAATTCTCTTTCTCTAATATAAGAATTTCATAATCATCGTTTTTAGATAAATTATAGGCTGCAGCTAAAGAGGATGGACCAGCTCCAAATAAGATAACTTTCTTTTTCATAATCACTTCATAAATTTTAACATTTAATTGTTTATATAACAATTGAAGAATAATTTTAAAAAAAATAAATTCAATGTTCAAAAAATGTAAGAGTTTACATTAAAAACAAATTTGCAATAGTATAATTAACAATATTGTTGTTGGTGCATAATAATAATAATAATAATAATAATAATAAAGTGTTTTGTAAATCAATTAATAAAAATATTTATCAAAAAGCGATTTAAGAGCTCATTAAAAGATTAAAAAAAGTTTTTTACTGAAAAAAACGCTTTTTTATAATGTACGTGTGATTATTTTTACTTCAATGAATTTGTCGACAATCATTGAATTAAAAATAAATGCAAAATTCATTTATTTAATTTTGGAGGTTAAACTAAAATGACAAAAAATTTAAAAAAGTTATCTCTCAGTGCATTATCATTATTTGCACTTGCTGGATGTAAAAAAGGTAATGATTCACCTACTAGTTCAACAATTACGCCAGATGCTGGTAAAGAAATTGTAGCTGATGTTAATAAACTGAAGACATTTGATGTAAAAAATAATAACGATATTGCTGCTATTGAAGATCAGGATATCTATGATAATGAGCTTAAAGCATTTAAGGAAGCACTTGATGTTGCTGGTGCTGAACAATCTAATGCTGATTTAAGATATGTAAAATATGCTAAAGCTGAAGCTTTATTATTAGATAGTGCAATTATGTTACCAACCAATTCTAGAGGCGGTAGTTATGCAATTTCAAGAATTGCTCCACATACTATTCCTTATGTTTTTGCAGGTAATGATGACTATCGTTTAAAAGGTCAAGTTATTGCTAGTCAAATATTGACTAAAGAAGATATTTCTACTTTAAGAAGCCAATGGGATAAAGCAAGAAAAGGAGAAGGAACATATGATCCCGAAGCTTATTTCACATCAAAAGGTTATTCAATTAAGAAAGAGCTAGTGACCACTTGGACTACTGCACCAGAAACTTTTGATGCCCAAGCTACATCAGCTGCTGCCGATTCTGAAATTTTTGTTAATACTATTGATAATTTAGTCGAATATGATAACTTAGGTAATTTGCATGGTGCAATTGCAACTGATAACTATGATGGTAATGGTCATCCATATAAAATCTCTGGTGATGGTAAGACATATGAATTTAAAATTAGAAGTGATGTCAAATGGGTTGATAAAGATGGCACAGTTAAAAGAAATGTAACTGCTGATGATTTTGTTGCAGGCTTCCAACACCTTCTTGATGCACAAGCTGGTGGCGAAGAGCTTGTAAATGGTATCATTAAAGGTGTCAAAGAATATTTGGCAGGAGGTAGTTTTGCTGATGTGGGATTCAAAGCTAATGGCGATGTACTTACCATCGAATTAGTTAATCCAGAAGCTTTCTTCCCATCTAGACTGGCTTATACTATTTTTGCTCCACTTCCAAGGGATTTCTATGTTAGTAAAGGTGGTACATTTGGTAGTGAATATAAAAATGAAGGCAAAGGTGCTGGAACTTATGGTTCATCTATAGACGATATATTATCATGCGGTGCTTATAGAATTACTTCTAATAGTGCATCAGGTACTGGAGGTCAAATCGTTTTAGAGAAGAATGCAAGTTATTACAACCCATCAAGTGTTAAATTAGATAAAATCACTTTCACATATGATTCTGGTGAAAATCCAACTCAGATGTATGCAAATATTAAACAGGGTACCTATTCTGGTTTAGCTTTAAGTGAATCTAATGGTACCTTGAAGATGGCAAAAGATGATGGTACATTTGATGCTTCTGCTTATGTATCAGATACTGATTCAACAACATATTTTGGAGCATTAAATCTGAAGAGACAAACACATGTCTTATCAAATGGTAATGCTAAATCATTAAAGAATGAAGCTCAAGATGTTGATTACTTCAATGCTATTCAAAATAAGAACTTTAGAAAAGCTATCTTGTATTCTTTCAATAGAACTAAATTCAATGCTGTTAGGTATGGACAAGACTTGGCTTCTACTAACTTAAGAAATATGTATACTGTTCCAGGTCTTGTTAAATTATCAACTGAGGTCACATATGATGGTTTAACATTTGCTGCTGGCTCATCATATGGTGATGTTTGTCAAAAATTTGTTGATAAGCTCAACCTCAATATCAATGTTCAAGATAGCCAAGATGGTTGGAATTTACCAAATAGAGCTGTTGCAGCTTTAAATCAAGCAAAAGTTGATTTAGGTGATAAATGGGCAAAATCTGGTCCAATTCAACTTGATGTCGTCATATTAGGTGATAACCAGGTATCACTTAATCAAGCTAACTCAGTTAAGCAAAGTATTGAAGGAACTTTAGGTGCTGATAATGTTAAAGTGAATATCATTTCTGCTTCAAAAGATGATTATTATGCTTCTGGATATAGAGCTGAGAGCGGTGCAAAAATGAACATGGACTTATTCTGGGGTTCAGGTTGGGGTCCAGACTTCCTTGATCCATCAACATATCTTGATACCTTTGATGATGATGGTGCAGGATATATGACTAGAGTCATTGGTCTTTGGTAATTAAAATAGATTTAATTACTAGATAAAATAGTAAATAGGAAAGCAAATGATGTTTGCTTTCCTATTTGTGTTTATAAAAGTGAGGTAGATTATGACAAAATACGTGCTTAAAAGATTGTTTTTTGGAATTTGCTCAATTTTTGTTGTAGCCTTCATTGTCATGGCAATGGTATTTACTGCTATTGATCGAGAAACTATTTTCAACGATGATCAACAAATAAGTAAGTTAAAGTACAATGAACTTACTATGTATAAATATCGTCAGTGGCAAAAATATGGTTACTTAGAATATAATTTATATTCCAATTTTGTCAGCGATAAATTTCAACAAAAATATGGTGAAAATTATACTGAACAAGATGAATACAAAGAGGCTGTCAGTTGTTTAAATGATGAAAATACATATCAAAATAATGCGACTGTTAAAGAATTCATTACTGATGCTAATTCTAAAAAATATGAAGTTATTTTTCTTCCAAAAGTAGTCTCAAAAAGAGGTATTTTGCAATCGAATCCTGTTTTATTTGCTAAGAAAGAAAGAAGCACGTTTTCAAGGCTTGGTAGTTTTATTAAAAATCTGATTAAAGTGGAAACGATTTGGGATGTTAAAGATGACTCATTAACCGATCGATACATTCGTTTTCAATGGGATAAAAGGAGCAATATGCCTGCCTTAGTTGGTAGTGGAACCACCCATAAATATTTGATTTATTTTGATAATCGTTTTCCTTTTATTCATCAAAACTTAGTGCATATCAATTTGAGTACATCACTTGTCGGCATGAATGCTGGAAAAGATGTCTCTGATATCATGAATGAATCAACAGGCAATTTGGTTAGAAAAGATCAAGTGTATCCTGCTGATATTGATGAAGAAAATCCTGAATATCATTTGGTTTCTGATGATTATCACACTGTTACTTATTCAGAAAATGCAAGTGATGATGATATAAAAAAATATGGTGATAAGTATATAAATGCTTCATCACTTATGTCGGGATTTAGTAGATTAAATAACTCATTTGTTATCGGCCTAATCGCTGTTATTTTAGCTTATTTACTTGGCATACCACTTGGCATATTGATGGCCAAAAGAAAAGGGAAAATATCTGATATTATTGGAAATATTTATATAGTCTTTATTATTGCAGTTCCTTCACTTGCTTATATATTTATCTTTGCAGCTATTGGTACTAACTTATTTAAATTACCATATAACTGGGGACTCGCTAGTAATCCGACAGCAGCATTTATCTTACCTATAGTTTCTTTATCTCTACCAATGATGGGTGCTTTGATGAAGTGGGTAAGAAGATACATGATTGATCAACAAAATGCTGATTATGTTAAATTTGCAAAATCACAAGGCTTATCAAAAGGTGAAATATTCAAGAAACATATTTCAAAAAATGCTTTCATCTACATTGTTCATTCAATACCAGCTGATATTCTTGGATGTTTAACTGGTGCTATCATCACTGAAAGAATTTATCAGGTGCCTGGTGTTGGTGGACTACTAACTAATGCTATCACATCTTATGATAATGGAATCATTGTTGGTGCAACTGTCTTTTATAGTTTCTTATCAATAATTGCGATGATCTTAGGAGATGTTCTTTTAGCAAAATATGATCCTAGAATATCATTTGATAATAAGAGAGGTTAATTATTATGGATAATACAAATTTAAATAAAGAACCTTTCTCCTTAGAAAAGGTTAAAACCCAAAGTGAAGATGAATTATTTTACTTTGTCGATAATAAGTCAATCAATAGTGAAAGAATAACAGCACCTAGATATTCATACTGGAAATCAGTTTTTAGAATTTTCTTTAAAAGTCCTTTGAATTGGGTCTTAGTTGGACTATTTGTTTTGATTTTAATCATGTCTTACATTTATCCTGCTACTACTAGTTTTGATCAATTTAAAAATTTAAGTGACCCAACCACCTTCAATTTATCGCCTGCACAAGCCATAAATAAATTTGGTTTCTCATTTGAATATATTTTAGGTACTGGTGCCTCAGGTGAATCTATTTTCTTAAATGTTTGGTTTGGGGCTAGAACTTCAATTTCTTTAGCTTTGGCTTGTGCTGCTATCAATATGATAGTTGGTGTTATCATGGGAGCAGTTTGGGGCTATAACAAAACAGTTGATGCCATCATGGTTGTTGTATATAACATTGTTTCTAATGTTCCATATATCCTATTAATCACTATCTTGGTTTATGTTATTGGTCATGGTTTTATTCAATTTATTTTTGCTTTAACTATCACAGGTTGGTTATCAATCGCTTATTTCTTTAGAAATCAAGTTTTGATTATCCGTGGAAGAGAATATAACTTAGCAAGTAAGTGTTTAGGAACACCATTATATAAAACAGTTACTAAAAATATTCTTCCTTTTATGACATCAGTCATTATGACAATTCTTGCTACTGAAATTCCTTCTTATATTTCAAGTGAAGTCTTCCTTTCATATCTTGGTGTCGGTTTAAATGCTGATATTCCTTCACTTGGTAGAATGATTTCATCAGCTCAAACATCATGGACAACATATCCTTGGCGATTCTGGGCACCAGTTTCAGTATCAGCATTAATCACTATAATCTTATATGTTTTGGGCCAAAATTTAGCTGATGCATCAGATCCTAGAACTCATATGCAATAGAGGTGGATTATGGAAAATAGAAAAGAAATATTAAATATCAGGCATTTGGATGTTAAATTTAATGTCCGTGGAAGAACACTAAATGCTATTCGTGATGTCACCTTATCTGTTTATGAAGGTGAGACATTGGCAATTGTCGGTGAATCAGGAAGCGGAAAATCAGTACTGACTAAAACTTTTGCCGGTATGCTTGATGATAATGGCTTTATCTCACATGGAAGAATCATTTTTAAACAAGATGAATTATCCAAAATGGATGTCAAATTGAATAAGAAAAACATCAAGTTACTGACAAGTGTTCAAAATAAGCTCAATGAATATTCATATTTGGAATTTGGTAAAGATGAATATAATATGCTAAAAAAACTTGATGAAGGTCATTTTTTAGAAATGAATGTCTCTCAAGAAGAAAAAGAAGAATATGAAAGCAAATTAAAAAATATTAATGATGATTTAAATGATGCTAATAATAAATTATCTGTTCTTTCAAATAAAAATCAGGAAGAAAAAGAAGCTTATGAAAAATTAAAAGAAGAAATTAAACAACTTGAAGAAGATAAAGAATTATTGACTAAAAAATTTGAGGAAGAAAATAAAAATAAAAAGAAATCGCTTCTCAATGATAAGAATAAAATAAAAGAATATAACGATGAAAGATTAAGACTGACAAATTTAAGATTAGATAAAATTAATCAAGCTAAGCAAAATCCTTTAGATGAAGCAATTTTAAAAAGGAATTATGAAATAGCTTGTGAAGTTGTCCTATCTATTTCAAGATATCCTCTATATTTAAGAAATATTTATAAAAGCAAACTTTTAAAAGGTTTTAAACAATCAATGTCAGAAGGAAGAGACCTTTTCACTGATAAAAGAAGAAATCGTGTTTTTGATAAAGTTAGTTTTAGAGTCGAATACAAAGGTGAGGAAGAGATAGAAGGTAATGAAGTTAAGAAAGCTATTGAAGAAATATTCGCTCCTGCTTTAAAACAAGATGTTATTGAAAATGAAGATTTATATAACCAAACTCTTCTTTTACAGGCTATTTCTTTACATCCTCATCTGCGCAAATATATCATTAAAAAACTAGATTTGTTTACAAATTCCTCATCGAAAAATAAAAACATTTTAACAAATAAAATGGATGAGTATTTTGATGATAGAAATTTATTCAATATTGATTGGGAGAGCAAAAATAGACGTTTAGCTGATTTGATGATGTTATTTATCTCAAAATATGATTCAACAATTCATTGCTATATGATTATTAACACCATTCTTAAATGGATCAAGAAAGTTATTGATTCAAATATGAGTGATTTTTCAACTGATGAATTAAAAAGTAAAAAAATCAAAAATTTAAAAGGCTTTGCCTTAATTGATTGTTCAAAAGTCAGATATGCCAAAGATTGGCAAAAAATTAGAGGCTGTCAGATTGCAACTGTCTTCCAAGATCCAATGACCTCATTAAATCCAATAATCACTATCGGACAGCAAATTATGATGGTTATTTTAAAACATCAAAGATGCTCAAAAATTGAAGCAAAAGCTAGGGCTTTAAATATAATGGAAAAAGTTGGTATTCCCAATCCTGAACAAAGATTTAACGATTATCCATTCCAATATTCCGGCGGTATGAGACAAAGAGTAGTTATTGCAATTGCTCTTTCTTGTCAACCTAAAATCCTAATTTGTGATGAACCAACAACAGCACTTGATGTCACCATTCAAGCTCAAATAATAAGATTAATCAAAAAACTCTCCAAAGATTTGGGATTTACAACTGTCTTTATCACTCATGATTTAGGAGTTGTTGCCAATGTTGCCGATAGAGTTGCAGTCATCTATGGTGGCCAGATTGTTGAAATAGGGACTGTTGAAGATATCTTCTATGATTCAAAACATCCTTATACTTGGGCCTTATTATCATCACTTCCTCAACTTTCTAAATCAGGTAGTGAGTTATTCTCAATATCAGGCACTCCACCATCACTATATAACAAGATTCAAGGTGATTCCTTTGCTCCAAGAAATGAATATGCACTAGCAATCGACTTTGTCAAAGAACCACCAATGTTTCAAGTAAGTGAAACTCACTTTGCAAAAACGTGGCTTCTAGATGAGAGATCTCCTAAAGTTGATAGACCAGCTATTATAAATAATCTGCATGAAAAGATGATGGAAGTCTATAAAGATGAAATTTAATAGGAGGTGAAAAATGAAAATATGTCCTAATTGTCAAAAAGAAAACAGTGATGATAGTAATGTGTGCTCTAATTGCAATACTATATTAGATGATAATATTGTTAGTGAAAAGAAAGAAAAAGATGATGTTGAATTATCTATTGAAGAATTGGATTCTTTATCAGATAGTGATGCTATCAATCTTCCTATTAAAAAATATCCTAAAGATAAACCTATTCTTGAAATCAAAGATATTGATATCACTTTTGGGAGAGGGAAAAAGAAATTTAAAGCTGTAAGTGATGTTTCTTTTGATATCTATAAAGGTGAAACTGTATCATTAGTTGGTGAATCAGGAAGTGGAAAAACCACTATCGGCCGTGCCATTGTTTCAATAAATCCATTATCTAAAGGTCAAATTCTTTATAAAGGAAGAGTTATCTCTGGCTCACAAGAAAGTGGTAGATCTGAACTTTCTCATCATTTAAGATATGAACTTGTAAGAAAAATCCAAATGATTTTCCAAGATCCAGCTGCTTCGTTAAATGAAAGAGCTACTATTGAATATATTATTGGTGAAGGCCTTGATAATTTTCATCTTTATTCATCTAAGCAAGAAAGAATGGAAAAGATTGAAAAGATAATTACTGATGTTGGTCTTCTTCCTGAACATTTAACTAGATATCCACATGAATTCTCAGGTGGTCAAAGACAGCGTGTAGGAATTGCAAGAAGTATCATCATGGAACCTGAGTTCATTGTTTGTGACGAGCCAATCTCAGCTCTTGATGTTTCCATTCGTGCACAAGTTTTAAATCTTTTGAAGAAGTTCCAAAAAGAGTTGGGCCTCACTTATTTATTTATTGCTCATGATTTATCAATTGTCAGATTCATTTCTGATCGTGTGGTTGTCATCCATTTAGGTAAAATAGTTGAGATTGCAAAAACTGAAGAACTATTTAAACATCCTTTACATCCTTATACTAAATCATTGATGTCTGCTATTCCAATTCCAGATCCAATAATTGAAAAGAATAAAAAATTATTTGTTTATGATCCAGCTATGCATGACTATTCAGTAAATAAACCAAGTCTAGTTGAAATTTGTAAAGATCATTTTGTTTATGGAAATGAAGAAGAGATAAACAAGTATCGTAAAATTAGAGAAGAAAATTGATGATGGATAAAGAAATTGATGTATCTAGAAAAAACTTTGGAATCAAAGTAGTCATCTTTGTTATCTTACTTATTGCAGGTATAACTTTAACTACTTTAGGAATATTAGGTGTCTTTTCTTTCTCAAGTGGATATAATAAAGTTACTTTGCAAGCAGATGATGTGAAAGTAAATAATTGTCAAGTTGAATATTATGGCTATGTTTCAGGAAATAAATTAGCTGTTAAAAAGAAACTTACTGATATGCAAAATATCTATTCTAAAGAAACAAATTATATCTATAAACTTCTTGATGAAAAAACATATGATGGAGTCATCAATATTGCATATATAAATGCTAATTTGAATAGAGATATCAAAGTTGATCATAATTTATATTTGATTTTAAATGATGCCTATAATAAAACAAATAGCGATAATAATTATTCAATCTTTGCTTCATACCAATATGATAGATGGAATAACATCATTATAAACGATTTAAAATATGATCCTTATATATCAAATGAAAGTAAAATTGATTTAGAAGAAAATTTAAAATATGTAAATGATTCAACTAATTTCAATTTGATTTTCAAAGAAAATGACATCATCAATTTCTCAATCAGTCAACAGTATCATGAATATCGCAATGAATATGAAATCGATTCACCACTTATATCACTTAATATTTTAAAAGATGCATATCTTGTAAACTATTTAAAGGATAAATTGAATGATTCAAACTATAGTGATGGTTATCTGCTTTCTAAAGATGGTTATTTGACAACATTAAAAAATTATAAAGAAAGCAGCATAATTATGTTTGCTATAAATGATCAAAAAATAAATGAGGCATGTTCTATAAAAACAAAAGCAGATACATCATATGTCCTTTATAAATATTTTGATTATGTAGAGGATAAAATATATAGTATCAAAAAAGATGATTCTAGTTATTTATATAGATATCCAATCATCAATTTAAAAGACAGCTCGGCATCATCATTTGCACAATCATTCTATTTGGAAGGTGAAAATATTACTGAAAGTGCATTGATTCTTCTTCAACTGACAGCAACAAATGAAGCTGCAGCTACAAATTATGTTAAAGAAAATAAATTACAGTTTGTTTATATCAAAGATGATAAAGTTATAAATACCTTCAATATAAATGAATCTGATATCAATGTGACAAATAAAAACTATGTTTTAAAAACGCTTTAGGAGGAAGTTTACTATGAAAATTAAAAAGAGTATTACCAGATCGTATTTAGGATGTTATTTAACACTTGTATTTGCTGACGTTTTATCAGCTATGATGGCAATTAAAATAGCTACTTCTTTTTTAGTGATATTATTTGTTTTAGATTTTATAGCTTTAGCACTGCTTATAACAAGTAATGTTTTCTTATATAAAAATAAGAAACTTCATCCATATTTTTTATTAATATCTGTTTCTTTAATTGATATATTGTTAATTATTGGCACTATTTTACAAGTTATAGTGACAATAGAAGGAACTAAATATGGAGAAGCTAGTGTTTATGGCTGGATCATTTATCCAATTGGATTAATAATTATGGGGTTTGCTTCTTATTTCCTTATCAGATTTACTTTAAAACAAATAAGAGAAAACAATAATGAAAAATATATGAGAAAACATAGTGTTGTGGTTGATAATAGTAAAAAACTTCCTCTAGAAGATACAAATGCAGTTGAAGATGAAAAGGACTAAAAGATTAGATAAAAGTAATTAAAAAGACCTATTTAAAAGTTAGTATAAAAAACGTAAGCGTTTACATTTTAACATGCTTTTATAATATTTATATTCAATTAGAATATAATTGAAAATTAATTTTACATATTTAGAATATAAAATCAAATATTTAGTATAATAATCGTGTTAAATGCAGTTTTAAACATGCAAAAACTGAATATAGTAAATACGAATTTTTTATGATGAATAGATAAGTAAGAATTTATAATATTGAGGTGCAAAACTATTAAATAGTTTGCCTACATTTTATTCATAATGTTTTGTTTTGGAGGTTAAAATTATGAAAGTTAAAAAATTAAGTCTATTATTACTTTCTACATTATGTGCTTTTAGCGTAACATCTTGTAAGAAAGATGGTGGCAATAGTAGTGGCAACAAAACATCTAGTGGTACTGTTACTCCAACTGAAGATTCTCAAGTTTGGAAAGACTACGATGATGCACATGTTAATCAAGCCTATAAAGGTGCTAAATCTACTGGTAGCCAAGGCATCAATTTATCAGGACTTTCTTCTCAAGAAAAGGCTAGTCTTTTAGGTGATACTGAATCCTGGGCAATGAAGAATCATCTTCTTGGTGTCCCTATTTTTGGAAATGGCTCATGGACTTTAATTAATCCACGTATTAAATTACCTACAAATGGTACTTATGTTATCAACTATGGTTTTGGTACTGCACGAGAAGGAAAAATCACAAGTGATTTAACCGCTGATGCTGAACCTAATGAAGCTTATAGAAAATACTTTCATGATGGCTTAAGCGATGGTGTTACTGAAGGATTAAACCCATTTGATTCAAACAATTCGTTATCTAGTGATTTCATTAGCCAATTGTCAGGTTCTTTATATGGTCAAAGACTTGTAAAAGATGGTAATGGTGGCTATAAAGCTGAATATGAATGGTACTCATCAATGGCTGAAAGTGAACCAGAACCTCTCAATTTTGATTCAGAAACTAATACTGCTACTAAATGGCGTATCAAAGTTAGAAATGATAACAACATGGTCTATCATACATTGAGTGATAAGTCAGTTAAAGGTACTGCAATCAGTAGTTTTGAAGGTAAGAAAATAACAGCTAAAGACTTTGTTGACTCTTATCAAGCTATGTTAAATGGTATGAATAAGTATTCTTATGCTGGTCAATACGTATCAAGATTTGTAGGTGGTGCAGCATATAATAAAGCAACTGCTGATAAAAAAGTTTTTTCAGATGCTGATAATACAGAATTTAAAAAAGTCGGCATTAAATTGATTGATGATACAACAATTGAATTTGAATTTAAATCAACCATGACTAAATTTGATGTCATGATGCAACTTTCACTTTCACCAATGAATGTTGATTTTTATAAATTAGTCACTGATTATAATGGTACTTTTAAACCACAAAATTATGGTAAAAACATTGAGGCTTTTGATTTAACACCTAAAGATTCATTGCTTTCATCCGGTGCATATTCATTAAAAACATTCGATTCAGGGACTGGCACAGATCGTGAAATTGTTTTGAAAAGAAATGATAATTTTATTGATCGTGTACTTGAAAACAATGACAAATATGAAGTATATGCTATCGAAGGATATGTTTATAAAATTAATACTGCTTGGAAAGATGATGCTGGTATTACAATGATGTACCAAGAGTATTTATCAAATAAATTAGATACTGCTTCTATTCCATCTGATCAGAAATCTCAGTGGGAAGGAAGTAAACCTGGAAAATATATAACAGGTTCAACATCTACCACTCAACTTCAAGTCAATTCAACAACTGAGCAAAGATGGCAAGAGGTATTTGGTGCAAATGGTAGTAACTGGAAAAATCAGTCAAGTTATACATATGATGCTACAAAAGCAAATGCATATCAACACAAGCCAGTTATGTCAAATATGGATTTCCTTGATGGCATTTATTTTGCTATTGATAGAGCCTCTCTTGCAAATGATTTGATGGTTACACCAAGCTGTGATTGGTTAGCTGAAGCTTATGTCATGGATATTAGCAGCAATGTCAGTTATTCTAAGACTGCTGCACATGCTAGAGCAATGAAGGATTGGTCACCTAAAACATATGGATACAATCGTGCTGTTGCCCAACAAAAATTCAAAAAGGCAATGGATGATTTAACAACTGGAGGTAAGTATACTAGAGGTACTAAAGAAAATCCTAAAACTGTTACCATTAATATGCAGCTTGCTGCTGATAGTCAAAAGAAGAATTGGGGTAGTAAAGTTGAAGCTTTCATCGAAGATGCTTTTAATTCAGCTAATGCTGATTATGGCTATAAATTAGATGTTAATATCTTACCAGCACCTACAAAAACAAGTGATATTTATGCTATTTTAGCATCTGGTTGCTATGATCTTTGCTGGGGTGGTATCACTGGTAGCACTGGCGATGCATTCGGTATGACTGGTGTCTATGTTGATTCATTCGATTATGGACTTCAAATGTCTGTTGGCGTTTCAACTGATGCAGATACTGGTGAAGGCGGTATCATACATGATGGATATTCATATTCAATGCATGCTATCTTCTTAGCAGTTGAGTCAGGTGAAAGTGTTGTTGTTGAAAATGGTGTTTATGTGCCTCCACAAACTCCATCAACAAATGGAAAAGAATAATAATTTTTTAGTATTGATTCTTTAACAATAAAAAAATTTGTAAAGGAAAGCATCAAAATGGTGTTTTCCTTTACTTTCGTGTTATGCTATTAAAAAATGGAGGTGCAAATGACAAAATATGTTATAAAAAGAGTCGTCTTAGCGTTCATTTCTTTGTTTATAATTTTAACATTAACATTTTTGCTGATGAAAACTTTACCAATGGATATTCCACAAGGAACGACACCAGAAGTTAAATTAGCATTTTTAAAAACGCAAGTTTCTAACGGCTACTTGATAGAATCAACATCACTAATTACTGGTTATGGAAATCCTATTGCTTCAGTAAAACTCTTAAATTCATCAACTACATATTATTATTATAATAGACCTATAATGGATCAATATGGTTCATGGTTAAAGGCAATATTTACTAGATGGGATTGGGGTACATCATATTCAGTTGATGTTGGTAAGAATTGTATGGATATTATCTTAAGAGGTTTACCATATACAATCAAAGTAAATGTTATTGCTGTTATCATATCAGTTCCACTTGGCATATTACTTGGAATTGTAGCTGCCTTAAATAAAAATAAAACAACTGATAACGTCATTTCAACAGTTGTTATGATTTTGATTTCAGTTCCTTCATTTGTCTTAATCACATTTATGATTATGATATTTGGTTATAATTTAAAATGGCTACCTACAGAATGGCCAAAGAGTTATCATTCATTAGGTCAAAAAGCTTTGGGATATATTATTCCAGTTATTGCACTTTCATTAGGAGCAATTTGTGGATATTGTCGTTTTACAAGAGCAGAATTATGTGATGTTTTATCATCAGATTATTTGCTTCTTGCTAGAACAAAAGGGTTAACCAAAAGGCAAGCTGTTATAAGACATGCTTTAAGAAATGCTATGGTTCCTATTTTACCTAGTATTTTAGCTGAAATTATTGGTGTTTTATCAGGTTCAATGATTTTAGAGTCTTTATACAACATTCCAGGTATAGGAACAGTATTTATTGATGCCTTAAATAAAAGAGATTATAACCTGCTAATGGTTGATATGGCAATATTTACAATGATTGGGTTACTTGCAAGTATTGTTCTTGATTTATCATATGGATTCTTAGATCCTAGAATTAGAATGGGGGAGAAGAAATAATATGGAACAAAATTATAGTTATTTAGATAGCTCCAATCAGCAACATGATATTGTTTTAAATGAAGATTCCTTCAAATTAAAACAAAGAGATCAAGTAATCCATGACACAAAATTATCAACTAAACCAACAACATTTATCAAAGATGCACTAAAAAGATTTGCCAAAAGTAAGGCAGCCTTAGTATCAACAATTATTCTTGGAATAATTGTTTTACTATCTTTGATTTTACCAGCCGCTTTACCATTTGATACAACCGGTAAAGTGAGTGGAACTCAATATTTACCTCCTAAAATTTTCTCAGCTGGTACAGGGTTTTGGGATGGTACAAAAAAATATAAAGATATAGTATATAATCCAGAAACTGAATTACCAGATGGTAATTATCAAGTTTCAGCTATTTTAAATGGTTCTCTTTCAACATATAGTGGCACAATTGAAAATACCACTAATAAATTTGCTAAAGGTGGATATATAAGAATCGGTTCAAGTGGTAAAAGTGAATATGTTTGGTCATCAAGTACATATACATTAAACCCAAGTGATAATATTGAATTATCTTATGAAATTGATTCACATGTTTTACAACAATATGATGCTGTGCCATATTATGTTGCCTTAAGTAAAGATGATCAAGTTATTGAACTTTTAAACTCATCTCAATATGGGCAAAATACCATTGATGTCAGCGATAAGATTTCAAATGTTGATGCAAATTTACTTGAAAATTGTAGCCTGAGAATAGGTATAAATGCTGTTGATGATGAGAAAATGATTGGTGTATTTGTCAAGAACTTTAGTTTTAAAGTCAACGGAAGTAATGTGAGTGAATTTTCATTTGATGATGCAAATTCTGCTTTATTAAATAAAAAAATCTCAATAAATAGTGCTAATTTATCTGGTTTATCGCAGGCTGAGATTACATTATGCTCATTTACATATGATCCTTATTCTGTTGCTTATGGTAGCTTAGAATATATCTATTCAAAACTTGACTTTGAAAAACTTATAGAAAGTGGTGATATTGAGTATGACTTTGACGTTGGCATTTCTTCATTTAAAGCTCTCAAAGATACATGCCCAATTACTGATGTTATAAGTCAAGATGTTGAATCAGCAGGCGGTATTACAGTCATTACTATTAAAACAATTGTCTCATCTTATAAGCAAAAAGGTTACAAAACAATGCCCTATCATGTTTTTGGAACAGATGCTGATGGCGTTGACATGTTAAAGTATGTATTTGAAGGTACTAGAAACTCACTAGCTATAGCTGTTATTATTTCTGCTATTTGCTTCATTTTCGGTCTGTGTTTTGGTGCTATTGAAGGATATTTTGGTGGTACAGTCGACCTAGTAATGGAAAGATTTGTTGAAATACTATCTAATATTCCTTCAATTATTTTGATTACATTGATGGTTTTAAAAATGGGGCAAACATTTTCAGTCTTTATGCTTGCAATGTGCATGACAGGATGGATATCAACATCAGGTATTACACGTACGCAATTTTATAGGTTCAAACGGCGTGAATATGTACTAGCGTCAAGATCACTTGGTGCTAGTGACACTAGACTTATTTTTAAACACATATTACCTAACTCTTTGGGAACTATTATCACTTCATCTGTTTTGATGATTCCAGGTGTCATCTATTCTGAAGCAACAATCGCTTATTTAGGAATAGGTTTATCTGGCAAAGCCTCATTAGGTAATATCTTATCTACTAATCAAGTAAATATTGCATCTAATCAATATTTGCTTATTTTCCCAGCAGCTTTACTAGCAGTGATGCTCATTTGCTTCAACTTATTTGGCAATGGCTTAAGAGATGCTTTAAATCCATCATTGAAAGGAAGTGAGTAATATGAATTTTGATAAATATAATAGAGTTGATTATAATAACTCTCAAAAAGTTTTAGAAATTAAAGATCTTCACATTTCCTTCAAATCTGATGCAGGCATTGTTAAAGCAGTTAGAGGAGTTTCATTCGATTTATACAAAGGTGAAACCCTTTGTATAGTCGGTGAATCAGGATGTGGAAAATCAACAGTCTGTAAAGCTTTAATGGGTATTTTAGCAAATGAAGCTATTATTGATAAAGGTGAAGCTATTTATGAAGGTGAAGATTTAACTAAAATTTCTGAAGATGAATTTCATAGAATTCGTGGAAATAAAATTGGTATGATCTTCCAAGATCCTCTTTCATCTTTAAATCCTATTATGAAAGTAGGAAAACAAATCATTGAAACAACAATGATCAATAGAAATATCTTGAAAAAAAGATATATGGATTTAATTTCACCACAACTTATTGCTTATAAGAATGCAGAGACAAAGTATACGCAGGGTAAAATCAAATTAAAAACTGAAGCTGATTTTTATTACACTGAAAAGATGAAAAATTTATCATCTGATGTCTATAAAATGAAAAGAGATGGTGAAGAAAAAGCTAAAATTGTTGAATTTGAAAAGAAAACAAAATTAGAAATCAAAAAAGAATATAAAGAAATCATCAAAAGAGATAGAGAAGAAGTTTCAAAATTAAAAAATGAATTCTATCAAGTTAAACCTTCTCTTTTAAAAGATTTAAACAAGCAAAAAAAGATTGCAAGAGGAGAAGTAAAACTTTATAAGACATTGATTGTTTCTGAATATAAGCATGAAAAAGCACTTTTAGAAAATAAACTAAAAGATGCTGCATCTGATGAAGATAGACAACAAATCAATAGCCAAATTAAAGAACTTGAAGAAAATTTCTATAAACAGTTTAAAGTTAGAAAAAAAGATGCTAAAAAAATGGCTCTTGAAGTTATGAGAGAGGTTGGTATAAATAATCCTGAGCAAAGATTCAATCAATATCCATTTGAATTCTCAGGTGGTATGAGACAAAGAATAGTCATTGCTATTGCTTTGACTGCTAACCCTGATTTGCTCATCTGTGATGAACCAACAACCGCACTTGATGTTACTATTCAAGCTCAAATTCTTGAACTTATCAATAGACTCAAGAAAGAAAGAAATATGTCAATTATCTTTATCACTCATGATTTAGGAGTTGTTGCTAATATGGCTGATAGAATCGCTGTTATGTATGCTGGTAAGATTGTTGAAATTGGTACCGCCATGGAAGTATTCTATGAACCCAAAAATCCTTATACATGGGCACTTCTTTCTTCAATTCCTGATATTAACTCCAAAGAGAAATTGGAAGCAATTCCAGGGACTCCACCAAATCTAGTCAACCCACCAAAAGGTGATGCTTTTGCTGATAGAAATAGATATGCTTTAGAAATAGATTATCAGTATGAACCACCATTTTTCAAACTTTCAGATACTCATTACGCTGCAACATGGCTTCTTCATGAAAATGCACCACATATTGAACCACCAAAAATTGTCACTGAAAGAATTGAACAATCAATAAAGGAGGAAGAAGAATATGAAAGAAATTAATGAAAATATTTCTCCTAATGAAAAAGCTATCCAAGAGCTCAATTCCAGTCCTGATTATTCTGCATCAGGTGATAAAAGGGTAGTCACAGCTAATAGTGAATTTGAAGAAGATTCTAGAGAACATGAAAATCATTCATCTAACAAATTCAGGCAAGAATATTTAGATAAAAATATCATCTTATCAGTCAACCATTTGAAAGTTTTCTTCCCAATGGGTAAATTCCCAAATAAATTCTATTTAAAAGCCGTTCACAATGTATCATTTCAAATTAAAAATGGTGAATGCTTTGGTCTAGTTGGTGAATCAGGATGCGGTAAATCAACAACTGGTAGATCGATTATCAGATTGAATAAGATAACTTCTGGTTCTATCTATTATAAAGGTACCAGAATTGCTGCTGGTAAACGATGGAATGAAAAAGAAATCAAATGGGTTAGAATCAAAGGTAATGAAGAGATCAAAAAGATTCAAGCCGATTCTTCTTTAACTGAGGATGAAAAAAATACTAAGATTTCTGAAATAAAAGAAAGAATAAATAACACTGTCAAAGAGCAAAAAGAAAGAATTAAACAAATAAATCATGATAATCGCAAAGTCGATAAGAAACTCATGCGTGAGATCCAAATGATTTTCCAAGATCCTATTGATTCTCTTGATCCAAGAATGACTGTTGAAGATATCATTCAAGAAGGATTAAAAATATCAGGTCATTACAATCGAAAAGAAAATCATTTAAAAGTTGTTGAAGCTTTAAATGAAGTTGGACTTATTGAAGATTACTGCTCTAGATATCCCCATGAGTTCTCTGGCGGTCAAAGACAAAGAATTGGTATTGCAAGAGCATTAATAATGGATCCTAAACTTCTTATTTGTGATGAACCAATTTCAGCACTTGACGTTTCAATTCGTGCTCAAATCATCAATTTGTTAAATGAACTAAAGCATACTAGAAATCTTTCAATACTTTTTATTGCTCATGACTTATCAGTTGTTAAATACTTCTGTGATACAATCGGTGTCATGTATTTTGGTGATATGGTTGAAAGAGCATCTTCTGATGAACTTTTTGCTCATCCTTTACATCCATATACCAAGTCACTTCTTTCAGCTATTCCAAAACCAAATCCACTTGGTGAAAGAAGAAGAGAAAGAATCAAATATGATCCAAGTACAGCTCATGATTATTCAAAAGAAAAACCATGGTTTCAAGAAATTGAACCTGGCCATTGGATACTAGCAAATTCTGAAGAGATGGAAAAATATCGTCAAGAGATTGATGAGCTCGATAGAAAAAGAAATGAAAGTAACTGATGAATATCAAAGATATTTTTGCAAGTAAATTATTTCAAAAAGTATTCAGATACATTTTTTCTGTAGCTATTGGTTTAGCAATCTTTTTACCTATATATCTTTTATCAGATAAATCGCTTATAAAAGCTTGTGATGCAACTTTTATACCCGGTTGTGTATTACTTGCTCTTTCAATATTTTCAATTTTAAATTATCATGGTTTCTTTGATTTTGCAGGATATGGATTTGTTTCCATTCTCCAATCACTGAGAAAAGGTTCAATCAGAGAATATGATGATTTGATCGATTATAAAAACAAAAAAATGGTAACTAGAAAAGAAAACAAATTAGCATTTTTGGTCTATTTAGTTTTTGCTCTTATTTGGCTTATTGCTGCACTTGCTATCAGACTTTGTATCAAATATTAACTATCGTAACTCTTTTTATAATTTTCATAAGTTTCAATTTGACTATCGTCATAAATACTCTCTTCGTCGAAGTCTTTATTTATGAAAGTTATTGTATCATTTAATAATTTAATGAAGTAGAGGTATTTATCCTCTACTTCTTTTTTATTAAAGTAGTTTTTAAAATAATCATGGAATGATTGATAGACTCTGAGTGCTGTTTTGTAAGTCATTGACAGAGCTAAATCTCTACAAAAATCATCATTGACATAAAAGAAGGTTGATGAAGAATGAACAAGTTCGCTAGCTCCTTCATAAATCTGATTGTATTTTCTAAGATTCGCTAATTTTTCAACACCATCTCTAAAATTAAGCTTAATCTCTTCATTTGTTTTATATTTATAAATCCATCCATATTCAATGAATTTTTTCATGTCTTTACTTTTTAAATTGTGTGACTTCATTTCGCTTTTTAATTTTTCAAAAGTTAAATCATTTTCTTCAACTGTAAATGATTCAGGATTGCGATATGCATTATTATAAGCGATATGTTTAATATAAGCATCTTGTATTTCTATCCCACCAGTTGTAAGTAGTTTGATGATACATTCACTCTCGTGAATTGTTCTCCAAGAAACAAAAGCTTCAGTATACATTTTTATAGCAATCATGGTTGAAAAAGCATCTATCTTTTTAAAGATAGTATTATATAAATCATTGATTAATGAATAACGAGGATCGGTTTTACAATGTGGTGAATTTAAGTCGATAAAGAAATTATTGGTAACTTTTAAATTATTAGAAATAGGCATGTATATATCTTCGGCATCCAATTTATGTTTGACGAAAATAGATTTATATTTAAGAATGACACTTTCTACTATCTCATCTTCATTTAAAGAAGAAACAGGTGAATTTAATTCGCCAAAAATGAAATTTAAAATTTCATTCTTCATTGATAACCCTTCAAAAGAATCATCAGCATTTAATTCTTTACAAGCCTTTAAATAGATGGGTAACATCTTTAAAGATGATGCTTTATCTAGATTATTAAGAGTGCAAAATACGTTAAACAGTGAATCGGTTTTATTTTCTTTCATCTTCAATGATCCTATTAATTACTTTATATCCTTCAATCATATTATAACCGATATTGTAGCCTCCACATTTAAAATTTAAATCGATTACTTCACCTATTGCATATATATCAGGATATTTTTTTATACTGAAGTCATTTAGATTAATTTCATCTAATGATATTCCACCATAGCTAGCTTGGCTTTCTTTAAATGAATATAAAGAAGAAAATGAAAAAGTTAAAGTTTTATCATTTAAAAGTTTTTCTTCTTTTAAATATTTCTTTAATGCTTCAGGTAGGGATTTTTTACTAATTGCTTGATATCCATCATGATTTAAATAATTAATCTGTATTTTAATATTGGATTTATTAATATATTCATTGATTACTTTTGAAATATTGAAGATGACGATACCAGATAAACCATCTTTTTTAAATAAAACTTCGCCTTCTTCACAATAGGCTTTCTTGTCATCAATAAGAAGATAAACTGTAGCTTTTAATCTTAAACCAACTAGATAAGAAGGTATTTTCTCTTTGATTTTAATAGGACATAAAGAGGGTGAAAATTTATTGAATTTTATATTTAATGAATTAATAAGTGAATAATCTTGTTTATATAAATATGAAAAACCACCAGTTGAAATAATTAATTTTTGATAAGATATTTCATTTCTTATATCATTTTCTAGATAAACAACCTTCTTCTTAATTGGATCTATAGAAGTAGCACGCCCTAAAATAAGATTTGCATTTGAATTATTAAAGGCTTCAATTAATGGATTATAAAAACATTCAGATTTATTAAAGAATGGATAATAATATTTCTTTTCTTTATAATAATCAATTCCTAAATCATTTTTAATGTAATTCAAAACAGCATTTGGATAATTCTTTTCATCATCATTTAAAATCAACTTTAAATTAACATCTTCTTTATTTAATAAATCATCATTAAAAAAATTACATCTACCATTACCAGAAATGAGGATTCTTGAAAAAAGTTTACCTTCATTTATGATGGTGACTTTGTTTTTTCCAAGAAGTATTGGAAAAATAGATGAAACTCCTGCCCCAATAATTAAAATATTAGATGATTTTATCATGAAGTGTGTTTCTTACAAGTGATGCAGGTGTTTTATTATCAGAATGTCCAATAGCAATTGAATCTAATATTTCATATTCTTTATCAAGTGAAAATAATTCTTTTATTTTAGCTTTCTTACTGGGTTCATTTAAATCAATTGAATGATGAATCCAACAAGCTTGATAACCCAGTGCTTCAGAAGCAATCAACATATTTTCCATAGCAGCACCAACATTGAGCTCAGTTAATGGATCATCGAATCTTTTTAAAATAACGATGATATATCTAGCTCCATAATAAATATCTTTATCAAATAATTCTTTGTATTTTTTTACAACTTCTTTATCTTTTAAACCAATAAAGAAAAGATTCTGTTTATTTCTTCCAGTAGGTGCATAAATACCACATTTTAAAATGATTTCAAAGTCATCTTCTAATACAACATTTTCATTAAATTGACGATATGATCTTCTTGCTAAAATATGCCTAATGGTATCATTCATAATACACCTCCTAAAACAACTATTATTATAAATAATTTTTATAAATTAAGATAGAAATAAAGCGTTTAAAATAAAAAACTTGCTATCCTTTAGTAGCAAGTTTAATAATAAACAAATGATTATTAGTTAGCTTTTAAGCCTAATTTCTTAGTTAAAGCTAAATATCTATCAGTATCAACTGATTTTAAATAAGAAAGAAGATTCTTTCTTCTTGCAATAAGAATGTCCATACCTCTTTTTGAAGAATAATCATGCTTATTAGCAATCATGTGAGTTGTTAATTTTTGAATTCTTTTTGTGAGTAAAGCAATTTGAACTTCACATGAGCCTGTATCTTTGTCAGATAATTTGTTATCAGTGATAACTTTAGTCTTTTCTTCTTTAGAAAGTGCCATTTTAATTTACCTCTTTTAAATGCAATCAATTTAACCAGTTAGAAGTGATAAAGGAGTCGAGCTAAAAACCAGTCAAACGACGATGAATATTATAAAATATTTGGACAATTAATGCAATATTTAATTATATACTTTACTAATTCAAAATACTTAATTAAAATAATTTGATGATTTTAAATATTACTGTGCTTGTTATAACTAGTTTGATAATTTTGAGCTATTTTTTAGTTTACAGAAAAGACTTCTTTTCAAAGAGCTCTTTTAGAAAATACTCAAATAGCATTAAAGATAAAAATTATATCCGCTCAGTTAAAATAAAAATGACTCTTCTTTCATTGTTATATATTATATACACAATAGTTATATATTTATTCTATGTGGTCTTCTTTCCTAGTAATTTCATCTATTTGTCAGGTTATGATTTTTATGTTCCATTAACAATGACATATATTGCTATTTCTTTAGTTGTACCACCAATTTTAAATATTATAATCACACCAAAAATAATGGAACGCAAAAGTGAAAATAGAATAAAAATTTATGATTCTGCTCGTGATTATTATCTATGTATAACATCATTAGATCTAATATGTATTTTGCTATTAATTAAATATATAGTTGATTTAATTCTTCTTATTATCTTACCTTGATTATGAAAAGTGGTTTTTTGTTAATAGATAAAGATGTTTCTTTAACTTCTAATGATGTTGATTACAAAGTCAAAAGAATTTTTAATACAAAAAAAGTAGGGCATCTTGGTACTTTGGATCCTTTTGCAACTGGATTATTAATAATTGGTATTAATGAAGCAACCAAATTATTTAAAGTCATAGATGAAGAAAAGAAGACATATGTAGCAAAACTTGTATTAAATAAAGAAACTGATACTTTAGATAATACAGGTAAAATAATTAACATAGTAGATAGAAAGGAAATCGCTGAAGAAGAAATATTAGATGTTTTTAATAGCATGCTTGGTAAAAATAAACAAATACCGCCTAAATATTCAGCAGTTCATGTAAATGGTAAAAGAGCATATGAGCTTGCAAGAAACAATGTTGATTTTAAACTCCTTGAAAAAGAGATTTACATCTATGATATAAAACTTTTAGATTATAAAAATGATGAAATCACTTTTAAAACAACTGTTTCTAAAGGCTGCTATATAAGACAACTTGGTCTAGATATTGCAAAAAAACTCAATACAGTTGGATATTTAAATTATTTAAGGAGAGAAGAAATTGGTAAATATAAAGTAAGTGATGCCAAAAAAATTAATGATGTTGATTTTTCTTCTTTGATTAAAATTGAAGATATGTTTAAAGATATAAAAAGAATAGATGTTCAAAATGATAAGCTTTTAAAACTTATAAAAAATGGGAATGTTTTAAAATTAGATTATAAAGAAGAAACGATATTTTTTAAACATGGTGACGCATTGATTGCCTTATATAAAAAACAAGATGATATATATCATCTTGTCAGCTTGTTACGAGATTAAATTCTCTAAAATATTTATATCTCTCTCTTTAGAAAATTCATTTTTAGTTAGTTTTTTTATTATTCCTCTTAATAATTTTTCATTAAAAGATACAGTTGATATAAAGTTGATAACTTTGTTTTTATCTTCAGTATATAATTTATCAATCAGTTTAACTTCCATTTCAATTACAACTTTTTCTTCTTCATCATTTAAAAGATGAAGGAGTCTATCAATGTTCAATTTATTTACATAATTGATAAGTATTTCATATCTTAATCTTTTAGTTAAAGGAGAACCAATTGTAAATGATGTTAAAGTAGTTGCATTATCCTTTAATGAGGAAATAAAAATATAGTTAGAAATAAAATCAACTAATTTTTTATCTAGCAAGTAATCAGCATTTTCCAAGATAAATGATACTTGTGAAGATAAATCTTTTTTATTATTTAAATAAATAGAAAAATATAAAAGATTAAGTTCATAAATTTTATCAAGTTCAATCTCTTTAATATCTAAAAATTCATATTTATCAACAAGTGATTTTAAATCTTTTGATTTTAAATTATATTTAGTGATGTTATTTTTAACTATTTTTTTGATAGCTAATTTTTTTATGTCTTTTAAAAGATGATCATAAGTATTTTTTAATTTTTTCTTTTGATCATTTTTATAATCTTTTAAAGTGTACATTTTACTTTCATTAGCTTCTTTAACTAACTTTTCAATATGATTCATATTGATGACGTTTGTATCAATAACAAAGATGAGTTCTGGAGTCTTATAAATTGATAATCTTTTAGAAAGCATCGATCTTATTTGACCTTTTCTTTTATTTAAAAAGTTAACTAAATTTTCATTTTTATTTTCATCGATGTGAGAAACATATACTTTGCAATATGAATAATCTTTGGTAGTAAATACACCATTTATTGAGCAGTAATGAGTCAATTCATTTTTAAGTTCATAGATGATGATTTCAGAAAGATTTCTTCTGATTACTTCATTGACTCTTCCCTTTTTATCTGCCATCTTTGACAATCTCCATGCCAAAGGCTTCTAAAATGTCGCCAACTTCTAAATTAAAATTATCTTTGATAGTGACACCACATTCAAACCCTTCTAAAACTTCCTTAACATCATCTTTAAATCTCTTTAACGATGAAAGGGATGAGGTTATAACAAGCTCATCATCTCGATAAACTCTTATTTTACTAGAAGAAGGTATTTTACCATCACTTACAATGCAACCTGCAATCTGGCCGATTTTACTGGCTTTAAAAAGGTTTCTAACAGTCAAGTGACCATAAATAACTTCTTCATAAACAGGGCCCAGTTTACCTTTCAAGGCATTTTCAATATCTTCTTGTAAATGATAGATAACATCATAACTTCTAACTTCAATTTTTCTTTCTTTAGCTAAATCTAAAATCTGAGCCGAAGTTTTTAAATTAAAAGCAACAATAATTGATTTACTTGTCTCAGCAAGGGAGATATCAGATTGTGATACTTCACCTGCAGCTGAATGAACAATCGTTAATTTAGTACCAGGTATATCAATTGATTTTAATTCAGAAACAATGGCTTCAAGTGAACCTTGAGTATCAGTTTTAACAATCAAATTAATATTTGGAACACTTTGTTCTCCATCGCTAGAATTTGCAATTGAAGCAAGTGATACGCCATCATTTTTATTTAAAAATTGTGCTTGGGCATGAGTATTAGCAGCATCTCTTGCTTGTTGCTCACTATCAAAAGCCATAAAGCGATCACCAGCTGATGGAACACCTGAAATACCAGTTATAACAACAGGAGTAGATGGAGTTGCAACTTTAATTGGCTTATTAAACTCGTTTGTCATTCTTCTGACTTTACAATAGAGACCACCAATTGCTAAAAAATCACCAACATGTAATGATCCATTTTGGACAAGTAAAGTAGCTTTAGCCCCTTCTTTTTTATCAAGTTTAGCCTCAATTACACCACCGACTGCTTTCTTATTATTGTTAGCAGTTAGTTCTAATATCTCAGCTTGAGTTAAAATGCCTTCTAATAATTCATCAATGCCTTTATTCTGTTTAGCTGATATTTCATAAGTCATGGTGTTACCACCCCACTTTTCAGGAAGGAGATCTTGAGCGGTAAGTTGTGTCAAAACTTTTTCAGCATTAGCACCAGGTTTATCCATTTTGTTGATTGCAACAATGATAGGTACATTAGCAGCTTTAGCATGATTGATAGCTTCAATAGTTTGTGGTTTAACACCATCATCGTAAGCAACAACTAAAACAACAATATCAGTCATTTTAGCACCACGTGCTCTCATAGCTGTGAATGCTTCATGCCCTGGAGTATCTAAGAAAGTTATCTTTTTACCATTGACTGTTTTTTGATAAGCACCAATTGCTTGAGTGATACCACCACTTTCACCTTCAGTGATTCTGGAGTGACGAATAGCATCAACTAAAGTTGTCTTACCATGGTCAACATGACCCATTACAGTGACAATACAAGGACGAGGGTCTTTATCTTCTTCTTTATTAAAAATATCAATAGTTGTAAAGTCATCAACTGATGCGTTGACCTCTTTTTTAAAATCAAGATTGTTTTCAATGCACACTTCAGCAACTAAATCCTCACTTAAAACAGTATTTAAAGATATCAATTTACCTTTCATCATGAATGATTTGATAACATCAACAGCTGAAATGCCAATTTTCTTACATAATTGATCTAATGTTAAAGAACCGCTATAAGTGAAAACACCGTTTTCAACTTTTGCTTGTTGTTGTCCTTTAAAACCAGGTTTGTTTGGTTTCTTTTTACTAGCCATATTTTACCCTCCTATTTTAATTCATTCATTAATTCCTTTCTCAGACTTTCAAAATTTTCTTTATTGTATCTATTAAGTTTTTTACTAAAAGCAATGTTTATTGATTCAATATCCTTTTTGATATAGATTCCTCTTCCTTTTAGATTCCTATTTTTATCATAAATTAATTTATTTTTGTCAGTGATAGCTAATCTGAATAAGGAAGAGATATCAAATACATTATTACTAGCAATATCTTTTCTTTTGACTATGAATTTCATGATTATTTATCATAATATTCATCAGAATCGTATTCTGAATAATCATCTTCATCAAAATCATTATAGTCTTCTTCAGTTGAATCATTTTCCATTTCTTTGAGTTCATCTTCAGTATAGATAGGCATAGCATTTTCAACTGGAGTATAATTTTCCTCTTCCTCATCCTTTTTCTTATTGACTTTCTTTTTGTAGGATTTGGTTGCGGTTTGCTTTTTCTTGTTATTATCTAAAATGTTTTCAAGTTGAGACAGACCAAGCTTTGGCTTGTTAACGATAGTGATATGTTCTTCTTCATCGTTATTAGAAGCATCTTCTTTTTCTTCTTTAACAGGTGCAGTTTCTTCCTTCTTAACAGGTTGCTCCACTTTTACTTCAGAAACTTCTTTTTTGTTAACATCATCTTCATTTGCTTCAATTTCATCTTCAAAATCTTCGTCTTCATCATAATCAATTGATGGAGCAGTAGCATTGATATTAGCAAATTTATCTTCGATGACTTCATCAGGATATAATTCTTTGACCATATCTTTGATGGCTGTTACAGGTTTAAAATCAATTGCTTTTTCAATAGCTTTATCAGCTTCTAAAACAGAAATTGCTGTTTTAGTAATTTTAGATGCTAAACGGACATTGACACCATTTAAACCGATGGCAACACCAGTGCTACCATTCATAACAACAGCAGTAACATCAGGGAATACATATCCTTTTTCTTGCTCAATTTCATTGAAGTGAACATTTGGATCAAAGAAATCTTCATCACAAGTAAGACCAGTGACAATAGCAGGTTTCATAGCTTCAATTATTTGCAAGGCTTTATTTTCATAATATCTTAGAACATCGATTTTTTCACCTTTTAATTCATTTAAAACAGCTCTAATTCTGGAATTTTCAGGTCCAATACAAGCACCAACAGGATCGATATTTTTATCAGTTGATTCAACAAAAATCTTGGTTCTCTTACCAGGATCACGAGCAATTGCAACAATTTTAACTATGCCTTCTTCAAGCTCTGGAACAGCTCTTTCAAGAAGCTTAACAACAAATTTTTCATTTGATCTAGAAACTGAAAGTGATGGTGGATTAGTTGCATTAGAAACTGATTGTAAGTAACATAAAACCTTATCATTAATTGAGAAACGATCTTGTGGAAGCAAATCTTTTCTAAGTAAGTTACCGCTTGCTTTACCAAATGATAATTCAATTTTCTTATATCCACCTTCAGCACCTTCTTCAACTCTAGTGACAGTACCTTCAATAAGACCATTTATTTGAGATGAATAAACCTTGGTAATAGCTTGTCTGCTATTATCTAATAAATAGTTATTAAAGAAAATCTGTGATTGTCTTGCAACTTTGCTAGGAAGTTCAGAAAAATCAAAAGGAATTTTAACTTTATCGCCAAGTTTAGCTTTTTTGGAATATTGTAAAGCTTCTTCTTCGGAAATTTGATAAGCATCATCAACGATTTTACTTTCTTCAGTTACGATTTTGATATCATAAATTTTAATTTCTTTAAAGTGTCTTTCAAAAGATACTTCAGCATCAATTAAATCTTTAGCTGGATCAGTGCTATCTCTTTTGAAAGTCTCAGGATAGACGTAATTTAAATAAGCTTTTCTGATAGCTTTCTTTAAAATCTCGATGATTTCATCAGTTGATAAAAGAGAATCTTTTTCAATTTGCATAATTGATGAGGTAAAAGAATCGTTATTAATTCTTCCATCAGCATCACCTTTTTTTCTTCTTGGCTTTTTAACTTTCACTTCATTAGGTGTTGATTCAACATCATTTGAAGCAATAACTTCTTCTTCATTTTTTAATTCTTCATTCATAATTTGATTTTCCTCCATTATTTTTTATATCCCATATGAATTTCTAATATATCATCTAAATTAATAACTTCTTCTTTCTTTCTTCCTTTTAGAAAGTATAAAACATTAATACTATGCTCGCTTTCATTATAACTAACAAGTTTTGCAAGAAGAGTAGAACCGTCTTTTTTTAATTTAAATTCTAAGTATTGATTCAGTAAAGAAGACAAGTCTTCTTCTTTGATTTCTCTCTCACTTCCACCCGAGCAAACGTCTAGAAGATAAGTATCACTTAATCCATCAATATCATCAAGAAGAGGGGAGATAACTGATGTGTATTTATCAATCTCTTCCAAAGTGATTTGAAAGTTATGATCAATCATAACCTCTAGAACATCAGATTTTTGTTCATCAGAATAGTAGTATCTATACTTAATAAGTTCAAGATTAAGATTTTTAGCTTCGCTTCTTAAGATAGAACCTACCTTTTCTAAAATAGAATTATCCATTAATACCTCCATAAAAAGAAAGAGTGAGCCTAGAAAGGCTCACTCCTAATTAAGCATTAAGAATGTGTTTTGTTAACACAACTAAAATTATACTATTTTATTTGACAATATCAACTATTTATAATTTTATTAATTGAGAATTTGTAAACAATATGGTTAATAAAAATCAGCATTTGTTTTTTTTGACTATCTAATAAAGTATAATATATACTTGTTTTATACGAGGTAAGCATGGTAAATAAGGTATCTGATACATATAAACATAATCTTTTATTTTTAATTATTGGCCCATTAATTAAACAAATTGAAGCTGTTTTTGATTTATTAATTCCATTATTTATGAAAGCGATAATTGATTTATCGTTTTCATCATCAAGAGATGTTATAACAAAAACTTTAGGTGAATTTATAAAATCGTTTGGTATGATTAATCCAAATAATCCACAAATTAGCTATTGTTTTACTGGTGGCATGATTATTTTATTTATGGGTATATTTGGATTTTTAACAACTATGATTACTCAGTATATAGCATCAGTTAGTGCTACAAATGTTGGAACTGAACTCAGGAACTCTTTATATAAGAAAATTCTTTCATTATCAAGAATTGAAAGAGAAAGGTATTCAATGAATCATCTTTTGACAGTTTTAAATTCAGATTCTTATCAAGTTCAACAAGGCGTTTTATTTTTTATAAGACTTGCTGTTCGAGCACCATTTATAATAATTGGTTCACTTGTCATATCTTTCATTTTAGATTGGCAAATAGGCTTAATCTTTTTAGCATGTTCACCACTTATTGTTATTATCATTTTTGTAGTGATGTCAAGAACTTCAAAAATGTATTTAGGAATACAAGGTCAACTTGATAAGTTATCAAATAGAACGACTGATTCAATTGTTGGTAGTAAAGTTATTCGTGCCTTTAATAAGCAAGAAGATGAAGATAAATTATATGATAAAGCAGCTAGTGAATATAAAGCAGCATCAATTAAAGTTTCTAAACTCAATGCTTTAGTTAATCCACTAACATTTGCAATTGTTTCAATTTCAACTTGTTTAGTTGTTGTCTTTGGTGCAGTCAGTATGGATAAAGGAATTCAGTTTAATGGATCGGTTTTAATGCCATCTACTTTGCTTACTGAAGTATCATATCTTGAATTGATTTTCCAAACAGTTGTTGTCTTAACTAACTTAGTTGTCATCTTTACTAAAAGTGGTGTCTCAATTAAGAGAGTAAACAATATACTTAAGATTAAACCCAGCATTGTAAATGATGAAAAGCAAGTGACTAAAAATATAAATAAAGGTGAAGAAATTATTAAATTTGACAGTGCATATTTAGCTTTCAAAGAAGGTGGAAACTATGCTTTAAAAGATATCAACTTCTCTTTAAATAAGGGCCAATCACTTGGAATAATTGGTGGAACAGGAAGTGGTAAATCAACTATTCTTTCATTGATATTAAGATTTGCAGATACTAGCAAAGGTAGTGTTTATTACAAAGGCGTCAATATAAAAGATTATAATTTAAATTCATTAAGGGAAGAGATAGCTTATGTTCCTCAAAAAGCAACTCTATTTGAAGGCACAATCAAATCAAATTTGAAAATGGCTAATATTGATGCTGATGATAAAAAAATGGAAGATGCATTAAAAGCTTCTTTGGCATATGAATTTGTAAAAAAATATGATGATTATCTAGATCACCAAGTATTAGAAGGTGGCAGCAATTTTTCGGGTGGTCAAAGGCAACGTCTAACAATTGCAAGAGCACTTGTTAAAAATAGTGAAATTCTCATTTTAGATGATTCAACATCAGCATTAGACTTGCTGACTGATAAAAAAGTGAGAGAAAACATTTCATCGTTATATCCAGATTTGACAAAAATAATTATTTCACAAAGAGTTTCCACCGTCTCATCTATGGATAAGATAATAGTGATGGAGAAAGGTAGTATCGTAGCTTTTGATACTCATGAAAATTTGATGAATAATTGTCCTTTGTATCATGAAACTTACTTATCACAAACAAGAGGGGAGAATTAATATGAATAGTAAGATATTGCTAAAAAAATATATTGATTCTCAAAAAAAAGGAGTCATTTTATCTTTTATTTTTGTTGCCTTGTTTTTAGCATCACAGCTAACTATTCCTTTTTTGATTGGTAAATCAATTGATGCTCTGGGAACTATTGAAAATGGAATTTTTACTTTTTCAATAAATACAAATCAAGTTATAATTTACTTATCCATTTGTATTGTTCTTGCAATTATTGGTGTCTTTGCGGATTTCTTATTTGAATACAAAGTAGGAATCATATCTCAAGAAGTAGTTAAAGATTTAAGGGTCAAGGTTTATAATAAAATAAATTCAGTATCAATTGAAACTATTCATAATAAAGAAGTCGGTGATCTTCTTCAACTTGAAATAACTGATATTGAAAATATTGCAACAGGAATATACTCAGTTTTAAAGCAGCTTGTTCAAGGTGTTTTGCAAATATTTATCACTATAATTTTGATGTTTGTAACAAACTGGATACTTGCTTTAGGTGTACTAGTATTATCACCTTTATCAATTATTGTTTCAAAATTTGTTGCTTCATTTTCACACAAATATTTTGCTAAGCAATCAAAGATGATGTCAAAACTTAATACTTATTCTTTAGAAACAATAAATAATACTGAGCTTGTTCAATCTTTAAATTATCAAAATGAAGCGATTAAAGAATTTACTAAACGTGATGACGATTTACGAAAAACTAGTAAGGTTGCTCAATTTTCAGCATCCTGGACAAACCCATCAACTAGACTTGTCAATAATATCATATATTGTTTAATTGGAATAGCAGGAATCATTCTAATTATCTTTTCACCAACAGTTTCATTATTTAATATGTCAATTGGTAGGCTGTCAACTTTTTTAACATATACTAATCAATATACTAAACCATTTAATGAAATATCATCAGTATTAGCTGAATTTGAAACTGCAAAATATTCATTTAATCGAATTGCTGATTTCTTAAATATTAGTGATGATATCGATGATGGTAAAGATACTTTAGATAGTCAAATTGAAGAAATCAAATTTGAGCATATGTCATTTAGTTATAATAAAGACAAAAAACTTATTGAAGACTTTAATTGCACCATTAAAAAGGGAATGAAAGTAGCAATTGTTGGGCCAACAGGTGCAGGTAAATCTACGCTGATCAATGTTTTAATGAGATTTTATGATCCCTGTAGTGGCAGAGTCTTAGTTAATGGCAAAGACTATTTAACGATAAAAAAAGAAGAACTCAGGAAACACTTTTCAATGGTTTTACAAGAAACTTGGATTTTTAAAGGAACGATTGAAGATAACATCAAATATGCTAAAGATGATGCTAGTAGTGAAGAAGTTAAAAACGCTGTTAAAGAATCACATGCAGATTCATTTATATATACACTTCCATTTGGTTTAGATACACAAGTGTCTTCTAAAGAAGGTTTATCTGAAGGTGAGAAGCAAATGCTGACAATAGCTAGAATTATGATGGTTAAAAATGAGATTGTCATTTTAGATGAAGCTACAAGTAATGTTGATACAATGACAGAAAAGCGAATTAATGATGCATTTGATAAATTACTTGAAGGAAAAACATCAATTGTTATTGCACATAGATTATCCACAATTATGAAAGCTGACATTATTTTAGTCATTAAAGATGGTCAAATAATTGAACAAGGTAATCACCATGATTTAATGAATAAACAAGGTTTTTATTATCAATTATTTACGAGTCAATTTAAATAGATATGGAATTAAAAAAATATAATTATTTAAACAACGATGCTATAACAATTAGAAAAACTGTATTTGTTGACGAACAAAAGTTTAGCGATGAATTTGATGACATTGATAAAATAGCTACTCATTTTGTTATGTATGATAATGATGAATATGTTGCAACTTGTCGTGTATTTAAAAGCGATGAAAGTAAAATATATATTTTAGGAAGATTGGCAGTAATAAAAAAATATCGTGGTCAAAATATTGGAAAAGTAATGCTAAAAGAAGCTGAAAAATATGTAAAAGAGATGGGCGGCGAATATATTAAACTCCATGCACAATGTAGAGCAATTGGATTTTATAATGCGTGTGGATATACAAAGTATGGTGAAATTGAAGATGATCAAGGTTGCCCACATATCTGGATGAAGAAGAAAATATAGTGATGGGAGCACAAATGATATATAGAAAAACAAAAAATCAAGGTTCACTGCTAACATTGGCTACTGGTGGAGCTCATATTGGTTTTAATATGAATTCATTATATAGATTATTAATTTTATTATTTTCAATCATTGCATTCATAACAATATATTTTGAATTTTTTAATAAAAAATACTGATATATTAGTTATGAATGTGAATTTTTTTGAGATATCAATATAAAATCGTTAAATTACGCTTCTTTATTCCATTCAATTGTATATTTTGTTATCTCACTTGTTGCTCTTATTTTAAATTTACCATAATTACATTTGACCAATTTTAGTCAAATATCTTTCTAAAATGACACAAGCAGCAGCCATGTCTATCATATTTTTTTGCTTTTTCATATTATAGCCGTTTCTTGATAGATATGATGAAGCGTCTTTAGTTGACTCTCTTTCATCTTGTTTTATGACATCTATATCAGGAAAATTCTCGTTAAGAAGCAAAATGAATTTATCAACAATAGGCGTCATTTTACATGGATCACCGCTTGGATAAAGAGGATAACCAATTACAATATGTTCAACTTTTTCCTCGTTAAAAAGATCTTTTAAATATTCAATGTTTTCATCATACGAATCTAAGTCAAATTCAGGATTAGCAATGGGAGTTATATAACTACCAGTTCTTGAAATTGCTACTCCCATTGTTTTTCTGCCTAAATCAATCGCTAATATATTTTCAATCATTTTAAGAATTTTTTAATTTCATTAACTGCATCATCAAATTTATCAATAGAACTACTTCCACCAAAAGCCACATCATCTTTTCCGCCGCCTCTACCATCTAAAGTTTTAGCGACATTTCTCATGATATCACCAGCTTTTAATGAAGTTAAATCTTTGCTTCTTGCAATGACTAAATCATATTTCAAACCATTTTTAACAGCAAAGAAAATAATTAATTTTTTATATGTATTTAACAAGTTATTAGTGATGCTTTCTTCTTGTTGATGATTTAAATTATTAAGTTTAGCAGCAAGTAGATTATAACCATTAAAGTCAACAATGTTATCTTTAATTGAATCTAATTGTGAATTTGCAATTTTTTCTTCAAGTACCTTAAGTTGTTTTTTACTTTCATCGAGTGAAGATAATACTTCTTTTAGTTTTTCTTTGACACCTTTTGTAGAAGTTAATTTAAGTAGAGAAGCAATATCATTTAAATTATTTTCTTTTTCTTTTAAATATTCATAAGCGTTTAAACCAGTATATGCGGTTATTCTTCTAACACCAGCTGAAATTGCTTGCTCTGAATCGATTACAAATAATTGAATATCTTTAGAATTACTAACATGTAATCCACCACAAAATTCAATTGAATAAGAACCAATTGACACAACTCTAACTTTGTCACCATACTTTTCATTAAATAAATGCATTGCGTTCATTTTTAGAGCATCTTCTTTATTCATAATTTCTATTTTGACATTTAAACCATTTGAAATTTGCTTATTGACAGTATCTTCAATTTGCCTTAATTGTTCATCAGTTAGTTTACTAGGGTAATTAAAATCTAATCTTAAAAGTTTATCATCATAATAAGCACCTTCTTGATGAATATTAGGATCTAAGATATCTTGCAAAGCTTTTTGCAAAATATGAGTAGCTGAGTGATTTTTCTTAACCATTTCTCTGATTTTGAAATCTGGTTCTTGAGAAAATTCATCACCAACTTTGACTATCCCATATAAGACCTCGACATGAAGAAGATGTTGACCATGATTTGCCTTTTTTACCATTGTAACTTTGGCTTCACAGTCTTTATTTTTAATATATCCTACGTCTGCTACTTCACCACCCATTTCAGCATAGAAATTAGTTAATTTAAAAGCTACATCACCATAGCTATCAATTTCATTAACTTTCTTTCCATCTTTGAATATACCAATGACTTCACTTTTAATTATTTTATCTTCATAGGTGTATTCACTAGGAGTTACAAATTCAATTAAATCCTTTTCTTGTAGACCAAACGACTGTTCATTTTTACGAGAACTTCTTGCTAATTCTTTTGATTTTTCAAGAAGTTTCTTATAGCCTTCCTCATCAACTTCAGCACCATGTTCCATAGCAATTTCTTTTGATAGTTCAAATGGGAAACCGTAAGTATCAGATAATTTAAAAGCATCCTCAGCTGAAAGTAAAGTTGGTGATTTTTTTAAATAATCAGCAAGTAATTTTTCACCAGTTTTTAAAGTGACTGCAAATTTGTTTTCTTCTTGAAGTATCATTTTAGATACTCTTTCTTCATTATCTTTTAAATATGGATAAAAATGTGACATATTTTTGACAACAGATGGCACAAGTTTTGCTAAATCACCAGTTTTTAAACCTAATACTTGTGCGTATCTACTTGCACGTCTTAAAAGTCTTTTTAAAACATAACCTCTACCTTCATTTGAAAACATAGCACCATCTGCTAAAGCAAAGGTAAGTGATCTGATATGATCAGCAATGACCCTATAAGCTAATTTATTATCTTCATATTTGCAATTTGCTTTCTTTTCAATCTCTTTGATATAAGGCATGAATAAATCAGTGTCAAAATTTGTTTCAACACCCTGCATGATACAAGCAAAGCGTTCAAGACCTGCACCAGTATCGATGTTTTTTTGAGGAAGTAGTTTATATTCACTTCTTTTTTTACCTGGTTCTGAGTTATATTGAGAGAAAACAATATTCCATAATTCAATATATCTATCATTATCTAAATCTTCTTCAAGAAGCTTGATCCCTAAATGCTTAGGATCATATTTTTCGCCGCGATCATAATTGATTTCAGTATCAGGACCGCATGGACCTTCACCAATTTCCCAAAAGTTGGATTTAGAAGCGACCATGTTTTCTTTTCTGATACCAAGTGAAGTCCATAATTTATATGTTTCTAAATCATCAGGATAATATGTTATGTATAATTTGTCTTTATCAAGACCGTAATATTTATCACTAGTTAAAAGCTCATAGGCCCATGGTATAACTTCATTTCTAAAATAATCGCCAATAGAAAAATTACCCATCATTTCAAAGAAAGTATGGTGTCTACTTGTATAGCCGACATTATCAATATCGTTAGTTCTAATACATTTTTGAGCATTAGTTATTCTTCTATGCTTAGGAGTTAAAGTACCATCAAAATATTTTTTTAAAGCAGCAACACCAGCATTAATCCACAGTAATGTAGGATCATTATTTGGAATTAATGAAGCTGAAGGCTCAATGTAATGGCCTTTCTCTTTAAAAAAGTTTAACCATATATCTCTTATTTCATCACTAGTTAATTTCTTCATATATAACACCTCAACAATCTTTAATTATAGTTAATTTTTATATTAAAATATAGTATTATATATAGAAATCGTGGCAAATATTTAAATTAATAATTTAAATATAACAAAGTAGGTGAAATATGAATGAAGAAAAATACATGCTATTATCGATAAATATTTATATAAAAAGTGAAGATATAAAAAAATATACACTTGAATCATCTAATCAAATAGAAAATAGAATAAGAAGAGAACTCTCACTTTATTCTTCAACTTGTAAAGTTGATTTATCTATAAATATTTTGCCGGTTTTATCAAATAAAAGTCATTTAGAATTAACAATCAATACGATTTCAATTGATAGTGATTTTATCTCAAATAATATGTTTATTGATGGTATTCATAAAAGTTTGGTCAATGTTTTACCTTCTAAAATAGATTATTTTTTATTTAGACAATATAAAGATGCTAATTTTTTAATAGTGGAGGATTAAATGAAAGTAGTTGAAAAACAAAGAAATTCCAGAATGTGCTTTATCTGTGGGCTTGATAATGAGATGGGATTAAAAGCTCAATTTTATTCGATGGAAGATAAAAGCACGGTCTCATTATTTAAATTCAATAAATATAATCAATCTTTTCCTGGCAGAGTCCATGGTGGAATAATAACTGCTATGCTTGATGAGCTTGGTTTTCGTGCATTGTGGTCATATGGTAAAGAAGGTTTTGGCGTTACAATGGATTTAAAAGTTAAATATAGAAAACCTGTTCCATATGATGAAGATTTGATTGCAAGAGGAGTAGTTACTTATTCTAATTCTAATTTTTTGAAAGCAGATGCTTTTATTTATCTTCTTGATGGAACTATTCTTTCACAAGGTGAAATGACATATCGCATCTTACCATTATCTACGATTTCAAAAGATGCATCTATTCATACTGAAATGCCTTATTTAATTGAAGATAATATAAAAGACATAGATTTAAATTTTTTAGAAGATTAATTAAAATGGCAATAAATGATATACATTATTTTCCTGGGCATATGCAAAAGGCCCTCAGGGAAATATCAAATAAAATTAAAGATTGTGATGGCATTATTGAAGTTATTGATGCTAGAGCTATAAATGCATCATTTCCCATTAATTTAGATTCTTTGATCAATAATAAAATCAAAATAGCTGTGTTGACTAAAAGTGATATAGCTTCTATTTCAAATGTTGATAGGCAAGTTAGTTATTTAAAAAACAAAGGATTTACTGTTTATAAACTCGACGTAAGAAATGTATCTGATTGTCAAAAATTGACTAATTATTTGAATTCAATAAAGTCAAAAAAAGATGAAAAATTTTTAAAACTAGGTTTCCCAATAACTAAAAAGAGATACATGATTTTAGGAATACCAAATGTTGGTAAATCAACTCTCATCAACTCTTTATGTAAAAAATATAAAGCACAGGTTGAAAATAAGCCTGGTAAGACAAGAGCCGAGACATTAATACAAGTGAGTAAATATGTTGAAATCTACGATACTCCAGGAATCCTATCTCCTAATTATGAAGATAAAAATTTGGCATATATATTAGCTTCAATTGGTTCTTTAAAAATTGAAAATTTTAACAAAGTCAATTTAAGTGATTTTGTTCTTGATTTTTTAAAAAACAAATTTCCAACATTGCTAATTGAAAAATATTCACTCATTGATGATTTAAATAAAAACAATGAGGAAATTCTCATGCGGATTTCTAAAAATCGTAATTTTTATTTGCTAAATAATGTGATTGATATTGAAAGAGCACGTGATCTGCTTTTAAAAGATTTCAGAAATGGTTACATAGGTAGGATTTCCTTTGATGAGTAAATTATATGATTTTGATAATAGAGTTAGAAAAGAAAATAAAATAACTTATATAGCTGGCTTTGATGAGGCAGGGAGAGGACCACTAGCAGGACCTGTCTCAGCTGCAATTGTTATATTAAAACCAGAATTTAACAATGAAATCATCAATGATTCAAAAAAATTAACTGATAAAAAAAGAAGAGAAGTTTTCAATTTGATCAAAGATAATTCACTTTTTTATCATGTTGAATTAGTCGATGTTAAGACAATTGATGAGATCAACATTCTGGAAGCTGATTTAAAAGGAATGCAAATTGGATTAAATTTAGCAATTGAAAATAATGTTAAACCTGAATTTTTAATATCAGACTATTTAAATATTAAATCAGACATCAAGCTTTTATCGATTGCTAAAGGTGATGCTACATCATTTTCAGTTGCGTGTGCATCAATACTTGCAAAAGTTACAAGAGATGATTATATGAATGAATTATCTTTAAAATATCCTGCTTATGAGTTTGATAAAAATAAAGGGTATGGAACTAAAAAACATATTGAAGCTATCAAAAAATATGGATATATAAAAGGCGTTCATAGACTGAGTTTTGAACCGATAAAGTCACTTGTAAATAAAGAAGAAGAAATCAAATTGTTTGACTTTTAAAATAGTGCAAAAAAAATTATAATTTAACCATGGAAAGAAAACTTAATACTTTTATTGATTTATTTGCAGGGATTGGTGGATTTAGATATGCTTTGAATTCATTTTCTTTGAAATGTGTTTTTTCATCTGAAATAGATAAATACTGCGTGGAAACATATAAAAATAATTTTAATGATATACCATATGGTGACATAAGAAATATTGATGGAAAAGATATCATGGATCATGATGTTTTATGTGCTGGTTTTCCTTGCCAACCTTTTTCAATATCAGGTAAGCAATTAGGTTTTAATGATTCAAGAGGGACTTTATTTTTTGAAATAATCAGAATAGTCAAAGAAAAGAAACCAAAAATAATTTTTTTAGAAAATGTGGCCAATTTAGCAAAACATAATGATAATAATACAATCAAATTGATGACCGATATGTTAAAAGAAGAAGGATATGATGTTTTTTATGATGTTTTAAATGCATGTGACTATGGAGTTGCTCAAAATAGAAAAAGAGTCTATTTTGTATGTTTTAGAAAGGATTTAAATGTTAATAAATTTGAGTTTCCTAAAAAAGCAAATAAAAAAGTTCATGTTATTGATATTCTTGATGATAAAAAATATATTGAAAATAAATTATATATCGATAAAAAAATAGTTTTTAACAAAGAAGATAAACCAGTATTACAAGATAAAATTGTAAGAATAGGAACAATTAATAAAGGTGGTCAAGGAGATAGGGTATATAGTACATATGGTTTTGGAATCACTTTATCTGCTCAAGGTGGAGGAACTGCTTCTAAAACGGGTGCATATTTAATCGATAATAAAGTTAGAAAATTGAGCATCAATGAATGTCGAAAAATGCAAGGATTTCCCGATGAATTTAAACCTTGCCAAAATACAAACCAAGCATATAAACAATTTGGAAATTCAGTTGCAGTTCCTGTTTTAAAATCTATCTTTAAAGAAGTACTAAAATATGTAAATCAAACATAAGACTTTAATAAATTAATTAATTTATTAAAGTCATCATTTGTATTACATTTTGATATTAATGTGAAAATCACATTGATGTTATTTGTATTTGAAAGCATTCTTGCTTCATATTTATAATTATTAACATTTGAATCTTTTAATGATAAAAAGCAGTTAAACTTGCTAAAACTAAAATAAACATTTTTTATAATTTTAGAAGAATTGACGTATAAATGATTACTTATTATTTCATACTTGTCAATATCATACTTATTTTTAATATATGCTATTAAATCATCAATATATTTCTTGCTTATTTTTCTACTTCCACTCTTTTTCCTTCTAATGTTACAAAAAACATGAAAATAATTCTTAATATTTTCTACTTCAAAAAGTATCATTTTAGAATCGACGTCAGTAATTATAAAATCAACATTCTTTTCGTTTTTATAATAATCAATAATCCTTTTATAGGATGTAGTAGGATTAATTGGAATCAAAAGGCCTTTACTAGATATATCGCTATATTCATTAATATGTTCATTTAAATAATCAATGATTGGTTGACAATATTTTCTATTGCACTTATTTTTTAATGAAAAGTCATATTTACCATCATTAAATGTCAAAACAAATTGTGCTGCTTGTGAAGTATGGCTTTTAACTTCAATATAGGTTATTAGGTTATTATCCTTTGAAATTTTAATATCAGAAGTATTACTGTTTAAGTTACCTTCTTTGTATATATTAAAAGTAAAACCGAAGCAATCATTGATTTTGCTTATTAGATATTCATATGAGTTTTGCTCAAGTAGTTGCCATTTATTTTTCATAAGTTGTTTGCTAATACTTTATTATAAGTAAATAGAGAGCTAAAACAATATTAAATTGGAAAAATTGTTTTCTCAAGCCATATAAATATTGATAGGAGAAAATATATGGATATTAGAGAAAAACTTTTAGCATTATCAATGTATTGTGATGGTGACTATGAAAAAATGATTAAGATGATTGAAAGAAAAGAAATAGTTAGTGAAAGCTATGCCTTAGCAAATAAAGCTAATTATATAACCCTTCTTGATGAAATGTTTCCTAAGGTATTCAAACATATTCATAAACCACCTATTCTTTTATATTATTATGGAAATATTTCATTACTTGATGGTAATAAAAGATTATCAGTTATTGGCACAAGAGAACCTAATAAATATCAAATTGACATGACTAAAAAAATAGTTGGTGAAGTATTAGATAAATGTAATAATAAAATCACAATAGTTTCTGGTATGGCAAGAGGAATCGATCAAGTAGCTATGCTTGAAGCTATGAAAAGGAATGCAGGTGTTATTTCAATAATTGCATCAGGAATTGATAATCCTTATCCTGAAGATAATAATGGAATATATGAATATTGTAAATCTGGTAATGGGTTAGTATTATCAGAGCATCCACTCAATTATGTTGCTAAAAAGGAAGATTTTCTTTTTAGAAATAGACTCCTTGCAAGTGCATGCAAATCACTTCTTATAACTGGTGCCAAAATAAAAAGTGGAACTTCATCAACTGTTAGATATGCATTAGATTATGGTAAAGATATACTATCAGTGCCATGCAATGTTTCTTGCGATGGTGATGATTTGACTAATAGTTTGATTCAAGAAGGGGCTAAGTCTATCTTATCAAGCAATGATGTGATTGAGTCCCTTAGCTATGATTTTTAAAATTTAAATATTTTTTAATATTACATATTAATATAAATTTGTGCTTGACAAAAATTATAAGACAAATAATAATATTACGCTTACAAAGCTAAGGAGCTACTTAAAATGAAACTAATTATTGTTGAATCTCCGCACAAGTCTACAACCATTACAAAATTTTTAGGAAGCGATTATAAAGTTATCGCATCAAAAGGTCATATCCGTGATTTAGCAAGTACTGGAAAAATGAGACTAGGTGTCGATATAGATGACAATTTCAAACCTACCTATGTTGTTTCTGATGATAAAAAAGATATTGTGAAATTTCTTCAAAAGGAAGTCAAAGCTGCTGATGAAGTGTATTTAGCAACCGACCCTGATCGTGAAGGTGAAGCAATATCTTGGCATCTAGCTCAAGTTTTGAAACTCGATATTAATACAACTAAAAGATTAGAATTCCATGAAATAACTAAAAAAGCAATTGTCAAAGCTTTACAAAATCCGCGTCACATTGATATGAATTTAGTTGAATCTCAAGAAACTAGAAGAATTATCGATAGACTTATGGGATATAGACTATCTTATCTTCTTCAGATCAAAATCAAATCAAAGTCAGCTGGTAGAGTTCAGTCAGTTGTTTTGAAATATATTGTTGACCGTGAAAAGGAAATCAAAGCATTTGTTCCAAGTGAATACTGGACTATCTCAGGAAAATTCTCTTTGAAAGATATTTCAGTTGATGCTAATTTAGTCTCTTATAAAGATCAAGCAGTGAAGATTGCAAATGAAACTGAAGCTGATAAAATCATTTCTAGCTTGCCTGATGAATTTAAAGTTACTTCACTTAAAACTGAAACAAAAACTAGAGAGCCCAAACCTCCATTTATAACTTCTACTTTACAACAAGAAGCTTATTCTCAATTCAAATTTTCACCAACTAAGACAGCTTCTATTGCTCAAAAATTATATGAAGGTTTAGATATTGGTGGAGAATCAACAGGTTTAATCACGTATATGAGAACTGACTCAATTAGACTTGCTGATGAATTTATAACTGCTTGTCAAGATAATATTAGAAAAGTCTATGGTGAAAACTACATTGGCAAAGTACGCACTCAAAGTTCTAATAAAAATGTTCAAGATGCACATGAAGCAATTAGACCAACTGATGTTAACTTAACTCCAGCTAAAATTAAAGATTATCTTTCTAAAGAAGAATTCCAACTTTATTCACTTATATATGATCGTGCCTATGCCTCACTTATGGAATCTAGAAAAGATGAAATTACAACCATGGTTCTAACTGGAAACGATTATAATTTCCAAACATCTGAAACAAAAACTGTTTTCGATGGCTTCTATAAAGTCTATGGAAAGTATGAAGAAAAGGAAGAAGTTAAGCTTCTACCTTCTTTTAAAGAAAATGATATTTTGAAGAAAAGCAACGTTGAAAAAGTTCAACATTTCACTAAACCGCCTTTAAGATATAATGAAGGTAAAGTCGTCAAACTCATGCAAGAAAATGGTATCGGTAGACCATCTACTTATGCTCCAACTATTTCGACATTACTTTCACATGCATATCTTGAAAATCAAAAAGGTTCACTTCTTCCAACTGAGCAAGGTGAACTTACAGTTGACAAGTTAGTCGAGTTTTTCCCACAATATATGGATGCTAAATATACATCAAGCATGGAAACATCACTTGATGAGATTGCTTTAGGTCATGAAAAAGAAATTGATTTACTGAATTCTTTCTGGAAACAGTTTACCGATTTATACGACAATGCTTTAAAAACAATGGAAAAGGTTAAACCTGCTGAAATTGGAAGAAATTGTCCAAAATGTGGTGCACCACTTGTTGAAAGAAAAAGCAAATTCGGAACATTTATTGGTTGCTCAAACTATCCAAATTGTGACTATATTGAAAAAGAAAAGAAGGAAGTTGAAATTGCACCTGATAAAAAATGTCCAATTTGCGGTGGAAATCTAGTTAAAAGGAAATCAAAGAAAGGTGAATTCTATGGTTGTTCAAATTATCCAAACTGCAATTATATGGAAACACTAGATGGAAAACAGCTCAAAATTGAAAAGAAGGAAGTAGCTATTCCAGAAGATGCACCAATTTGTCCAAAATGTGGTCAAGGTCATCTGATTGAGAAGAAATCTAGATATGGTAGCAAATTTCTAGCTTGTTCAAATTATCCAAAGTGCAAATACATTCATAAAGAAGAAAGCAAACTAACAAATAAAAAATAAAAAATGAGAGTCTATAACTTATAATTTATAGTTGTAGACTTTTTTTATGAATAAATATTTAGAAATTGAAGAAAAATTTATCACTTATCTTACGATAGTTAAAGGTTATTCTAATCTCACTATAAAATCATATAAAAGAGATTTAGATGAATTTTTAACATATATTGAAGGTGAAAGTATCAAATTAGAAGATGTGAATTATGATGATATCTCTTTATTTTTAGTCAGCTTATATAATCGTCAGTTATCAAAAAATTCAATTAGGAGAATGCTATCGACATATAGGCAGTTTTATTATTATCTTATCAAGTATTACGGATATGTTTATAATCCCTTTGAAATTGTTAAATCACCAAAATTTGCTAATAAACTTCCTGATTTTTTGACTTTTGATGATATGCAGTCATTCTTGGATTTAAATTTGAAAAGAACAGACAAATTAAAAGATCGTGATCAAGCTATTTTAGAACTTGCATTTGCTTCAGGACTTAGAGCTAGTGAAATCATCAATTTAAAAATAAAAGATATTGATTTTAATGAACGGATAATTAAGATTATCGGCAAAGGAAACAAAGAAAGACATGTCTTTTTTTCAAAAACATGTCTTGTGTATTTAAATAAATATATCAATGGACTAAGAATTGTTTTAACTGATAATGATTCAAGTGATATTGAATATTTGTTTTTAAATAATCATGGTAAAAAATTGACTGAAAGAGGATTAGAATATATAGTCAGTACTGCTTCAAGTAAGTCTGGTTTTAATATCCATATTCATCCTCATATGTTAAGGCATTCATTTGCAACTAACATGATTAATAATGATGTTGATATCAGAGTTATTCAAGAGATGCTTGGACATGAAAGTATTAAAACAACATCTATTTATACGCATGTATCTTATGAGGAATTAAAAAGAAGCTATGACAAACATTTTCCAAAATTACTCAAGGAGGAAGAAAAAATGATAGATCAAAAAGGTGTTATTTTTGATTTTAATGGAACCATGTTTTTTGATGATTTGATGCAAGAAAAATCATGGTATAAATTTGCAAAAGATGAATTTGATAGAGATATAAGTGAAGAAGAATTCAAAGAACATATTCATGGATTCAGTAATCACTCTATCATGGAATATTTAGCAAATACAAAATTTAATAAAAAACAGATAGAAGATTTAGCAACTAAAAAAGAACTCATTTATCAGAAAATGTGTGAAGAAAAAAAAGGATATTTAAAATTAACTGATGGTCTTATAAGCTTTTTAAATTTATTAAAAGATAACAATATCAAGATGGCAATTTGCACATCAAGTATGAAACCTAATGTTGATTGGTATTATAAAGTTTTTAATTTAGAAAGATTTTTTAAATATGAAGATTGCATTTATGATGATGGAACTATTAAGTGTGGAAAGCCAGATCCAGAAATATATTTGAAAGCTATCAAATATTTGAGCATTCCTAGTTCTTCAATCATGGTTTTTGAAGACTCATATTCAGGTCTTAAAAGTGCAATAAGTGCTGATGTTGGCTTTGTTTGTAAAATAGGTGACAAGGATATTGATTTAGATGTTGATTGCAAAATGAGTGATTTTAAAAATATTGATATAAAAATTGCATCTTTCTTGAATATAAATTTGTAAAATTTGTATAATTATATATAGATTGTGAGGGTTTAGTTATGCATAATTATCGTGAAATTGTTAAAAATGTCTATTATGTTGGAGCAGATGATCATAAGATTGATAAGTTTGAAGGTATCATTCCTTTATCAAGAGGTGTATCTTATAATTCATATCTTATTAAAGATAAAAAGAATTGTTTGATGGATACAGTTGATCAAGCAGTAACAAGACAATTTATTGAAAATATAGATGCATTATTAAAGGGTGAAAAACTTGATTATTTAGTTGTATTACATATGGAACCAGACCATTGTTATAACATTGAACAGGTCTTATTAAGGCATCCTGAAACAAAAGTTGTCGGAAATGAAAAAACTTTTACTTTCATTTCTAATTTCTTCCCTAATTTAGATTTAACTGATAAGAAAATAGTTGTCAAAGAAAATGACGAACTAGATTTAGGAGCTCATAAATTAAAATTTATTTTTGCTCCTATGGTTCACTGGCCTGAAGTCATGATTGCTTTTGAAGAAAAAGAAGGCTTGCTTTTCTCAGCTGATGCATTTGGTATGTTTAATACACTAGATGGTAATTTATATGCTGATAATGTTGATTTTGATCGCGATTATTTAGATGAAGCAAGAAGATATTACACAAATATTGTTGGTAAATACGGAATGCAGGTTGTTTCATTATTTAAAAAAGTAACTGATTTAAAAATAAAAATGATATTGCCTTTGCATGGATTTATTTGGAGAAAGAATATTGAATATATTTTAAATAAATATACATTATGGGCTACTTATACTAGTGAAGTTAAATCAGTTTTGATAATTTATGCGAGTATGTATGGAGATAATGCATGTTGTGCAAATATCTTAGCTAACAAATTATCAATGCAAAATATAAAGGACATTAAAGTATTGGATGCTTCAATGGTTGATGCTACTTTTTTAGTCAGTGAATCATTTAAATATTCAAATATTGTTATTATTTCACCAACATACAATATGACTATCTTCCCTTCAATTGAGATTTATTTAGATGATATGCTTAGGATGGGGCTTAAAAATAGAACTATTTCTTTAATAGAGAATGGTTCATGGGCTCCGAATGCTAAATCATTAATCAAAGCTAAATTAGATAATAGTAAGCTTCCCTTCAATTTTACTGAGACTTCTTTGACCATCAAATCTTCCTTAAAAGAAGATGATGAACAAATAGTAGACAAAATGGTTGAAGAAATCAAAAACAGCTTAAATGATTAACATTTGATTAATAATTTTAAAGTTGTTACTTTAACAAAAGATAAATGTTAAAGAAAATAACTGATTTTAGTTTAAATTTTTATTTATTAATATATACTATTTATGTGTGGAGTAATTAAAATGACATTTTTTGTAAATAACATGATTGATATTTTTACCTTTAGCAGCCAAAATGAAAAATTAACATATATTTTAGGCGTCAGTATCTCAAGTGTTATTATTATGTTATTTATTTCTCTTGTGATTTATAAAATCAATAGAAAATTCGTCTTAATATTTAATCTTTCGGCTCTTATTGCTTTCATTGTCAGTGCTATATTTAGAATTGATGTATTAACTTATGTCATCTTAGGCTTAATTTTATTTGCTAATTTTTATTTTATTAGAACAAATGATGGCGAGTTTAGAAAATTTGTTGCTAAACCACTCAAGAAGACAAATAAAAACATGAAAGAGAAAAAAGATGATGATAAAAATGTTGATATGCAAAAACTTATCTCTAATTTAGTTATTGCTGTTAATTGGTTGAGTCGAAATAAAGTCGGTGCTCTTATTACTTTTGAAAAAGGTACTCCCTTAGATAACTATATCAAATCTGGAACTATTATCAATTGCCCTTTCACTCCAGAACTTGTTGAAACTATTTTTTATGAAGGAACAAGACTTCATGATGGTGCTATAGTTATAAGAAATGGAATCATTTTAGCAGCCGCTGTGTATTACACTCCTTCAACTAAAGCTGTCATCGGTAAATTTGGTGCAAGGCATCGTGCTGCTTTAGGTATTTCTGAGGTTTCTGATTCAATAACAGTCATTGTTTCAGAAGAAACTGGTAGAATTGCTATCGCCCATAATGGAATGCTTGACAATGTCAAATCTGATGAGTTTGAAAAACTTATCTCTATGCAGCTTCTTTAATCTTTAAATTTGCATCACTTTTTTGTATAATTGTAGTGTTAATTATTAACTTTTTAGGAGGATAAATAATGTCTACACCACACAATAATGCAAATAAAGGTGATATTGCAAAAACTGTTTTAATGCCAGGAGATCCTCTCCGTGCTAAATTCATTGCTGAAACATTTTTAAGTGATGTTAGGCAAGTAAATGCTGTCAGAAATATGTTAGCTTTTACTGGCAAATATAACGGCAAAGAAGTTACTATTATGGGCTCTGGCATGGGTATTCCATCTATTGGAATTTATTCATACGAATTATATAATTTTTATGATGTTGAACGAATCATTAGAATCGGTTCAGCTGGTGCTATTGTTCCTGATTTAAAATTATTTGATATTGTTATTGCACAAGCTGCCTCAACTAATTCAAATTGGGCAAGCCAATATAATTTGCCTAATGGTTCAACTTTCTCTGCCATTTCATCTTATGATGCATTAAATAAAGCAGTTGAATCTGCAAAAGCTAATAAATTTAGATTCAAAGTTGGCCAAGTATTATCTGCTGATAATTTCTATAATAATCCTGAAACTGAATGGAAAAAATGGGCTTCAATGGGTGTTTTATGCTGTGAGATGGAATCATATGGCTTATTTATGACAGCTGCTCAAGCTCATAAAGAAGCTTTAGCTCTTCTTACCATTTCTGATTCACTTATAACTCATGAAGAAACGACTGCAGAAGAAAGACAAACTTCATTTACCAATATGATGAAGGTAGCTCTTGATTGCATCAAATAAAATTAATACATAATGTCCAATGGTTTAGTAATCACTCTTTTTATATTGATACCACTAATTTTAATATTAGCTCTCTTTTTCTTTGAAATTAAAACAATTCACATTAAAAGAAATTATAAAAAGATTGTTTATTCTAAACTGATTCACTATGCTGATGAAAGCAATCAGCTTCTTGCAAATGATGTTCATCTTTTGCTATCTAATGATGAGACAATTTCCAAAATAGATCACATATTTATAGCTGATAAATATATTTATATTATTAAAGATGTATACTATGGTGGAATGATATATGGGAATATTTCAGATCCGTATATTTTTACAATCAATTCTAAAAACAAAAAGAGTCGAATACCAAATCCATTATTTGAAAATAATCGGATTGTTAATGATTTAATGGACGCTCTTGATCCTAGTAAAAAAGACAATACAATTGTAAATGTTATTTGTTACAATTCTGATTTAATATTACCTGTTGATATGAAAATTAAAAAGCAGGGTGTCTTTTTTGTCTCAAGCAAAGAACTTGTTCAAACAATTAAAGATGCTGAAAAAGATAACATTACTGCTATTCCACACGCTAAAAGTGAAAAGCTAATTCAGATGATTGTTAACAATTCAAATCAACTTAAAGAAGAGGAGAAAAAACTCAGTGAAAGTAAAAAAAGAAAAGCAAAATGAAGAATTTGAACTACTTGTTCAAAGTGTCAAAGATAAAATAAAACAGCACACGGATTATAAATATGATTGGATAAATATTGTTTATCTAATTTTACCTGCTTTAATTATTGCAACTATTGTCTCTTTATTATCTTTATCATATTTATTTTCAATCCTTCTTTTATATTTTGTTTTACCTATGTTATATGCAGTTGATAAAAGACTTCGTGCTTCCTTAACATCTATCGGTAATCGAAACGGCTCATATAAAAAAGGATACGATGACTTTTTTGGTGGGAAATTAGGTGGAGTATATGGAATGATACTAGGCATTGCTCAATTTATTTTGTTTTTTTTATTTTTCTATTTTGTCTTTTCATATAGTTTCAAGCCATTATGTAATATGAGTGAAGAAAGCAAATTAGCATATGAAATGATAAATAAAGCTGCCTCTGATTCAAATTTAGATGTATTAGAGGTCATAAATAATCAAATATCTTATTTATATAAGCCATTAATGATATTTTTGTCAGTTGCAGTCTTTTTACCAATAACTTATTTTATTATGTATCATGTAAATCATAATTTGAATAAACATCATATGATGTCGATTCTTATGCCTGATGCTGATAAAAATTTGCCTGCTTCATATCAAGAATCAATATGTGAAGCCACGTTCTGTCGATTTTATCGCAAAGATGAATTTTTATTATCGCTCAGATTCAATTGGATGTATTACTTGTTACATACTCTAATGTATGGCTTATTTACATATATTTTCACCTTGTTTAAGCCATCTAACGCATATATAACTGGTATCACATTGATGAGCTTTTTCTCACTCATTGTTTTCTTTGATATTTTAATTGATTATTTTACAATCAAAAACAATTATTTGATAATTGAAGCAATAAGCGAAAGACTTGATAAGAAAATACCAAAAGTATTAAAGAAACAATATGCAATGACGTTTGCTTCTCCTAATTATATACATGGCGAAGAAAGCTCGGTAAGAGGGCCTTTCTTTAAAGAAGATGAAGTATATGATGGAAGTATTTTTGATGCAGATTATGTTGTTAAAGAAGGTAAAAATACTGAAAAATCTGAAAAAGTAGAAGGTAATGTTATTGATTTATCATCATTTAAAAATGATGATAAAGACTAATAAAAATATTTTTTAATATTATTAAAATCAGCTATAATTTCGTCATAATTTTGATAGATTTTAAAGATAAAGTTTGGATCATCAAATATCTTTTTGTCAGGTATTAAATTGATATCTTTTTTAGAATTTAAAACAAGTATTGAACCTTTAAAACCTGCATTATAAGGCCCATATCCATCTTCAATAGGTGAATCACCGATGTAGATGGTTTCTTCTTTTTTACAATGAAGTCTATTTAAAACAGCGTCAAAAAAACATTGGTGCGGCTTTCTTACTCCATACATGGATGATGTTATAACATCATCAAAATTATAATTGATACATGAATGTATAATTTCTTTAGTTTTTTCTAAAGAATACATCGTATTTGAGGCAACAGCCATGTTAATTTTATTTTTAGATAATAAATTTAAAAAATCATTTACATGTTCTTCACATTCAATCTCTAAATTATCCAAGGTTTCTTCCTTTAAAATATCAACACTTACGTCTTCTTTTAAATTGAACATATCAATAAGTAGCTGATAAAATTGTCTATTATCAATTTCATATTTGATATCAGTTTTATAATATTCATCTAAAAAAGAATTTATAAAATTTTTTAATTTTACAGTGTCAACTTCATCTTTATTTAATAGATGAGCAATGAGTGGATTATAAGTCCAAGATTCAATTTTCGGCTTGAATTTTACAAGAGTAGACCAACAATCAAAAAGAATATTTTTAATCATACTTCAAAGTAAACAATTGTATCTCTCACTAAATATAAGAGAGCTATTTTTTTAGCGTTATCGAGTCTATTATAATCAGCTAAATAATTTACATCATCAAGCAAAACATGCTTAAAGCCATTGAAAGTACAAGCATCTTTGTATGTTGAGAAAATAATAATATCATCATAGAAAAGAATACCGTTTAAGATATCATTTTTATCAAATGATAATAATGTCTGATCTAAATAATCAATAGTAAGTAAGGAATGATAGGCACTTCTTACATATAATGTTGCCTGATTGATAATCATTTCTTTATTGTTATCAAACAATTTAAATATTTTTTTTTCATCTTCTTTATGAGATGATGATAAATTGATGACAACAAGTGGTAAATAATTTGCAAGAAGCTGACTGAGCGATATCTTTTCATAGTCAAAAAGAAAAGCTTCTAAGATGTTTTTGGCTTTCTCGATTTGCTTTTTAGTATCATTATAAATATCTTTTGAGACGTTCTTTTCAATTTTTGAAAAAAAATTATAAAAAGATTTTAGAAGATTTTTACTTCTTATCTTGCCTAATCCCTTTAAAATGATTGAGTTGATAGTTATTGAATAAAGATTATAAGAAAGAAGGGATAAATAATTTGTTTCTTCAAAAGGTTTCTCTTGATTATCAAATCTAGATGATACTTCAAGTCCGTTATAAACAAATTTAAGTGTAGAATCATCATTTAAATTTTCAATTGATGATATAAGTGAATCTTTATTCATAGCTTTAAAATTATAACAAATTTTTATATCAATATAAATAACTATAGTCATTTAAAATAAGTTAAATATAAATAAATTTTATTGAAAAGAAGTGATAATTTCTTTAAACTATTAGCATGCTTAAAGCTAATTATCACACACATACAAAAAGATGTGGACACGCTACTGGTGAAGATGAAGAATATGTTTTAGAAGCTATTGGAAAAGGCTTTAAAACATTAGGCTTTTCAGATCATGCGATGATTCCTAATTTTGATGAACCAAAAGTTAGAGGCTCTTATCAAAATGATTTTGAAAATTATCTTGAATCAATTAACTCTTTAAAAAAGAAATATGAGAATAAAATAAATATCTATGTTGGATTTGAAGCTGAGAGTTTTCCTAATTTCTTTCCTTTTTTTAAAGAACTTATCTCAAATGGTGTTTTAGACTATATGATTTTAGGAAATCATATGGCTATAAATGATAAAAATGAAATTGTTACTAAATTTTCAAGAATTTCAAATGCAAGTCAACTATATCAATATCGAGATTTAGCTATTATAGCTATGAAAAGTGGGATGTATTCTGTTTTTGCTCATCCTGATTATTATCTTCAATCCATCTCTAATTTTGATCATGATTGCAAAAAAGTCGCTCGTGATTTGATTGATTGTGCAATTGAAAATGATATTCCTCTTGAAGTCAATGTGGCTGGTATAAGAAATGGCATTAAACAGATAGGTGACGTAAATAGATGGATTTATCCTACTGATTTCTTTTTTGAAATGGCTAGTAAGATGAATGCAAAATGTATCATTGGTCAAGATGCACATGCACCAAGACAAATATATGATGATGCATGTGTATATGAGGCAGTCAGTTTCAGTAAAAAGCATGATTTAAAACTGGTCGATGTTCTAAATAATTTAAATTAACGATATGATTAAAGTAAATAATGTAAGTAAATATTATTTAAAAAATAAAACTGATAAGTTTTATGCATTAAATGATGTATCACTTGAATTTAATAAGAATGAATTCGTCTCTATTTTAGGACCATCAGGATGTGGTAAAAGTACATTACTAAATCTTTTAGGTGGACTTGATAAAGCTAGTGATGGTGATATTATAATCGATGATAAACAAATTAGTGAACTATCTAGTAAAGAACTTGATTTATATAAGAATCAATCAGTTGGATTTGTTTTTCAAAATTGCTTTTTGATTTCTCAATTATCAGTTATAGAGAACATAATTTTACCACTAAAAGTTAGGGGTGAGAATGTAAAAGAAATCAAAGAAAAAGCTATTAATTATTTAAAGAGATTCAACATTGAGTTTTTAAAAGATAAAAAAGTCAATGAACTATCAGGGGGGCAAGCTCAAAAAGTTTGCATCATAAGAGCAATAATAAGTGATCCCAAATTTGTTTTAGCTGATGAACCAACAGGTGCACTTGATTCAAAAAGTGCAGTTGAAATTATGGATGTATTAAAAGAAATTTCCAAAGAACATCTAGTAATTATGGTGACTCATAATGAAAATTTAGCTTCTATTTATTCTGATCGTATCATTCATTTATTTGATGGTAAAATACAAAGTGATGAAACTATAAATTCATGTGAAGAAAATAGTAGTAAAGCAAATACGATTGAGAAAAAAAATAATCACCTTTCATTATTGATTACTTTTAAGATGGCAATTAAGAATCTTATTAGCAAAAAATGGAAGTCAATTGTTACTAGCATCTCTAATTCGCTTGGTGTAATTGGAATTGGCTTTTTCTTGGCGTTGAATTTAGGTTTTTCTAATTACACAAATAGAATATCCAAAGAACAAGCGTCGTCTTTACCAGTTGTACTATCCTCATATGCAGTAAATAGCAGCAAGGAAGAGTTTAGCAAAGTCAATGCTTCAATTGAATATCCAAGTGCCACTGAAATTTATCCATTGGTATCTTTGGCATCAACTTATTCATATCGCAGTAATAAATTTACAAGTAAATATTTTAGCTATTTAAACTCACTGCAGAATGAAGGAATATTAAGAGAATATGTTTTAAGCTATGGTTCATCATATTCATTCAATCTTGCTACTGAATTTCCAACATGTATTGATGGAAATGGTGCTAGTGAAATCTCAACTGTTTCAACAAGTGTCAACTCATATAATTATTATGCATCAAATGCATATCTTCCAACTAATATCTTCCATGTTTTATATGGTGATTTATCTTCATATGATTTGATTGCAGGGAGTATGCCAACTAATGAAAATGAATTAGTATTAGTTGTTAACAAATATAATGCAGTTTCTTTTAATATTTTGAAAAACTTGGGATTTTATAATTTAAATGATAAAGAAAATGATGTTAAAACTAATGATGAAAAGAAGATTAAATCAATCTCATTTGATGATGTTTTGAAAAAAGAATATAAAATATTCACTAATGATGAATTTTATAATTTTGCTGGTAAAAAAGATATAAGTGATGCACTAATAAATAGACAAATTGATGTTTACGAGGCTAATGATATCAATAGTTTATATAATGATGAAAGCAAAGGTATCAAACTTAAAATCAAAGGAATACTTAGACCTAAAAGTACAACGGCTATGAATATTCTATCGCCTGCTTTATGCTATCTTCCTTCGCTTCAAGAAAAACTTGTGAATGAAAATGAAAATTCTGCACTTTCAAAAAGCTTTGAAACTTCTTTTGCTTTAAAGAAAAATCAGGATGGTAATGAGATTGATCTTTTAACTAAAGAATTGACTGATTTGTACAATAAATATCAAAGTGATGATAATGATGTGTTCCCTGCTAATAGTTATAATGACATCATCAATAAGTATTTCACTTTCTATGTTCCATATGATTCTAGATATGTTTACACATCATTGACTGCATTTTTAAATTCATCTAAACAACATTCATCAAATCTAATAAGTGATGATTTGACAGCTTTGTCGCTCTCACAAGAAGAAATTCAAACCAAATTATTTGAAATAATATTAAAAATAAATAATGATAATAAAACACTAGATGATGTATTAGATGCTTATAAAGAATTTATTTCATTATCAGCAATAATTAATGCTTACTCACTTATTGAGACTGTTGTTTTATTTCCAAGTGATTTAAATCAGAGGACAGTTTTGATTTCTAAATTAGATTCATTTAATGAGATAGATGAAAATAATGTGAGTAATCATGCTAAAAATGAAGGTGAGCAAGTTATCTATCAAACTGAAAATAATAATGATTTGATTGATAGTGTTAAAGAAGCAGTTGTTCTTGCAAATATCATTTTAGTGATGGTAGCTATCATTTCATTTGTGGTATCAATATTTATGACTTCACTTATGATAAGCAATAATGTTTTAGAAAGGCAAAAAGAAATTGGACTATTAAGGGCAATTGGTACTTCTAAAATATCAGTTTCATCTATTTTTGTTTTTGAAGCGATGGTAATCGGATTAGTTTCTGGAATAATAGGTTCAATTGCAACATATGTTTTCTCATTCCCTATAAATTCATTAGTAAATAAAACATATCCATCATATAGAGTTGGTCAGATTGCAAATTTTACCTACTACCATGCATTAATTATTATTTTGGTATCGATTGTTGTTTCACTTATCTCAAGTTTTATCCCTGCCTATTTAGCAGCTAAAAATGATCCAATTAAGTCACTTAGAACAGAATAATTAAAAATAAACTTGTATTAAATTAGTAAAAAAATTAAAATAATGTGTTATTTATTTAAAAAATAAGGAGAATTACATATGGGTAGAGCACACGAAGTCAGAGCTAAGAAAATTGCTCAAACAAATGCTGCTAAGTCAGCACTTTATAACAGAGCCAGTAAGGAAATATATTTAGCTGCTAAAAGCGGTGTTCCTGATCCTAAAGAAAATTTAGCACTCAGATCTGCTATTGAAAAATGGAAAGCTGAGCATGTTACAAGCGATGTTATCAAAAGAGCTATTGATAAGGCTAAAAGCAAAGATGCATCAAATTATATTCCAGGTAGATATGAGGGCTTTGGCCCTGGTGGAGTATCAATGATGGTTGATACATTAACTGATAATGAAAAGAGAGCTTTTGCTGCTGTAAGAGCTGCTTTTAATCACCATGGTGGTAAACTTGGAAACAGTGGTTGTGTCTCCTTTAATTTTGTTAAATTAGGTGTTGTTTCCTTTGATTCAGAACATAGTGTATCTGAAGTTGAAGAAGATTTAATTTTAAATAATATTGATGTTCAAAATGTTGATAAAGTTGATAACAATATTGAAGTTCAAGTAACTCCTGAAAGTTTTGATGCTTGCAGAGACGAGATAACTAATGCCTTTAATGTCAGTGAATTTACTCAAGCTGAAGTGACTTTTGTTCCTAGTGGTGAAGCAGTATCTCTTTCTGATGATGATAAAGCTAAATTTCAAAAACTCATGGATGCACTAGATGAAATAGAAGACGTTCAAGCAGTGTATCATAATGCTGATTTCTAAATATGATTGCTTCATTAAAATGAAGCAATTTTAAAAATAATATATATATATGAAAAATTATTTTAAACGTTTTAAAAATTTTAATCTCTCTACTTGGATTATCATAGTAAGCATGTTTATTATGGTGGTAGTTGGACTTCATTTTACTATCTCAATGTCAGTTAAAATTGCATCAGGATTAACATTATTTGGTGATAGCAATAATTCTAAAAATGAATTGGAGACCGTTGGCCCTACAAATGCTGATATATCAGTACTTGTTTTATTTTGGATAGTCACTATTTTATTGACGGCTTTATTTATTTATTATCTTTTCTTTAAGAAAGTTCAAATAAAAAGTGATGAAGTTAAAAAAGAACCTATAGTTGAAATTAATAAAGAAGATGATTTAAAAAATAAAATTAAAGAAAAACAAGATGGAAAATAATAAGCAAATCAATATAAAAAAATGTTATTTTCATAGTTTGAAAAAAGATGATAATGATCTTTATTTGAATCTTTTATATGAAGATGACTATGATAATAAAGATGATGATATGGAATATTTATCACTATCATTTATGTCAATTAAATTTATAAATGTCACTGATTTAAAAATTACTGGCTGTGAAGCGGATAATTATAAATATCTAGAAGGTGATATTGATTACCAAAATAAAAAAGTTCATCTCAAATATTTAGGGATGAACTTTATAGGTGATGAAAAAGAATACGAATTCTCTTTTTCATTTGATTCTTATTTGATTGATAATATCAGTAAGATTGACTCTGTTGATTGTTAATTATGATATTTAAACCAGTCTTTTCTATTGAATGATATTTCAATGATCCTTTCAATTGGGAATTTCTTTTCACATGGGCGTGGGCCATCAAGCCAATTGACACCAACTTCATTATCATGAAGTGATAAGACTTTAAAGATTCTGATTCCTAAATTGTTTTTAGAGCAATCAAATTTGACATAAATTCCAGTTGTTGCTCCATATTTGATGGCGGAGATAACACCAAGTGGTAAAGGAGAAGTTATTGAATCAGCAAGTTTATATCTTCCACGATGCCATACTTTTTCAACAATATAGACAAAACCTAATGTTTCAACATGATGGTATTCAAGAAGTGAATACATTGAATAATAAAGCGATCCACCACATAAAGCGGTTCCTACAATTATTACTTTTTCACCTTTTGAAATATCTTTATCGCATGTTCCTTCATATGGATTCATTTTGATCACATCAATTTTCATTTTTTCTGCTAAGAAACTAGCAAAAATATCATCATCAAAAGGGCAGACGATTTTATCTATTTCATCTGCATGCTCTCCTAGTTGTTTGATAATATTATCAGCTGTATAATCTAAAGCCTCTTTGTTATTTAAAAGTTTAGTTACATCTTTAAAAGTACCATTTACTTTACTTTCAATGAGTGTTTCATAAATATTATCATCCATGTTATTTTCTCCTTTTGTTTTTATTATTTACTTCTTTTCTGATTCCTGATAATGCATCATAGACTTCTTTATTACTCGCATCAGGATGCTCTTTTATATAATTATCAAATTCTGATAAGATATCACCCATATATGGTTCTTCATAGGTTTGCTGATAATATTCTTCTTCATCTTCTTCATCGTGATTATGATCATTTTCAATATGAACCACATTTTTATCAGACATATATAAAGGATAAGTTTCATCTTTGAAAACAGTTTCTCTTTCTGCATCAAAATATTTGAATAATATTCTTTTATGAATAGATACATCTTTAAAAGCATTATATAAATATGCTTTCACCTCATCTTCTTTATCAATAAATTCAGTTGGTGCTTGTATTTCTAAAGAAAGAAGAAAAGAAGTTTGCTCAACTCCATTGTGAATAACATAACCTTCAATTGCTCTGAAGATGAGCTCGTCTTCTTCAATTGAATAAATAGCACATAAATCTTTGTGAACTTTCTTTTCTTCAGATATTGCCATAATTGTATCAATACCCATCATATCTATTACGATCATATAGCCTCCTTATAATTCATATACTGGATCAACATTGATTGATATATCAACTTCTTTTTCATTCATCTTAATATTATTTAAATCATCAAGAATAGATGATATATCATCGTAGCATTTATATTTTAACAAAAATTGTCGTGAAAATTTATTATTTATGTGTGGAATATATGGAGTTATTGGTCCTAACACATCAATTCTTTTATTTAAACAAGCATTAGCTAAGAATAATCTTAACTGATTTGTTTTATTTAACAGCTGTTTTAAATCATAACTTGAGATATAAATCATTGTCAAATATGTGTATGGTGGATATTTATATTTTTTTCTTTCATTCATTTCATATTTATAAAATGAATCATAATCTTGCTTTAAAGCAAGATTGATAATCAAATTTTCTTTGACCATTGTTTGAATTAAAACAGTTGCTTTCTTTTTACCACGTCCTGTTCTTCCTACAAATTGAGATAATAAATCAAAAGTATCTTCGCCGGCTTTATAAGAAGGCAAAGTCAAAGATGAATCAATATCAACAATACTTGCTAAAGTGACGTTTTCAAAATCATGCCCTTTTGAAAGGAGTGATGTTCCAACTAAAATATCAATATCACCTGTTGAAAATAATTCTAAAGTTTCATCTCTTACTTTTTTACTTGAGATATCTGAATCAAGTTGAGTTATTTTGTAGTTTGGAAATAGTGCTTTCAGTTCTTGTGATATTCTTTCAGTTCCATAACCAACCTCAAGTAAGTCAGTATTTCCACACTGACATTTGTACTCAGCTTTTGAAATTTGATAATTGCAGTGATGGCATTTCAAAAGTCCAGTTTTTTTATGATAAACTAAAGGTACATCACAATTTGGACATTTAGCTACTTTATTGCAACTTGTACACATTACAAGCGGCGAATATCCGCGTCTATTGATTAATACTAGAACTTGCTCTTTTTTTACTATAGTTTTGCTTATTTCTTCTTTTAACGTCTTTGAAATAATATTTGATGTATATGGATCAAAGTTTTTTAAATCATTCATATCAACTATTTTGATATCTCTATTTACAATTTTTGAAAAGGGTGCAGTAAGCTTTGTATAGCCATATATTCCTTTACTTGCCTTTGCCATTGTTACAAGAGAAGGCGTTGCTGAAGCAAATACTACTTTACAACCAGTATTATTTGCTAGCATTATTGAAACAGTTCTCGCATCATAGAAAGGAATTTTATCTTGTTTATATGTTGATGAATGCTCTTCGTCAATGATGATAAGACCTAAATTTTTAACAGGTGCAAAAATAGCACTTCTTGTTCCTAGAATAACTCTTTTCTTGCCATTTAATATGTCAAGATAATTCTCATATTTTAAACCGCTAGAAACAGAAGAATTTAAAATGACAAGTTCATCTTTATAGTGTTTAAGAAGAATACCTGCATTTTGACTAGTGAGCGATATTTCAGGAATAAGAACAATGACACTTTTATCAAGCTTTAAATAATAATCAATAAGCTTTATGTAAATAGCTGTTTTACCACTTCCTGTCACGCCATGAAGAAGGGTAACTTTCTTATCAGTATTTAAAATATAGTCAAATGAATTTTGCTGAGCTGAAGTTAAGTCAAAATCAATCAATTTGCTGCTTTCAAGAGAATGAACTTCTGCTAATGTCTTTTCAACTTTGACTAATATTTTTTTATTAAGCAAGCTGTCAAGTGCTTTTTTTGCAGTTACCTTGGATAAAGTTAACTCATTATTAGTTTTTATTTTATTAAATAAAGCTTGTTCATTTTTATTAAGCATTGATAAATCACAATTAATATCTTTATTTATCTCAATATAAGTTATAGTTGTAGCTTTAGTAGCTTTATTTACTGAAGATTTATTTGCTTTTAAAGCTGGTGGAAGGAAACAATCAACTATCGATAAAAGAGAACATTTATAATATTCTTTAATCTGATAAGCAAGTTCAAACTGTTTATCACTAAGAAGGGAGACATCATCTACTCTTTTTTTTATTTTAGATAATTTGATACTATTTTCTTTTTCATATTCTTCAATTGATGATTCAATTAAAATAGGCTCATCAACAACTAGTGATATGACGTCTTTTGAATTTTTTAAATCAACTAAAACACGCATGCCTTTTTTAATTGAGTCATCTTCATAATAATATGAAAGGGGTCTATCAAGAGCTAATACCTTGCGACCAATAAGCACTTTATATATATAAAACATACTAATCGTTAGATTTATTTTGCTTTAAAGAGTGACCACAACATCTGCAATATTTATCACCAACTTTATTAAATGCATGACAATTAGAGCAAACAACTGGCTGATCAAAGAAATACTGTTCTTCTTCGATTTCTTTTTCTTCTATTTTTTTATCTGTATTCATCGTATAAATATTATAAATATCAATTAATATATTATCAATAGAGCAAAAAAAATATATTTAATTATCATTTAAATAAATAATTCGAACGTTAATTAAAAAAATAGTTATTTACATATATTATTACAATTTACAACTTTATTTTGATTATAAAATTTGAAATAAAATAATTAAAAGTTATTTTTTAATAAATATTTAAATATTTAAAGATTTGTGATAGTATTTACTAGCTGGGCCTGTAGCTCACTTGGTAGAGCAAATCGTTCGCAACGATTAGGTAGAGAGTTCGATCCTCTTCAGGTCCACCATCATTGTTGATAGTTGTATTTATATATTTATATATAAATTTTATATATTAAACTGCTTTTGTACATGAATTGTGCTATAATTTTAGATGAATTTATTTCATTTTTTTTAGTGAGGTACTATTATGGCTAACAAAAAATACATTTCTCTAGTTATGTTGACTTTACTTCTTTCTGCTAGTTGTAGTGTTGATAAAAAGAAAACAATTGATTTTCCTTCAATCAAAGTAAGCGATACTTCAAGTGATGATGCTTTGAAAAATGAAACTGAAGATAATAAAAAAGAAGACGATGATTCTTCAAACAATAAAAACAACAAATATGAAGAAGTAAAAAAAGCTAATGCTAGTGATTTTGTTTATGAGCTAAATGTTACAAATAGTGAAGTGACAATCATTAATTCTGCTAATAAAACTCTTACTAAAATCAATATTCCTTCTATTTTGACAATCAATGATGAAGATTATACTGTAACAAGAATTGCTGATAATGCATTTGCAGGCTGCAATGCTTTAAAGGAGGTCACTATTCCAAAAAGCATTGAACAGATTGGCACACAAGCTTTTGCAGCATGCTCTAATTTAACTAGCTTTTATGTTAGTGATTTAAATCCATATTTTGCTTCACAAGATGGGATTATTTATAATTATAATTTGACAGAGCTTCTTTTATGTCCTGCTGGATATACCAAAGAAGTTCAAATACCTAACTCACTCACTTATATCGGTGCTTATGCTTTAGCAAACTGTAGCAAAATTACGGAAGTATCTATTCCCAAAAGCGTTACCAGCATCAGAGAAGGAGCTTTCTTTAACTGCTCTGCATTAAAAGATATTTCTCTTCCCCCATATTTGACAACTATTGGAGCTGGTGCTTTTTCAAAAACTGGCATTTCAAAAATTGCTATTCCTAAAACGGTCACATATATAGGACCATGGGCATTTAAAGATTGCACGTCTTTAATCTCCTTTGTTTATCCTGATGCAGTCACTTCTATTTCGTATATGACCTTTTCAGGATGCAGTAATTTAAATTACGTTTACATTCCTACTACTATGACTACAATTGAACATAATGCGTTCTTAAATTGTGTTAAATTGAAGAGAGTATTTATTCCAAAAAATGTTACAACTGTTGCTAAAAATGCCTTCAAAGGGATTAATAAAACTGATGCATTAATCGAAGTTGAAGCAAAAATACTTCCTGATACCTTTGATCAAGAATTTAATCCTGAAGAGATTGAGGTTGAATTATCAGCTAATGATAACGATAAAGTATTTACTTATGAAAATTTAAGATATAAGCCACTAAATGATACACAAGTGAAAATAATTGGCTTTGATCCAACAAAGAAAGTTGCTGATTTGCTTATTCCTCAATCAATAACTTATACAGATAATAGCGATGCAAATAATCCTGTTTCTAAAACATATGATGTTGTTGAGATTCAAGATAATGCTTTTAGAAATGAGAATGTTTTAAAAACAGTCACTATTGCTTCTACAGTGATGAGAAATTTAGGAAGGCATACATTTGAGAATAGTTCATTAACTAAGTTGACTGCTCCTGAATCATCTACTGTTTTAACTGATATTCCTGAGTACTGCTTTGCTGGTAGTAAAATGTTAACAGTTGCTGCTAAAAACAGCTTAGGTTCAATTAGATATTTAGCACCATATAGTTTTGCCAATATACAAGAAATTAGAATGGACTCAGGTGCTGCTAATGCTTCTGATTATCAATTCTTCACTACTAAAACGGCTGTTATTACTATTGATAGTTATGCATTTGATTCAACAGTTGTTAGAGATTCTGATCTATATAATTCATACGAGGGTAAAAAACGAAAGTTTTTTGATTTACAAGAGTCAATTGGTCAAATCAACAGCTATGCATTCAGTGAGGCTACATTTGGAGCAATTAATTTACCATCATTTACAAAAAAAATAGGAACCTTTGCACTTCATAATGTAAAAGCTAATGGAATATATTCGATTAGGATGGCTGGAAGTTATACAGCATATGGAGGCCATTATTCTGTACTTAATAATTGTTTATATAAAAATAATGATACCGGTTCAACAATCGATACATTATTATTTAGAACCAAAGATTATTTAGGGACTAGTCCTTCTGCAATAGAAGCTTCTAAAAATGTAAAAATAGCTTCTGCTACCAAAAATATCAGCCCTTATGCTTTTGATGAAGGGACTGGTAATATTGAATCTATAATCATAGAAGGAAGTAATTCTATTTTCTTTGTTGAAAACAATATTTTATATAAGAAAGAAACAATAAGTGATGAAAATGGTAATTCAAAAGAAATAGTCACCTTACTTTTAGCACCTAAAACATTAACTGGCAAAATAAAAATATCTGATAAGACAACTCATATTGCAAATAATGCTTTTAAAGATTGTACTAATATTACACAAATTACTGGAAATGACTCACTTGTCAGTGTTGGTAATAGTGCATTTGAAGGCTGCACATCTCTTGTTTTTGCAACTTTTAAAGATGGTTTAAAGAGTATTGGAAGAGCAGCTTTTAAAGGATGCAGTGCTTTAACTAAGCCAACATTACCTTTGTCTATTAAATCATTACCAGCTGATTTATTTAATGGTTGTACATCTTTAAAAATGGTCAATTTACCAAGAGATATTGAAGAGATTGGTGATAATTCATTTAATGGCTGCAGTAATTTAACAACTATTCATTTACCTAATACTTTAGTCGATATTGGAAATAATGCATTCACAGGCTGTAGTAAATTATCAACAATGACATTTGATGATGATAATCAAACTTATTTATATTTAAATGGTGTTTTATATCTTGCTAAAGTTGATCCAACTACCAATCAAAAATATCCAGATACTTTAGTTCAAGCTATAAATACTACTAGCATTACTATTCCAAAGACAGTCACTAATGTTAAAGATAGTGCTTATGATTCATTTAAAAACTTGACTAAAATAAGTGTAGAAAGTGGTAATAAAAATTATTCAATTAATAGTTATGGCGATTTATATCAGCTGAATGCAAGTGGTTCTATGTATAAATTACTTTATCATGTAAATAGGATGACTACTACTTCTTATGTATCAGCTGATACTTCAGAAATAGCAGATGCTGCTTATATGCATGCTAGTAGCTTAACAGGTATTGCAGTTGCAAGTTCAAATGCATATTTTGCTAACTATCACAATATGTTATTTAGTAAAGATGGAACTACGGTTATTAAAGTTCCTGCTAAAATAACTTTTGGTAGTACTGGTTTAGATTTTGGATCGAATGCCACTAAAGTTTTACCTGGTGCTTTAAAAGATAATGAATGGCTAAAAAAACAAACTACTCTTAACTTTACATCTAGTTATAATGTTTCATTTCCTAAAGGTGAATTTAAAGATTTAAATATTACTGTGTTATATAATATTAATCAAAATATATTGGAAAGTTTTTATGATCTTTTTAATACTTCATTAATTAGAAGTATTCAAATACAACATGTTAGTAATATCCCCGATGGCTTTTTCCAAGGTCTTGATAATCTTGAAACATTCACTATTACTGATTATTCATTTAAAGATGTAACGATTGGCAACTCTGCTTTTAAAAATTGTAAATCATTAAAAACACTAACTGTGTCTACTAAATTAGTTAGCATTGGTGATAATGCATTTGAAGGTTGCAGTGCATTAACAACAATTAAAAATGAACTTACAGATAGTAGTGGAGTTGATCGAGCCCTTGTAAAATTAAAAAATATAGGTAAAAATGCTTTTAAAGATTGTACTTCACTTACTACAGTTGATAGTAAAAGTTTTCAAGGTGCTACTAATTTGACATCAATTGGAGAAGGTGCTTTTAAAAACTGTACTTCATTAGTATCTTTTCCACTTCCACAAAGTAGTAATTACACTACTATTGAAAAAGGTTTATTTGAAGGATGCAGTAAACTTACAATGGACTTTTATAATATGAAAACTTATATTAAGGAAATCAAAGCTGATGCTTTTAAAGGAACAGCAATTACTAGTTTTTATATTCCTGATGATATTGATAAGGATAAAGTTGATTTCTCAGCTTTTGATGATACTGTTGTTAACCTTTGTGCAAGCAGTACAAATAATTTAAAATATATATCTACTAATGGTGTTCTTTATTACAATAATTTTAAAGAGCTCATCAGATGTCCTGCTGGTAAGACTGGAACTATTAGTATAAAAGATGAGACAACTACTATTGCTAAAGATGCCTTTAAAAATTGTACCAAGGTAACTAAATTAATTACTGGTGGAATTACTGTAACGGATAGCATAAAAAGTGGATTAAATGATGTCCCTGCTAATACTTTTAAAGGAATGACTTCTTTAACCAACGTCACTTTAGGTAATCAATATTTACTTAATAATTATCGAAATTTATTTGATATTACTAAAGTTACAACTGTTGCAATTAATAGAAGAATAACTACTATTACAGCGAGTGCATTTGAAAATGCAACTGGTTTAGTTTCTATTACTGGCGGTGTTTCAGCTTCTAGTCCTGATGATGCATCATTTATTACGTCAATTGGAAATAATGCATTTAAAGGATGTACTAATTTGACAACTTTCTTTATTGACGCAGCTAATAGAAATCTTTTTACAAAATTGACAAATATTGGAACGAGTGCTTTTGAAAATTGTAACAAGCTATCTGCTTTATATATTCCAAAAAGTGTTAGAACTATGGGAAGTAATGCTGTTAAAGGCTGTAATAAATCAATGACCATATATAATTATTCTTCACGTTTTACAAATAATACAACTTGGAATCCTGATGGAATAAATTATAGATCAATGTAATAAGACAAGATTAAAAAAGATATGTTTACATTGATTGATAATATGTTGATTATACTTACTAATAGATGTAAATACTTTTTACTAAAAATTTAAAATTAATAGCCATATTAAAAATTCATCGATATAATTTTAATAGTATAAATGATCACAATAGATGCTTTCTAATTGCAATGGTAAATATTTAAATATCTCTTAAAAAATTGAATAATGAAAAATTTATAAAATTTTTATCATAAGTATAGCTGTTAATTTTAACTTAGATTCAATTATATGCGATGAGTTTGTCAAAAGTACAATATGTAGCTGTATTATTTATAAACTCAAAGATATTATAGATAATTATTTAAAAGTCACTATAACAATTTCTTATATCATGTGATAATAAAGGAGGAAAACTTGTGATTATATATTTTTCAGCTACTGGAAATTGCAAATATGTTGCAAGTCGAATTGTACAAGCAAAAGAACAAAATATGATTTCAATCGTGGACTGTCTACAAAATAATCAGTATGATTTTTCAGATGATGTAATCGGCATTATATCTCCAACCTATGGCTGGGGATTACCAAGCATAGTAAAGGAGTTTTTTGAGAAAGCCACTTTTCAAAGTGAATATCTATATTTTGTTGCAACTTACGGAACAACTCCTGGAGCGACAGGGTATATGGCAAGTAAAGCGATAAAAGGGAAAAGAATAGACGCATATTATTCCGTTCGCATGGTAGACACATGGACACCGATTTTTGACATTTCTACTTCTAAAAAAATTTCAAAATATACAAAGACAACTGAAAAAGAAATAGATGAAATAATTAATAAAGTAAGCAGTCATTTTATAAACAAACATATGCCTTCACGAACGCCAGCATTCATTACCAAATTGATTGGTGAGCCGATATATAATAAAGTGCGACTGACAAAGCATTTTCATGTAGAAAATAGTTGCATTGGATGTGGATTATGTGCAAGAAAATGTCCGGTTCAAGCTATTGAAATAAAAGACAAAAGACCAGTATGGATAAAGGATAAGTGCGTGATGTGTCTTGGTTGTTTGCATCGCTGCCCAAAATTTGCTATTCAGTATGAAAACAAAACCAAAAAACATGGACAATATACAAATCCGAATGTAAAGTTATAGGTAAAATAAAAACTATTTATAAAAAGCAATCTATCAAGATTTATATATAAAAAAGATAGGTGCCTTTGTATTACTAGTTTTTTTACCCACTAATGTTTGTCTATATGAAATATTTTGGATTCTAGATATATTATTTATTTAATATAGCACCTGCTTTAACAATAATGTAAACAAGTGTATATTAATAATCTTTATCTGATTAAATTGTTTCTTATATATTGATATAAAACTATAGTTATATCGTAACAAAAGATATATTTAACTTAACTACAATAAGTTAATTTTAAATAAAATAAAAAATGTGACATTATGTCACTTCATCAAATGCAAACTGGTGCGGACGACAGGAATTGAACCTGCACGGGATTTCCCATGGCGTTCTAAGCACCACATGGCTACCATTACATCACGTCCGCAATTAAATAACAAGATATTTTAATAAATAATAATCAAAAAAACAACACTTATATTTTCTTATTATCTGTTGATGAAGAAGAAAAATTACTTGCAATTGCAAAAAGAAGAATAATTATTAATTCAATAAATATTAGTACACTACCTGTAATAATTAAAGGTAGTGAATAAGAAGGAGTAGGAACTAAGTCACTTGTATATAAAATAAGACCTGTTATAAAAATTACAAGCGAAGTAATAACAGAAACTGATAAACACATTAAAAAGATAAGACTAGCTTTTTTAGATAGATTATTGAGCTTGGTTAAAAATTTACGGATCACAATTACCTCAAATAGTGGTGCTCTCGAAGGGACTTGAACCCTTGACCTATCGCTTAGGAGGCGATCGCTCTAATCCAACTGAGCTACGAAAGCAGCACAATAATTATAACATTAAATTTAAATTATTCTAAAAATGAATTATATAAACTATATATTTTATGAAGATGATTAGAATAATTACTATTTTATTTTTATATTTATTTAATTTTTTGAATTTTAAATTTAAAAATAATAATCAAATTAATTTAAGAAAAACAACAAATATAAATGCTACTAATCTTTTAACAATGGATAATAAATATCCATCCATGTATGATGGAATATATGAGATAAAAGATTTTAAATTTGATGGAGAAGGTGAATATAAAATTGGTTTTCACTTTGCAAATGAAATTGAAGATTTTAAAATAGCAACTAGAAATAAAAAATTGGGATTTAAAATAAGTTTAAAAAGAAATAATTATTTATTTGATGAAGAATATTTATATTCTGAAAGTAAATTTCAAAATTTATTTTATAAAACAAATAATAATTATTATTTTAAGAAAAAAATATATTCAGATTTAAATATGAATGTAATCGGATTAAAGTACTATAAAACTTTTTTGCTTGAAATAAATTTCAAAGCCAATTACCTTGATGAAATTAAATCATTTAAGCTTATATATTCAGATACACCTGTTATTATAAACAAAGTATATATAGCTAGAAAAAACGTTGATTATCAAAGATGTATAAATGATAATAATGAGTTTATAAATGATAAAAATAGATTCAATATTTTAACAAACAATAAAGAAAACTTATATTTAAATTGTGAATATGGAAGAATATTATCATTCAATTATCTTAGAAAAAAATATGTATTTTATGATAATGAATTATCTAAATATATTTTCTTAAATGAAATTATTGATGATAACAATTATTTCATTGAAGGAAATAAATTAAGTATTGGTAGTACAGCTAAAATCATTTTAAAAACTCTAAATAAGGAATTAGAAATAGTCTTAACAGTTCTTGATTCACTTCCGCCTATAATTACTCCTTTAAAAGAAAATGTTGAAATAAATTGCTCATATAAGACAAATTTTAACGATGCCAGTTTTATTTATAAATATTTTAATATTGAAGATAATTTTACTAAAAATAATAAGATATATATAAAAGATATAAATAATAATGTTGTTATAAATAAAGTAGGTAAAGTAAATGCAAAATTGATTGCAAAAGATGATTTTAACAATGAAAGTGAGTACATTTTTAAACTCAATTTAATTGACGATATTAAACCGGTTATCACAGCTAAATATAAAATCATAAATTTAAATGAAACAATAATATTTAATGAAGAAGAAATTATTGAAATGTTTTCAGCATACGATGAAATTGATAAGACATGCAAAATAAATATTAAAGATAATAGTTATATAAATAATGAAACTAAAGAAGGTAAACATTTTATTGAAGTTTTAGCCAAAGATAGTTCTAGTAATGAAGAAAATTTCAAGTTGATTATTAATGTTAAAAAAGGTGGAAGTGTTTTCTACGCAAATGAGAATTATTTAACTTTTCAAGAAGGTCAAAATATAAAAGATAATGAAATAATTGAAGCATTAATTGAAATGGAACAAATTGAAAAAGCAAATTATAAAAATATCATTTTCCCAGACAATAAAAAACTCTCTGAATATAAGGAAGGCATGCATGATTTAAATCTAGTATTTGAAAAAGAAAACAATCAAAAAATTGAAACAAAATTAATTATTGAAGTCACTAAAAATGATGATAAAAAAGATGAAAAAAAGTTGACAATTATTGATAAAATCATCAACTTTTTTAAATCGATTTTTGAAAAAATAAAGAATCTATTTAAATGATTATTTTAAATGATCATCAACAAAAGGTTTTAAGTTTGATGCAGCTATTTTAGCATCAATTCTTTTTTCACCATTGTCTAAATCAATTAAAACATATTTATCATTTCCCATATTCAATTCTTTCATGTATGTAAGTTGTCTTAAACCATGTCTTGATGTTATTCTTTCTACCAAATCGTGATTTTCATTTTCTTTCATTGAAAAGACAATATCTACACAAGCTTGATCAATAGCTAATATATCAAGCGATGCTAAAATGCCAACGTTAGGAGTAACTACAGGTTGAGCATTAATTCCTTCACAATCACATGAAACAGACATATTTCTCATAACATTTATATATGAAATATTTTTATTAAAATGATCGACTGTTGCTTTAGAAGATTCAGTCATTCTTTCCATGAATTCTTCTTTAGCAATATCCCACATGTTATCTTGATTGGGAGTTGTATGAATCATAGCTTTGCCGATTCTTCCATCAGCAATGCCGATACCAATGTTTTTATTAGAACCACCAAATCCACCTTGAGTGTGACCTTTAAAATGAGTCAAAACTAAAAGTGAATCATAATTTAGAATTCCTTTACCAACCGACATTTCTTTAAAATATTTACCACCATTTATAGGTAACATACAAGTTCCTTCAGAGTCTATAATATCAACATTAGAAAATCTCCAGCCATTCACTTTTAAAGTTTCAAGATGCTCACTTGTTGTATAGCGATCTCCTTGATAATAAGTATTAGTTTCAACAATAGTAGCATCTTTTAATTCCTTGTCAAAAAGATTTTTGACCCATGAACGAGGAATGATGTTTGGACCATTTTTCTCGCCAGTGTGGAGTTTAACAGCAATTTTCCCAGTAAGATTGTGAGAAATTTTTTGATAAATCTTTTCAAGACCAGCACTTGATAAATCTCTTGTAAAATAAACAACTGATTCATTTGAAACTCTTTTATCATATGGAATATAAACATTTCCGTCAATACAATTTTTTTCTTTCATAAGCCACCTCTCCTTTAAATATTTTACTAAATCATGTTGATTTTATAAAGAATAAATTAGTCAATTGAAGGTTTTAGCTTATATCATGGTATAATACCTGACTTTGGTAGAGACCCTAAAATGAAGTGTTAAGATCAACATCATTTAAAAGGTTATCAAGATTCTTTTTGGTGAGATAAAGGTTACCTAATTTTGATAGTCCAAGAGTACTTTTTATTTTCAAATAAGTTTCACTTCTTATTGCATTATTTATATAATTTTTTTCAGGAGTTTCAGTTACATTATATTCTCTTATAAAAGATATCAGTTCTGAAGAAGATAGCTTTTTTAGGTAGATTATTGAGTTTGACTAAAAAATTACGGAACACAATTACCACAAATAGTGGTGTTCTCGAAGGAACTTGAACCTTTGATCTATCGCTTAGAGCAATGGAAAATTATAAAATTAGCATGTTTTTAATTAAAAATCGGAATTATTATGAAAATTGCATTCAAAATTGTGTATTATTCTCACTAATTTGCCCAACTTTTGCTATCTAAACACAAAACATTTGAAATCTACGGTGCACAAATGGTGCATTTTTCAAGATTTTATGGTTTGGGTGAATTTCTATAAACACCACACTGGAATAATAAGAGTTTTGCTATCAAGAGCAGTTATACTATTTTTCATACAGACTATTGCTCCAAGACCAACTGGAAGTGATGATTTGCTTAATATCTCAAAATTTTTAACCATTGTGCTATTTGGATTAGATGATTTTTTTATTTCAATTGGGTGCAATTCACCATCATATTCTAAAATCAAATCAATTTCTGCTTGATCTTTATCTCTGTAATAATACATGTATATTTCTTTGCCTGAATTCAAATAAGATTTTCTTATTTCAGCAACAATATAATTTTCAAGGATTGCACAGTTTATTGAGCTGTTTTGCAAAATCTCAGCATTAGAATATTTTGTTAAATAGCAAACAAGACCAGTATCAAAAAAGTAAAGTTTAGGCGTTTTTACAACACGTTTAAGTAAGTTGTTTGAATATGGATGCAAATAGAAGATAACTTCTGATTTTTCAAGCATACCAAGCCATCTCTTTGCAGTATCATCGCTAACTTCAACATCAGTGGCAATTGAATGAACATTGAGCTCTTGACCAACCCTGCAAGCAACAGCACGAATAAAATCAATAAACTTTGAATCATCTTTTATTGGCATTTCTTCTTTAACATCTCTAGATAGATATGTTTGCAAATAACTTGAATAGTAAATGTCCCTGTTGGTATATTTGCCACTTGCGAGACCAGGAAGTCCACCTTGCCAAATTCTTTCAAATATACTGCCTACATCTGCTTTTTCACACAACTGTTCTCTTTGTTTTAATTCATCTAGAGATAATGTAAATGGCAATAGTTCTCCGTTAGAATAAAGTTCATGCTGGGATAATGTTGTTAGATTTAAAATAGCAATTCGTCCAGCCAAAGTTTCTTGTGCTAAACTCATAAGTTTGTAACTTTGTGAACCAGTCAACCAAAAACTACCTGGCTCAGCTCCATTGTCTATTGCAATTTTAATATATGAAAATAGTTCAGGTGCATATTGAACTTCATCGATCAAAATTGGTGTTTTATGCAATTTCAAAAACATTTCTGGATCATTCTTTGCAAGATTTCTTTCTTGCAAATCATCTAAAGTTACCTTGTTTCTAGTACTATCAATATGTCCAAGCATCGTGCTTTTTCCAACCTGTCTAGGTTCAGTGATTAAAATGCATGAATATTCTTTTGTAAGTTTACACATAATTTTTTCCATGTCTCTAGGTATATATTTAATGTAAAAACCTCCGCCCAAAATACGATACAATCTTATTTTAGCCGGAAACAATTAAAAAGTTAAGCCTTCATGATATAAATTTATCAAGCAAAACCATAAAAACCTAGTTGATAAACAATTTCTTACATATGCTATAAATAATATCAACAACATGCACAATTTGTAGATTTACAAGTCGACCTTTTTCCATGTCTAAATTAAAATACTCTTGCCATTTTTCTTTTGAAAATCCTTTACGAACTCATTTCTAATTCGCAAATTTTAGTTAATTGCAGTTGTTATGTCGTGTTATAATATATAAGTATCGGGATCGTGGCGGAACTGGTAGACGCGCTAGTCTCAGAAGCTAGTGAGAATATCATAGGGATTCGACTTCCCTCGGTCCCACCAAATAAAAGGAGGAAAGATGTTTACAAGAAGTCAGAAGATAATTATTTATAATCTTCTTCTTGAAAAGTATTCTTTAAATCAAACACTGACCTATCAAGAACTCGTTCTATATTTGAGACAAAACGGATTAGACTGTAAAGAGTTTGAATATGAAAGTTATGATGATTTATTTAAAGAGTTGAGTGAATTTTTAAAAGAGAATGTAGTTGATGGTAAAAGAACATATTTATTAAAAAATTATGAAGATAAAAATGTTGAGCAAAAACGAACTATTTATGTACCAAGAAGCAATACATTCAACGATAATACTAATTATTATCAGAATACTTTTAAAAGAAAAGAAGAAAGCAAAAAGAAAATAACTAAATTAACTACTAATCTCATTAGAAATGGTTCAAGATATGTTGATGAGCAAACTAAAAAAGTAGTAAATGATTTACTTTATAAAAAATTTAGAGAAAATGAGTTATATCAATTATCAATAGTTACTAAGTATTTAAAAAAATATGGGATCAATTATAAGGAATATGGATATAAGAAGATGAAAGGATTTCTTCAAAGTTTTGATAATATCAAAATGGTTGATAAAATGACTGATAATGTCCCAGCATGTTATTTATCTATTTCATATCCAGATAAAGAAAAAAAAGTGGAATTTCCAGACTTTGATGAAATCTACATCCCAGATAAAATATATATCTATTATATTCAGCAAGCAGGAAATAAAATCAGCGAAGATAAAATAAAAGGATTCTTAGAAGAAAAATATTATGAAGCAATTAAAGACCAGACTTATTCTTTTAAAGATGAAACATTAATGATACCTGCTGCTGATTTTGTGTATGCTGTTAGAAAATCGAGCAGTAAAACTGATTATGATTATTTTATTTCATTTATTGGTAAAAAAGATAATATTAAAAATAGTGATATTTTTACTGATATTATCCACTTCGACAATATTGATAAAAAAATAGTCGATCTGGCTAAGCTTGCAAGAAAAGAAACATGGTGTTTTAAAAATTCAAAAGATAAATTTTTGATTCTAAAAATATATCTTCAATATACTTTCTTGAAGCTATACAACGATAATCAAATAAGTTATAGTAATGATAAAAATTATTTAGCTTTCAATACTGGCTTAATAACTGATAATTTTGAAGAAATCTACTTGCTTGCTGGTTTAAATAAAAGCGATAATAAATACAATTTTTTGAATTTTACAACTTCAGGAATCAAAGGTGATGGTAAAATTTTGGTTGAAAATTTTAACCCACTACCTGTAAAAGCTAAATATACTGATAATATAGCTGATTTATTTTTTGATGCTAAGCAAATCTTAATCACTGATTATGATCATATAATTTTAGATAATATTGATAGATTACCTCTTCAATTTATTAATCTTTTAGCAAATAATTTACAAATTAAAAAAATAATAAAGCAATTAATAAAAACTTCTAATCATTTAAAGAAACAATTATATGATGAATTATCACTGGCAATAAAAAAAGATAAAGATACTTTGAACACTTTAAAATATTTTATGGAAAAAGCTATTGATTTAGCTGTCAAAGAAGTTAAAAATGATTATCATTACATCTTAGCTGGATATTATCCAAATAGAAATGTTATTTCACTTTTGCTTCCACTAAAATTAGTTGATAAAAATAATGTTGATTGTTTCTTAGTAGTTGAAAAAATGCAATCAAATAATTATCAAGGTCAAACTATTTTACCTGTTAAACATGCATATACTAATGCAAGACTACTTGGGCCACTTAAAAATACATATTTAAATCCAAATGATATTTTTGATTAGTTTGTCTTATTATATTTCTTTCTGATGTAAAAAGATAAAACATCGATGTCGCTTGGATGAACATTGCTTATCATGCTAGCTTCGCCTAGTGTTTTAGGTCTTTTAATATTAAGCTTTTCCTTAGCTTCAAGTGAAATGCCAGTCATATTAAGATAATCAATATCATCAGGGATGATGATATCTTCATACTGTTTTCTTCTTTCAGCCTCTTTTCTTTGGGCAATAATATATCCTTCATATCTTATTTCAGTTTCAAGTTTAATTATCTCTTCATCAGATAATGTTGGTAAAGAAGGATAAAGATCACAAAGCTGTTTATAAGAAGTGTTTTGTCTTCTTAAAGTTTGCTTTAAAGTTTCATTTCCATTAGGTTTGGGATAACCTAATGACATCACATAATTTGAAATATCGGTTTTAGAAGCAATTTGAGTACCATCTAAAAGGTCAATTGTATTAAAAATAAGCTGATTTCTAGAATTGATTCTATCATATCTTTCTTTTGAATTTAAACCAATATTATAACCTTTTTCAATGAGCCTTATATCAGCATTATCGCTTCTTGTCATCAATCTAAATTCGCTTCTTGCTGAAAGTAGACGATATGGTTCAGTAGTTCCTTTATTTACAATATCATCAATCATTATTCCAATATAAGCTTCATCTCTTTTTAAAATTAATGGTTCTCTTTTAAGTATTTTTAATGAAGCATTGATACCTGCCATCAAGCCTAATGCAGCAGCTTCTTCATATCCAGATGTTGATGCCATCTGACCAGCAATATATAAACCATCGATACTTTTAGTTTCTAAGGTAAGTGATAATTGAGAAGGTTCAACTGCATCATATTCAATAGCATAGGCATATTTTAAAAACTTTGCATTTTCAAGCCCTTCAATTGAATGAACCATTTCTTCTTGAACATCTTTAGGCATCGATGTTGAAAAACCTTGTAAGTATATTGAGTCAAAGTATTTGCTTTCAGGCTCTAAAAAAAGTTGATGTCTGTTTCTAGAAGCAAAACGGACAACTTTATCTTCAATTGATGGACAATATCTTGGACCGACACCTTTAATAGTTCCTGAATACATAGCTGATTTTGAAAGATTATTTCGGATTATTTCATGCGTTTTTAAATTAGTATAAACAAGATGACATTTGATCATATCTTCAACTTTCATGAATTTAGTTGTATCAAAGGAGAATGCATAATTTCCATCAGTTCCAAGTTCTTCTTCCATCTTAGAATAATCGATTGATTTAGGATCTAGACGAGGTGGGGTTCCTGTTTTTAATCTCAAAATATTGAGACCATTTTCTTTTAATGAAGCAGATAATCCATGTGATGCTTTTTGATTATCAGGGCCCGAATCGATGATTTCATCACCTCGTAAAATTCGTGAATCCAAAAAAGTTCCAGTTGAAACAATGACTGCTTTAGCTTTAATGAAATTAGAATTATCTAAAATAACACCTGTCAATTTTTTGTGATTTAAATATGGAACAGTTTCAATTTTTTTAACTTCGCCTTCATAGATGTCAATATCATATTTTAAAAACTCTTCTTGCATATTTTTAGGATAACCAATTTTATCTTCTTGAGCACGCAAACTTCTTACGCCAGGTCCTTTTGACATATTTAAAACCTTCATTTGAAGAAGAGAACCGTCTTTATCAGCAATTTTTCCCATCAAACCACCTAAGGCATCTATTTCTCTGACGACAATACCTTTAGCTGAACCACCAATATTAGGATTACATGGCATATTAGATGCCATTTTAAAATCAAAGCATACTAAAAGAGTTTTTAAACCGAGTTTGAAACAAGCATGACTTGCTTCAATTCCAGCGTGTCCAGCACCAATAACGATAACGTCGTATTCAGAGTTAATATCTTTTTTAATCATCCTATTGATCCGTCCATATCAAGTTTAACAAGCTGATTCAATTCGACGGCATATTCCATCGGTAATTCTTTTGCAAATGGTTCTAAAAATCCCATGACTATCATTTGAGTGGCTTCTTTTTTAGATAAACCGCGGCTAGTTAGATAATATAATTGCGTCTCATTAATTTTAGAAACACTTGCTTCATGCTCCAAATATGAAGATGAATTTTCAACTTCATTATGTGGAATAGTATCAGAAAAGGAATAATTATCTAAAATGAGAGTATCACATTCTTCATGAGAGTGTGAATTAGTAGCATTTTTACCAATTTTGATTTGACCTCTAAAATTAGTGACACCACCTAATTTAGAAATTGACTTTGAAATGATTGACGATGAGGTGTCTTTCCCAAGATGAATCATCTTGGCACCAGTATCTTGATATTGTCCACTAGAGCCAACAGCAATCGAGATTGTATTACCTTTACTGCGATCACCTTTTAAGATGCAGCAAGGATATTTCATACAGATTTTACTACCAATATTTCCATCGACCCATTCCATGAGTCCATCTTCTTCAACAATAGCACGTTGAGTGACTAAATTTAAAATCGAATTAGACCAATTTTGAATGGTTGTATATCTCATCTTAGCTCTTTTACCAACATATATTTCAACAATAGCAGCGTGAAGTGATTCTTCAGAATACATAGGAGCAGTACAGCCTTCAACATAATTTAGCTCAGCATCATCATCAACAATAATTAAAGTTCTTTCAAATTGACCACTTCTTTTATTATTTATTCTAAAATATGATTGAAGTGGTTTTTCAAGTTTGACACCTTTGGGAACATAAATAAAACTTCCACCTGACCAAACTGCAGAATTTAAAGCAGCATATTTATTATCAGAAATAGGAACAACTTTTCCAAAATACTTCTTAAAGATTTCAGGATATTCTCTTAAACCAGTATCAGTATCTAAGAAGATAACATTTTTATCAGATACTTCTTTTAACATATTAGAATAGACAGCTTCACTTTCATATTGAGTTGTGACACCACCCAAAAATTTTTGCTCAGCTTCAGGAATACCTAGTTTATCAAATGTTGATTTAACTTCTATAGGAACATCATCCCATGAAGAAGAAAGCTTGTCACTAACTTTGGTGTAGTAAGTATAATCTTGAAAATTGATGAAGTTTAAATCAGGTCCAAATGAAGGTTGCTTCATCTTCATGAATGTTTTATATGCTTTTAGCCTAAAATCTAACATGAATTGAGGCTCATTTTTGATTTTAGAAATAGTTTTAACTATATCTTCACTTAATCCACGTTCAGTTTTAAAAATAGATTTTTGTTTGTCTCTAAATTCAAATTTAGCACGTGAATCATCATCAACTAAAATCTTCTCATCTTTATTTTTCATTTTTTTGATACTCCTCTAAAGCTTCTTTTAATCCTCTAAAAGAGATATTAGCACAAGTGATTCTTGATGGCTGTCTATTGACATTTTTAAAAGCATATAATTCTTTTAATTTTTCTTCACTTTCATCATGTCCTAATAAAAATTCATTGAAGGAATTTATTAATGAATCAGCATCATCAACGCTCATATCTTTAATCATAGTTGATAAAATAGAAGTGCTTGCTAAAGAGATAGTACAACCTGTACCATGCCATTTCATATCTTCTATTTTATTATCAATAATTAGAACTTGAAGATAAATATCATCGATGCAACTAGCTGAATCCATATGAATAGTTATATATCTATTATCATTTATTTCTTCCTTGTTACGAGGATTTTTATAGTGATCAATGATGATTTCTCTCATCATTTCATCATTTAGAGAAAAAGGCATTTAAATAATCCTCCTTTGCTGATTTCAATCTTGTAGCTAATTCATCAACATCATCAATGTCATTATAAATATATAATGAAGCACGGATAGTTGTATCAGCTTCAATAACTTCAGGTAAAAGCTTGGCACAGTGAGTACCAGTTCTTACATAGATTCCATAAGTAGATAAATATGAAGCGACATCTTGTGAAAAAACATCTTTAACATTAAAAGTGATAATGCCTGAAGGAGATAACTCATTATAAATAACAACGTCATTATTTTGCCTTAATAATTCAATCAGGTGCTTTTTTAATTTTAATTCATGATATGAAATATTTTCAAAACCGATTTTATTTAAATAAGAACAGGCAGCAGCTAAACCTAAAACGCCTGCAATATTTTGAGTACCAGCTTCAAATCTTAAAGGAATATCTGCTAAAGTATAAGTTGAATCACTATAAAAACGTGCATTCATTTCTCCACCTAAAAAGACTGGATCAAGTCTTTTTAAACTATCAATTTTCCCGTATAAAACACCAATACCAGTTGGGCCTAGCATTTTATGACCAGAAAAGCATAAAAAGTCGACATCTAAGTCTTTAACATCAGTTTTATTATGAGCAATACTTTGAGCAGCATCAGCAATATATATGGCATTATTATCATGTGCAACTTTAGCTAAAGCTTTAACATCAAGAGGATAACCCAAAACATTAGATACACTAGCAAGTGAAACTATCTTAGTTTTGCTGCTCATCACTTTTTCAAGTTTAGAAGGAAGAATATTTCCATCTGATTCAATGTCGACATATTTGATCTCAATACCTTTTCTTTTCTTTAAATTAAACCATGGCAAAACATTAGAAGCATGTTCTTGTTTAGAAATGACTACTTCATCACCTTCTAAAAGAGTATCTTCAAGCATATAAGCTAGTTCATTTAAAGACATGGTTGTGGAGGAAGTAAAAATAATTTCTTCATTTTTTGCATTTATAAAAGAAGCTATTTCACTTCTGGCTTTTTCAAAAGCAGATGAGACATCATATGCTAAAGTATAATCACCACGATGAGCATTACATGTCATATGATAATTATAATTATTGATAGCTTTGATGACAGGATATGGTTTAAAAGTAGTAGCAGAATTATCTAAATAATGAAGAGGAACGTTTTTATATTTTCCATTTTCATTATACATTGGAAAATCTTGTCTTATATTTTTACCAAGGTTCATTTTAAAATCTCCTTTATTGTTAATTCAATATCGTTTTTTATATTTTCATCGTCAATTTTTGAAATGATAGGATAAAGCTGTCCATTTGATATTAGTAATTTACTTTCCTTTAATGTCAAACCACGACTCAATAAATAGTAGATATCATTTTCATTATAACTGCCAAGACTAGCTTTATGACTTGCTTTGACATCATTTTCTTTAATATATAAGCCAGGGCTAGCTTCTGATTTGCAATCAAATGATAAATTGGTTATTCTTGCTTCTTGAATTGTATCAGAATTTTTAGCACCATTTTTAATAAAAGAATCCCCTTTAAAAATTAAAGTAGCATTATCATCATTGATTCCAATCATCTTGCATCTTGAATATGAATTTTCTTCAAGATGATTGATACATATATGAAATTTTTTAATAAAAGATAAACGTGAAATTGAGATAACATCAACATATACACGTGCATTTCTATGTAAATTAAAACTTAAATTAATATCTTTATTAGAGGCTTTAAAATCACCAATTAAGAAATTTAAATTGACATTTTCTAAAACTTCAATTGTTTCATCAATATTATAATTATCTTCATTTAAAAAGATATAATTTAAATTTTGATCTTCTTTGATAATTTTAGTTTTGATATTTTGATTAATAATATTCATATTTATCTCTTTTTAACAGCACATGATTCAAGCATGACTTGCTTCTTTTCTTTTTTTGATATATCAATGTGATATTCTTTTTCTAAAAATGAATATCCTGAAGTTGCAACCTTTAAAGAAAGAGAATAATCACCTTCTAACACAACTTTACCATTAACTAAAATAGCTGTTTTATTGGGTTTAACAAGCTCTAATAATTTTTGATAATGAGATATGATAATAAAGGTGGTGCCTTCTTTTTTTAAATCATTAATAATATCAGCAATCATTTTGATACTATCAAAATCAAGACCAGAATCGATTTCATCAAGCATGCATATTTGAGGTTTTAATAAAAGAAGTTGTAGTATTTCATTTCTTTTCTTTTCACCACCAGAAAAACCGTCATTCAAATAACGATTTATTAAATCATCATCTAAATTTACTTTATTATAAACAGCATTGACTTCTTTATAAAAAGAATAGATGGAGACTGGTTTATCAAGATGTGCATTCATACTTGCTTTAAGAAAGTCCATGGTTATGACACCAGGAATTTCAGGTGGATTTTGAAAAGCCATAAAGATACCTTTTTTGCTTCTTGTTGTCACATCATCATTTAAAATAGATTCTTTATTTAAAAGAATATCACCATCATTAACAGTATAAAAAGTTGAACCCATGATAGTATTTAAAAGTGTCGATTTTCCATGACCATTAGGACCAAGAAGTGCTAAAATATCCCCTTTATCAACACTTAAAGAAACATCATTTAAAATATTATTTGACTGTCCAACAGCACTGACAGTTAGATTTTTTATTTCAAGTTGAGACATACAACCTCCATAGCAAAAATATATAGTTTAACAACTATATATTTTACTTTATTAGACATTTAAATAATAGAAATATGATATCAAAAATTAATATTAAATGCCTTTTTTAATTGAATCGCAAAGAAGAAGCATATCTTTATTTTCAATTTTCTTAATTGGGAATCCAAGCGAGATGTCAAGTCCATCATTTTCATAACGTGGAATGACATGAATATGAAAATGCATGACGCTTTGTCCTGCACTTTTTCCAGCATTAGTAATGATATTAACACCAGTTGCATGAAGCTGTTTGATTTGAGCTTGGGCGATAACTTGACTCACTTCAAAACAGTGGTCAAGAATATTTTTAGGAGTAGTTGTTACATCACTGAAATGTTCTTTAGGCATAACAAGCGTGTGCCCATTACTTGATGGATTAACATCTAAAATAGCGATGACCAGTTCATCTTCATAGACTTTATAAGAAGGAATTTCACCTCTTATTATTTTACAAAAAATACAAGAATCCATAATTTATTTACCTCTTTTTTAAAAAGAAGGCTACTTTATGTAGCCTTCTTATATTATTTATCTAGATTTAAAAGCAATCTTTGGTTCACTATCGTATGGTGAAGTAGTCTTAAATAAATCTTTATAATTGTCTTTAAGATAAGTTAAGAATGCATCATCAGAGATATCAAGATTAGATCTTCTAAGATAGTAGATGGTTGCTTCTTTTTGATAAGTATCAGAATCAGCAAGTTTGAAAGCGACTTCACGAGCAATTTGTTCTTTCTTGCTAGCTGTATCATACATAGAAGTTGTTGAATTTTGATTTAAAGCAGAGTTTGAAACAACATCTAAGATTCTAACAATGTAGTAGATTTTGTTATCTGAATCATAGTGAATGATTTTATTATCGTCAGAAGAGACACTACCATTATTGATGATATATCTATTACCATCATTTTGGAAGATGGAAACACCATCGATTGAAACATAATCAGCTGAATCGTTTCCGTCTTTATCTTTCTTATTTTTCATCTTATCAACTGTATCTTTATCAGTTGCTAAATTGACAGAGAAAATATTATTTTTTAATGATGTTGGAACACCGCCTACATCATCACTAGAAGTGAAAATTCCAGTTGTAACATAATTGGCACTCAAAGTAGTATCAATTTTATTTCTAAGACCAATCTCAACTGAGTGAGTATAAGAATCAGTATAAGAAGATTCAAGTGAAGAATCTTTGTTAGCGTAGGCATCTTGATCATGTTCAGGATCACCTGTAAGTTTCATCTTATCAAGTTTTTTCTTATCAGACATAGTAGAACCAATAAGCATTTCAGAAGAAGAATCAGAGATGAGGTTATTATTTTTATTTTTTAACCATGTTTGTTGATCAGCAGTTAAGAATAATGAACTAGGATATCTGCTAACATAATCGGGATCGATTTCTTTTACAAAATCAGAAGTGACACCTTTCCACATGGTTTGTAATATTTCAAAGTTAGGATCAGTTCCAACTTTAGAAGTATCGCTACCAGTACCTGCAATATAATCTCTTACATAAGCAGTAAGCAATCTTTTAGCAGCACCGACATTATCGCTTCTATCAGTTAAAGCAACAACTTGAACTTTTCTAGCAGTAGAGTTACCAATTGAAGCATAGGACTTATTATAGATGTAATCAGCAGTCAAATATTGCATTCTTAAATCATCATAATAAGTGGTTTCCATATAATGAGAGTAATCACCTGTGAAGATTTGTTCATAAGTAGCATTTTTAGGAACAAATCTACCAGCTTTGCTTATCTTGCTATCATCAAAATTTTCACCTAAGGTATAAGCGAGTTGTTGAGCGGCAACAAATTTTGATTCATAGAATAAATTATCTTTAATATAATTAGTATCTTGAGCAAGAGCTAACATGGAATTTTTAGCACGATTTAAAAGGTTATCGTAATCACCAGTAGAAGTGTTAGTACCTAAATAAACTGAATTTTTATCATTGAAATCATTTAATATGTGAGTTACATCACCACCAGCAGTTCCATCATTGTTATAAGCATATTTAGAAATATCAAGCAAAATTTGATTCAAAGCATTCTTATAAACATCACTTGATGAAGAAATAACATTATCATAATAATGTTTCCAGTCATTTCCATCAACTGGTGAATCTTCTTTGCCATCTAAAGCACTATTATCAAAGACTTTATCACTATAATCTTCTGGATATTTAACTGGTGTAGAAGAACCACATGAGCTTAAAAGTAAACCTAAAGCTAAAAATGAAATAGACTTTCTGAATTTTTTATTTACTGACATGACAAGCACCTCCTATATATGTATCAACAGTTTTAGATGAATCATTTGGATCTTTAGTTTTAATAGAGTAAGAACCTCTATTGAAATAACCAATACAAACTGTTGGAATCATATCTCTAGGTTTGGCAATATTTTCGTCATAAGTGAGTTTTTTAATATATGATTCCCAACTTGAATCTAGGGTATCGCTTGATGAAGAAATGGTACCTTTCTTACTAGAGTTAACATATGAGACAATAGTATTTTTCTTATCGCCTAATAATTCTAAGAAGTCAACATTATATTTTTCTTTATATTTTTGTAAGTTGTATTCCCATAAGTCATATGTTTGTAAAGAAGAATTAGCAGCTTTGATATCATTTCTGATCATGGTTGCTCTATCTTTATAGGTTGTTTTTTGACTTGAAGAATCATTAACAAAATTGATAAATGATGGATTTGTTGAATAATCGGTTGAATAAGCAGCACCAGTTTTAGAACTATCAGGAATAGTAATAGACCAGTATTTGTAATTATTTTCATCAATGCCAGTATTATTGAATGGATTTTTATTAACAGTGATGAAATGAATTCCTTGATATGAATCAGAACCGCCTCTTACGACAATAATTGGATTACCTCTTTCATCAGTCAAGATATCTTTATCTGAAGTATCGAGTGCAGTTACTTTGTTTGTTGCATAATATTCATCTTTAGCTGAATTTTTTTGATAACTGCCTTTGTATGAAACAAGTTTAGCATCAGCGGCAGCAACTTCAGTAAATGATTTAAACTTCTTACTATAGGCATCGGTTCTTTTATCTTTGGAACCTATATAAGTATCAAGAGTTTCTTGAATTGACCTATATTCTTCATATCTTGTAGGAAGTAAAGCTTCAACTGATTTGTTAGCATCACCACCAGCACTAGTTGCATCAGCTTTAGAAACATAGGCAATATCTTTATAAGTATCATCATTTCCATAAGTTGCTTTTATATCAGCTAAGAAATTAGCTTTGTATTCATCAGCATCATTATAAATAAATGATACAGAGTGTTGATTGAAGTAGTTATTAAAATAGATATTTCTAGGATATTGATTTTCACTAGCATTAGTTGGCTTACTACCTGAATCAGCTTTATCTTTACTAGCGACATAAGACATTGTTAAAGCAACAGATAAAGGAATACCAAACACTTGTTTTTTATAGATACTTGTATCAGCAATCTCACTAGAAACTGATGTATCTTGAGAACCATCATCTAATTCTTGACCTGGAACACGAAGAGATTTCTTTAAAGTAGTATTAGTTCCACTACCAGTGTTTTTATTGACAAATGCATCATAAGCATAGATACCTAATTTGAATTCATTGATGTAAGAGGTTCTTTTTTCCATAGCTACACCATTTGAAGAATCAGCGAGTTCACCATATGTTTTAGCACTGCCTGAATCATCAGAAAGTTGTTGAGCAACTGATCCAAATGAATCACTGGAAATAAGGTTTTTAATAGTGGTACCAATCTTAGTTGCATTATCTGCTGAAATCTTACCATTTGATAAACCTTCACCATCACTTGAAGCATCAACCTTCACTAAGATGTGTGAGACATGATATGGAAGGTTATCAGTAACAAACTTTTTAGTTACATCTTCAGATATATAGTAGGTGTAATCATCAGCACCTGGGTTATCTTTAAAGTAATTATTTTCATTTTCAGTAGTTTGTTGATTGACATATAGCTTGTTTTCTAAAGCTGCTTCATCTAAAACGCCTTCACTAGATAAAGTTTTTTGTTTTTCTTCTTCATAGGAAGTATTGTTGTTTTTAGCATTTGTATTCCATTGATCACGATAATCTTCCATCTTATCATCAACAATAGTCTTCATAGCCGATGTTCTTTCAGTAACTAACTGAGTCAAAACACTTTTAGCAATGGAAAAATAAGCACTTGCAGATTCTTTCTTTCCATCAAAAAGTTTGTAGATATCTTTGTATTTGTATTCTTTGCCGTTTACATAAACAATTTTACCTTCCCTAAAATCAGCACCAGGATAGGTGTAGTCTTCAGTTTTTTTACATGAAGTCATGACTGTAGAGAGAGTAAGTAACAAGGCAAAAAATGACCTTTTATTTCTCATGAGAAAACCTCCAATAAGCGAATAGCACGCATAACTATAATAATATAGTAGCTTTGACCTTTATTTTCAAGAAAAAGTCAAAAAGTATTTATATATTTTGATTATGAGAGTAAAATGTTTGTATGACTGAAAAGATAGCCGTCATAAATCAAAAAGGTGGAGTTGGGAAAACTACTACCGCCTACAACTTAGCTTCAACTCTTGCAAGATATAACAAGAAAGTTCTTCTTCTTGACTTAGATCCACAAGGCAATTGTTCGATGGCGTTAGGTATTGATTCATCGACACTAAAAAGGACAATGTCTGAACTTTTTTTAAATGAAGTTGAACTAAAAAAAGCTATTAGGAAAACCAATGTTGTAAATGTGTCAATTGTACCTAGCAATTTAAATTTAGCAATGGTTGAAACTAAATTATTTCAACGTGATATGAAAGCACCAACCGATAGGCTTAAAGAAATTCTTTCTGAAAGATATGTCTCACTTTTTGATTATGTGATAATGGATTGTCCTCCATCTTTAGGATACCTATCACTGAATGCTTTAAATGTTGCTAGTAGTCTAATAATACCTGTTCAATGTGAATATTTTGCAATTGATGCTTTAGCACAGCTTCTTGCAACAATTACTCAAATTCAAAGGACAAGCAATCCTAATTTGGAAATAATGGGATTTTTAATAACCATGTATGATCAAAGAATTAAGATGAATGTTGATATGCTAAGCAATATCAGACAAGATTTTAAAGATAAAGTTTTTACTTGTGTTATTCCAAGAAATGTTTCCATTCCAATGGCTACGTTAAATGCTCTCCCTGTCAATTATTACAAACCATCTTCTATGGGTTCTCTTTCATATTTAGCACTAGCTAGAGAGGTGATGGAATATGTCGAAAAGAAACACAAGAATTGATATTTCTTCCCTTGTTAACAAATATAAAAGCAATGAGGAAGTAGTCTCTAAAATTGAAAAATCACTGACTGACTTACCTTTATTAAATGTTGATATTAGTGATGTTAATCTTTCTAAATTATATGATTTTAAACTTCTTTCTGAAGTCAAAAATAACTTAAATAAAGAGAAGATATCATCAGTTGAACCATTTATTGCTTTTAAAGAAAATGGTAATTATATATTGATTAATAATTTATATAGATTTATTTTTTTAAGTAAAGAGAGCGTGATTCAAATCTATGCTATTTCACTAACTGAAGAAGAAAAAATTAAATTTATTTATTATTATTTGCAAAAAGGAAAATACAATATTTTGTTTTTGACTCACTTCTTTTTAAAATTGAATGAAGAAGGATATGATGATTATAAAATAGCAGATCTTTTAAATATATCTATCTCACAAATTAGAAATATCAAAAGATTAGAACAGTTAGATAATACTGTTTTAAAAGCATTAAAAGAGGATAAAATCACGTACACAATAGCAAGAAACTTGATTAATTTTGATAAAAATAGTCAAAAAGAACTATTAAATAAAATTCTTGCAGGCAACCTTTCAAATAGAGATGTCGAATCGCTGAGAAGAGAAATCAAAGGTAGTAGTAAAAATATTAAAGTTGAACTTGCAAATAATAAAATCACATTAATTTTTAAAAATGATGAAGAAGCTAAAAAAAATTATCAAAAATTACTTAAAGAATATCACTGATTATTTCTTTTGTCTCTTTCAATTAAAGAGTATTTGCATCCGCAATAATTTTGTCGATACATTTTTTCTTCTTTCGATATTTTAATGCCGATGAGTTGACCATTTTCTTTTTTAAAATCAGCAATCAAAAATTTGGTGGTCGGATATTTCTTTTCTAAATTCAATCCAATCACATTTAAATCATGTGATGGCTTTTTACTGGAAACAGACATGACGGTTGTAAAATATTCATACTTATGTTCATAAGCATATTTATAAGCAATATCCATTCGATACGCATGGCATTTTAAACAAGTAGAACCACCTTCAACATCAT
>CALBLI010000059.1 GCA_937896065.1 uncultured Caryophanales bacterium | reverse complement strand
AGTATGACATATAAGGAGATAAATTTATAGGACGTCAAAGTTATTGACGCTTACAATTCATCAACTAAACTTTGCTTTTCAAAATCACTATAGTTCATATAATAAAAAACCTCCTAATATATGAAAAATCATAAACTAAGAGATTTTATTTATCTAGATGGAAATCTTTGTGGGATACCATTCATATAAAGTCAACTTAGAATACATAAATTAAAAACCTCCTAATTTATGATGTAATCATAAACTAAGAGGTTTAATTTATCTAGTTAGATAATTTTTTAATAACATTTGAATTTATTTAATAGTATAAATCAAAATTACTATGCACTACTTTTTCCATTCGCACCATTGCGTGCTTTTTGATTTTCTTTCATATCATAAATTTCGTCATCGGAACTTACAAATGTTCTTATAGTTGAAAATTTACTACATGTAGTGTATCCCCATCTGTTCTGATATCTACTGAAGTCATAAGCATCACACTCCCAACCCTCTGTATATTCATAAGTACCATATGGCATAAAAATTTGAGTTGCACCTTTATTATCACCACCTTTTTGAAATAGGTAAGGTGCATAAGTTTTATTACCAGAAACATCTGGTTGATTCATAATTTTCTTAAGAGAATCTTCACTAGTAGAACCCGTATAATAACACGATCTTCCTGAAAATAGAGCGAATATTCTTATCATACCAGCAACTTGATCATGATATGGTTCATAAGTCATTAAACCAAGTGCTTTTCTATCAAGTGCAGTATTGTCTCTATTTTGCTTCTCAGTTGTTAAACTCTGGAATTTTCGTCCATTTCTAGTTTCAATTCTTGTCCCCCAGATGGCAAAATCATACATCTGTACATCCATACTTAATACAAGACGAAGGATATTTCTATTGTTGTAGAAAGCACCACTATATACATATTCATCATAATCAAGTACAGTACCTGTGTATCCATTCCACTCGGTATTTCTTCTATCTCTAGCTGATCCTGACGAAATAAGCAAAGATGGTGTATCATAGAAAGAGAAAGATTTGAATTTTTTAATACGACAATTTGAATCCAAAGTTACTCTTTTATTAGGTGGCATATATGCATAACCTGTTCTAATACCAGACATTGCAAATGGTTCAGCTGAACCTGTACCATTACATATGTAACCAACACCATTTTTGTAGCTACCTTTAATTGGTTTGTCTTCAGCACTATTAACATAATTTGTGAATGACTCGCTATTATTTATATCTCTTACATCTTTATAAGAAAGTGACCATTCATACTGATTAGTTGCAACACCAGTAAGAGATGTTAATAATACTGAACTATTTGGATTTGTAGCATCCATAGATACTAAATCAGCACCACCTCTATTTGTCTTCTTTCCACCACCTGTTTCACCAGTGAATTCATTAGTTGTTACATAATGTCTTCCTTTGTTCCAGTCACCACCATTTTCACGTAGTATACTGTATGAGTTAGCAATAGGATCAAATATAGTATATTTTTGCAACAATCTTATACCGGCTAAACCATAAGGTTCAATATCTGATGTATAAAAACATAGTGCGTAACAATAGTTGCCAGCAGAATTACCATCAAACATAACCTGCATTCCGCCAGCATATGCATCAGTATCTTTAAAAGCATAAGTAGCAATAGTTGACCTATCATCTTTAGGTCTACTTGCTTGATTAGAACTATTTACCCAATTATCAGGTAAATTAAATATTTTAGGTAAAATACGATCAATTGTGTTGTTAACACTGGTTTGACCTACATTAATATCTAAGCTATCAGTTCTTGAATTTTTGCTGCTACTTTCATCGAGTTTAACAGCAACAAATGCATTTTGTGCATTTGCAAATGTATATGGATTTACACAATATAATTTAGTTGCACCATGATTACTATAATTATATGAAAAGTTAGCATTAGTTGACATAAATGCACCAACACCTATTTGACTTCCACGTTTATATATTTTGTAATTGCATTTAATATCATAAGTAGAACTACTAGCATCACCTAAATCGCCAACATTATTTGTATTGCCATCGCCACCCCAAAGTTCCATTTTATCTATTTCCACATTGCCACTTGTTGGCATAATTTTATTACCTATTTCTGCTCCAGAATTAAATATAGTACCTCTTGTTCTAACATTTTTATCATATATATCATTATCATCAACAAAAAAGCCAGTCAAATCAATACCAGCGGCATTATCGGTGAAAGTATATTTTTCTAATTTTGTAGACTCAGGAACATTAACTGAAACATCTTCATTACCTATATAACCATAAATAGACATATCATCTACTATAGTTCTAGCACTAGCACTAGTATCTGTACTTGAATAATTTCCTTTATTTTGTCTATCAGTTCTATAATACCCATTTCTACAAAAATCAGTATCAGTAACTACATTTTGTAACTTTGAAGTGTACGCAAAAGCAAAGTCACCTATTTGATAAGTGGTTCCTAAATAACCTTTAATATTGTTAACATAAATATTGGTGACATTACTTTTATAGAACGCATATGAATCTATTCTTTTTAAACAATATGAAGCAAAAACAATATCCAATTTATCAGAACTTTTTGCTTTTACACCTGTATAAGTAAAGACACCACGTTCAATTTCAGTCAAGCCTTTTCCAAAATAAATAGCTGTTTTATCTTTGTAATTGCCAGTTAAACTTTCACAATGTGTAAAAGCATATTCACCCAAGTCAGTTAAGCTATCTGAAAAACCATTATTGATTTTAGAAAGATTTACACAATATGAAAATGCAAATGAACCAATTGTCTTAAGTAAACTGATATTTCCATCATTATATCCACCAAAAATAGTTATTTCTTTAATACTTCCTCTATTTACAAAAGCAGCTTTACCTATTGTTTCTAAGGAAACAGGAATAGTGATGTTATTATAATTCATAGCAGTTGCAACAGTTGTAGTGTTTTCAATATCTGGATTTCTGTATGTTGCTGTTTCACCCGTATCCACATTAATTGCAAAGGCTTGATCTCCTATTGTTTTTAATCTAGAATTGTAAATATCATATGATAAGATAATACCAGATTTTTTTTGATTATTACTTCCAATATCTAAAACATTGTAGAAAGCTTTTACACCTATTGTAGTTGTACGAGCAGGCAATACTAATTGCCAGAATTTTTCATCTCTAACTTTTTCAAGATTCTCAGTAAGCATACTTCCATCGCCTTTAGTAAGTAGCATCGCAAAAGCTTGCTTACCTATTGTTAAACTATATTTATTTTTTACATCTATATCAACATTATAAAATGAAATTCCTTTATGATATAACAAAGTATTAGCAAAAGCTTGCTCACCTATTGAAGTTGTATTGACTGGTATGTGGATTGTTTTATTAAATGCTTTAAAAGTCTCACTTTGGTAGTCAGTACTTGTTAAAACAGTTCCACCACTACAATAACTATTAAAGGCATTATTACCTATTGTAAGTTCAGGCCAGTTTCTATCATCTTTTTCATAGGCAGTATTATATGGATCTGTAAAAACAACATCAGTAAGCCATCTATCAGCAAAACAAAAGTCACCAATACTTTTAAGATTACGAGGCAAAATGATCCTTGTATTTATACCTCTGAGATTACCACCATCTGTTTTAAGCCTAAAAGCATAATTACCTATTGTAACTTGAGCACCATCAATATATTTCATATCAGAATTTGTAATAGTAATATCAGAACTTGCGTCATACTTATTAAAATCAAGATAATCAACATTATCTAACTCATCCCAATAAACTTTTTCTAGATCCTTTCTATTTAAGAAAGCATAATCACCTATCTTCTTTAAATTTTTACCAAATTTAAGAGTTTTAAGTTTGGTTGTGGTTTTTTCATCAGTAATTTCAAATGCAGAAGTACCTATTGTTTCCAAGTTTTTATTGAAAGTAACTGATTCTAAACCTATTGCATCAACGAAAGCTCCAGACTCAATCGTTTTTAAACTTGCAGGGAATGATAAAGAAATAATATTTTTCTGGCTATGGAAAGCATTTTCACCTATAATGGTTAAATTCTGAGAGAAAACAACTGTCTTCAAGTTAGAGTTCGCAATATTAAAAGCAGCTATTGCAATTAAGGTAATAGTATTCCCCATTTTAATTGATGTAGGAGTAAATTTTGAGCATCTACCAATCACAGTTACTTTTTCAATTGATGCATTATCTTTTTTAACAAAGTAAGAAGGTATTAATAAATTGTCAACTTGTTTGCTAATATTATCATTATACCTTACCCCCCATCCTCCTATAGTTTCTGACTTTGTTTCTTCTCTTGAATACCAGTCCCAATTATCATTATATTCAAATTGAAATCCAGGATCATTTTTTAATGTTGATTTTTCAGCTTTTTCTTGATAAACATGATATCCTTCAAGTAAAACATCATCGCCTAATGTTTCAAGATCAGCTTTTTTCAACTGATAATCAGTCAAATAATTATTATCAGCAAGTTTATAAGCAATGACATAGCCATAGCTATCAAGTCCATCAAAGGTTGAATTCTTATATGGGTTATAAAGAGGTAAATATTCATATTCATTACCATTTGCATCAGTAGCTTTTGATAAGCCATCTTCTTTATCGACTAAAAATGGACCATATAAAACAACATTACCATTATCAACATCATATGATGAATTAACACCAAATCCAGTATCATAATAATGAATCTTGTATCTTATAATCATACCAGTATATTCTGGTTGTCTATCAGGATTTGAAGATTCGGCTGGTACTATATAAAGACGTGATTGATTGAGCTTTAAAATTTCACCATAAGTAAGTGATGTTTTTTCTCCTGCAATAGCAGTCTTATTAGAATCGCCTGCTAAAATATTAGCAATTAAAATATTACCATTAGCATCAACTATATTATAATAATAATATTTATAATGATCTAATTTTTGAGTTCTTAAAGTTAACGTAGTTGTTGTATCAGCAAATTTATCGATGATCAAATCTTTTTGTCCATCAACTGTAAAATCCATGATGGCATTATTATTTATCTTATATGAGATATAAACTGAACTATATTCATATTTAGCAATATAAGTGATAGTATCACTTGTATCGTAAGTATTGAATTGACCACCTGGTTTAAATACATTGTCTTTATCAGTTAAAATGAAATCAGCAGCTGTTGGATCACTATCTTTAGTCCATAAATACCAGCCTGCAAAAACTCTTCCATCATATGATTCAGGAATATCGTTAGGTAATGTGTAACTATTTCCCTTAATAATAGATGAATGACTATATATTTCAGAATTACCTGCCTTATCTAAAGCAAAGAATTTGACGGAGACAGAATTCTTCTTAGTGACAACTGGTGAAATAATGATGTTACTAGCATCAGAAAAACCATTAGTATAAGATAAGTTTGCATTAAGAAGTTCACTGATTGTTTGATAATCACCAGTAAGTTGATATCTATTATTAGTGTTTTCAATTTTTCTTAACGACCACTTGATAGGGTTACCATTTTCACTACTGGTTACTTGGAAAGTTCTACCATCAAAGTTATAATCTTTGTTTTCTTTGATTTCAAAAGTTATATATGTTTGATTTGGTAATCTATTACCACTTTCATCAAATAACATCTCATAAAATTTATATTTATAAGTTATAAGACCATCATTACCAGTAACTTGTTCCATTTCAATATTGTATGGGGTGCTGTTATGGATAGCAAAACTAGAAGCACTGGTCAAATCAGATGTTGTATATGAAATTTGTTGATTCTGTTCTTTATCAAAGATTGTGATAGGATATGAAGGTCTAGTGAAAACACAAAGTAAAGTCAAAGACGTTGAATTGGTAATAGCTGTATCACTATCTGTTAATACCCATTGTGTCAAATCAATTGGTGCATTTGGATCAACTATTTGACCTTCTTTTAAATAATACCAAGCTGAAATATAACTATCACTATAAGAAGCTGTACTTGACTTAACTTTTAATGCATCAAGCATTTTATTTTTAGCATCAGTATCAGTTAAAGTGACAGTTTTGATTGAAGCACCATAAAAAGCTTCTTTGCCACTGATAGTTTTAGGATCATATCTGCCTGAATAAACTTGACCTTTAGAAGCATTTTGACTGAGCCAATAATAATCAGCAGTCCCTAAACTCTTTCCAGTATATTGACAAGTAATGACAACATCATAACTGTAATTATATGTTAAGTTTGTATCTGACATATCGAGTATCTGATTACCGATATTCCAGCTTTTAAAAACTTTACCTGCTGTATATGGTCCTGAATACTTATTTAATTCAGCATAATTATCCATCAAATATTTATATAAATTACCACTTACACCATATTCAATTTGAACAGTCTCTGTTTTAAACTCTTTCAAAGTGATAGGATCAGTATAATTTTCCATGACTAGTGTCATATTATATTTCTTAGGTGTGAATTTAGCATACAAATAAATAGTTGCTTGATCTGCATAATTTGACGGTAAGAAATCTGCATCAATATTATCAGCACATAAAACTGATGAAGTGATACGATATTTAAAATCTCTATCTAAATAATATCCTTCTAATGTTTTACCAACAACCATACCATTATCTTCAGGTAAGTCAAATGTCTTACCATATTGAGCAAAATAATTGGTTAAAGAAGTTAGTTCACTATTACCATTATAGAATTTTAGATTATATTTTTTAGCACGATAATGGGCATAAACAACAATATCACTTGTAAATGTAAATTTGTAATTTCTAACTAAATCTTTTAATCTAGTATTTCCAATATACCAATCTTGGAAAACATAACCAGCTTTAACAGGTGCAGTAAAGTAAGTATCAACATTAAAATTATCACCATAACTTATAGTACTAGTACTTACTGGTTCATCTCCTGATGTAACTACTGATATTTTATAGGTGTTGAGTTTGAAAACAGCTCTAATTTCGACTTTGGTGACACTTTCACCAAATAATGACAAATCCACTATTGAATTAGAAACAACATCAACTAAATTACCATTGACATTCATTTGCCATTTTTCAACAGTGTAACCTTCACGATAGACATTTGTTGGAAGCAAGAAATGATCACCATGCTTTTGAGTGATGGTTTGCACTTTTTTCTCAGCTTCACCATTTCTATCAGTAGCAGGAAGAATAAAATCAAAGTCCATTGTCCTTGGTTGATATTTGACAGTCAAGATAACATCTTTAATATATCTATATCTAAAAGCAATATCCATGATATTGATTTTAGCACCTGTTGAATCTAAGAAACTGACAGTACTTATATCAGCTTTGTATCCTGTAGGGCAATTATTTTTAACATAAGTAGCTATTTGATTTCTAGCATTAACTGCATCAACAAAACCTTGATCATATTTGGCTGTTAAAGACAATGTATTTCCATTTAAGAAATCTAAAGTGAGATTATATTCTTCATCTTCAAAAACACCATAAACATTGATAGTGTTTTCTCCTGATCCATTCTTATTGACATTGTTTTTAACAATCTCATCTTTTAAAACCAAATTAGAATTGACTAAGACACTTAATTTTCCATTAGCATCTAAAACATACCAACCTTTGAATCTTTTTCCATCTTTAGAAGGATCAGAATATACTTTAAAATTAGTATCTTTTCCAACATAGATAGTGTCATAACCAGAGAAAGAAGTATCAAGATTAGCTATCTGACCACCAACATATTGAATTTGATCACCAGTGATAACTTTATAATTTACTTTATAACCACCAGTATAGTCTCTTTTTCTAGCATATAAATAAATGGTAGTATCAACACGTGGCTCTTTGATTACAGTTTTATCGAGTTGATTAGCAAGTTTAGAACCAGCTGGGTTATTTCTATCTGTATAGTAGTATAAGAATTCATTTTCAACGTTATTAAATTGAGAAATAGTAGGATCATTATAACCAACCCACTGACCTATATTCATGGTCACTTGGTCATGTGACAATTTACCATGAGTATTATTTAAATAGTTCAATGTTGTTTGATCAACTAAACCAGTTTCATCCACCCATTTAATGGTTGCAGTAAGTAATGTAGCTTTTAAAATAAAATATAATTCACCATCACTATTTTGAACAATATAATCTTTGACACTGACTTCAGGTGAAACAGCTTTATAAGTATTACCAGTTTTAGTTGCTAAAATCCAATCAAAGTCATACCAAATAAATGGGACAAGAGTATTAGCATTATAGATACTAGTTTTCTTATATAAATCTTCAGTTACTTCAATACTTGGAGCACGATTATCAACAGAAGCTGAAATGTTATTAGCTTCAATTTGATAATTATTGGAAGTATCTTGGTAAATATATGTTACTTTTCTGACGTTAGTAGGAGTAACAACTCTAAATAAAGCATCATATTTTAAACATGGTAATCCAGTTGAATAATCAGTAACAAGTGTATATCTATTTGTTCCGCTAGCAAGAGCTACTTCATAATTTGAATTTGAAGCTCCAATATAAATAGATGCATAATTGTTTTCACCAGTGGTGCCAACAACTGAATTATTTTCATATTTTAAAACCCTAAATTCTGGATAATCTTTAAAATAGCCATTATTATCTACACCATTAGCTTCTTTAGTGTAGGTATTACCTTCGATATATGTTTCGGTAACATCAGGGAAAAGAGTATCTTTTAAAACATCTTCACTGAGAGTTACTTTTTTCTTTGCAATTATAATTTGTTCATAAATATCGGCAGGAACATCGTAATTAGAATCTCTTGTTTTAAAAGAAATTCTAGCAATGTATGTTCCAGCATTAGTTACACCATCTGTATAGGTGAAACCTTCATAATCGGTGTAAGTTACTGTGTATTCTAAATAATCTGGAACATTATTAAGAGAAATGTATACTGGTTTATTTTCTTCATATTCACGGCTTTTAGTTAGCATGCCTTCTTTGATTAATGAAAAGACATTATTGCTGTCCTTAAATATTTCTTCTCTTCCACGATCAGAGAAAGCTTTGATATCACTAGAATCGATAACAATTTGTTGTTTATAAATAACTAATAGACCAAGTAAATCTTTGTATTGAATTGGATAACTAGTAGCAGAATCAACACCTCTAACTTCAACTCTAACACTATAGGAGCCGACAGCAGTTGGAGCTTTTGTTGTTTCTTTTCCATCACTTCCAGTATAGTAAACTGTATAATCAGCTTCTTCTGGTGCTAAAACATCAGCAGTTATTTCTTCACCTGTATATTCAGTGAATTTATCACGTAAAGTTACAGTACTGTCCTCGCCATTTAAAGCTTCTACTTTAGCAAAGAGAATGTAGTTTCCTACACTATTCTTATTTATTTTTTCAACAATAACTTCATTATTTAATTCATCGAGATAATAGAAATATTTAAAAGCGTATCCTTTATCCATATTAGGCATTTCTAATGTGATGTCTTCATCTTCATATGTATAGGAAGATGGGTTGCTTGAACTATTTAATCCACGTGGAATGATGTATTTAATTGAAAAAATAGTAGGTTCATAAGTGACAGTAATCATCTTATCTTCACGAATATTGGTAAGTGAAGCAGTATTATAGATTTTCTTATAAGCAGTAGGGTTGCTTGGAATATATTCAGGAACAACTGAATCATCGATAGATGAACCATCCATAACATTCTCGACTGTCTTTAAAACTCTTCCTTTAGCATTAACGAAAGTCACAGTGTGTGACATAGCATCAATGATTGTTAAAGTTCCTGAAATAGGTGAAGTGATTTCATAATTTTTATTGACGACATTATGATTAGCATCCTCATAAACTGTAAAAGAAACTGTGACAACATATTGACCAGCTTCTACTTTGCCATTATTAGAATATGTTCCGACAACATTAACTTTGCCAGCTTGTAAATCAGAATCATAAGCACCAGAAATAGTTTGAAGTTGTTGACCAGACACACTGACGCTTCTTTTTAAAGTACCATCTGTTTCTAAAGCAGCATTCCCATTATAATCAGTCAACTTTAACGAACGAATAGAGCCGTTATATGGATATGATGCATTTCTTAAATAAACATTGCTAATAGTTAATTTTCTAGCAGTGATTCTAAGAATAGATGATTTATTAAAAACATTGCCTGAAGGAGAAGAAATTCTAGCGTAGACAATGTAATTGCCAACGTCTTTGATTTCATCAAGTGAAACTTGCCCTTTATCAAATTCAGAGTCAGTAGTTATCTTAACTGCCGTATAGTTTACACTATATCCAGTTGGTAAATTATCAACGGAAACTTTTGGAGCTTTGCCTGTATATTCAATGTTTCTATCAGAAAAAACAACTTTAGATAATTTAGGATCACTTGTAGCAAGGCCACTATCAGAGGCACCTGAATCGATAATATTCATAACTGCTGTTTTAACAGTTTTATATTCATAGCCTGTTTTTTGATTGATGAAAGTTGCAGTTACATTCCATTCACCTGGTTCAGTCTTGTTATTACCAGTATATGAAACTAAAATCCCATCTGGAATATTAGTAGCTTCAAGTGTATGTGACATACCATCGTAGGTAAATGTTTTGCTATTAAAAACAATGGAGTTGAGAACGCTCTCATCTTCACTCACTGTTGAATCGTCAATAACAACTTTATCGGTGTTAGGCTTATCACAACTAGCTAAAGGTAATGCAATAGAAAGCAGTGAAATGATGGACATAATCTTTTTGTGTTTAGGCATGATAGTAACCTCCGTTATAAAAAGAGTGAAAGATAAAATCTTCTCGTTAATTATAATATATAAATATATATTAAGCTTTCTAAGAAAAATGCATAAAATCGTAGATAAGAGAAGTAAATAATAAAAATAATTAAAAATTGTAATAATTACATTTGTATATAATAATTGTATTTATTATTTATTAATAAAAATGCTGACTTATAAAGCTTTTTTCTTATAAATCAGCATCTTTTTTATGTCCTTTTTGCTATTTTTTAATGATATTTAAAGTTATTTTTAACTAAGGTGAGTGATTATATTTTAAATTTTTAGTTCCAACTTTTATATAGCAATAATTATTGCCTTGCTTGATAAAGTGGCTTGTTATTTTGTATATAAGAAGGCGGAATGATTTTAGAATGAATAAAGAATGTTCTAAACAAAACGCACATAACGAAGATAGTGATTTCAAATGTGTAGTTATAGAAACCAACAGCTAAACCAATTATTGCTGGTGTGAAAACTAAGACCATTGCTTCTTTTAAAGCTTCCCAGTAATTAGTATCTCTAGAAGTTGAACGTTTTCTCTTGTGTAAGAAGATCAAGGCACCACTAGCTAGTAAAACAACACCTACATAAACTGCTGAGATAATACCAATATTAAACCAAATAGTTTTAACCTGTGCTGGGAAAGCCATTGAATGAAGAGTATTTGCAAAATTTTGATATATTTGCTTATTTTTATCTGCTAAATTAGAGATATTATCAGTATCTTTAACAAGAACACTTTGGAAAGTTTTTCCTACAACATCATCACCAAAAGCATCTGAGATAATCCCCTGATAGCCATTGATTAGAGCATTAGTTTTAGCAGAATGCAAGCTATAAATATTTAAATAAATTCTATTTGGTGTAAAAACAGCAAATGAATGTGGGAAATTCTCTCTTTTAGTATTATCATCGCTGATTCTTAAAATTTGTTTTCTAGCAAAGCTAATAATAGCATCACTATCAGAATAATCATCAGTCAAATTTAAATAAAAGAGCTGAAGAGGGATGAGTTTATCAGTTTTCTCATAAACAACAGTTTCTGTATCGGCTGGGGTTTTCCATTTATCACCTTTATCAAAGGAGATAACGTCATAGTAGTAATCAATACCAAAAATGTTGTTATTAGTAGTGTATGAAAAGGTACCCTTGATTAATTCTTTTTCGTTAGTGCCTTTATATTCAACATCACTTTGAGTAGATACTCCTTGAGCATCAGCTAAATAGAATTTTTCATCATTTAATCCACTAAAATCAAGATTAACAGCATTTGTCTTAGAATTTTTAACGAAAGTGATTGTTTTAAAATAATCTTTATCAAATGCTTTTAGGAAAGCTGTATCTATTTCTTGATTGGTAGTTTTCTTGTCATTAAACAAAGCACTAGCACAATAAGTTGTGTAACCTTTTGACAAAATAGGGATCCACAATAAGAAGAAACCTAAGACAAACATGACTATCGAAGAAATAGTATGTTTCTTTCTACCATCAATGATTGTTTGATTGCTATATAAGCTTTTAAATAAATACTTTATTTTTTCCATTTTATTCACCTTAAAATATTAGTTGAAATCAACCTATTAATTATCTTATAATTTTATCAATATTACAACTAAAATATTTTTAATAACTTTTTTCATTTTCTTTATTCCAAAAAAAGTGCTATCAGAGCTATTAAAAAGAACATTGCTGTGTATCTTTTTTAAAAAGCAACTTTTTTTTAAGATAAAATCGTTAATTAATTTTTTTAGCTATATTGCTTGCTTTTTTTTATTTTTTAGTTATAATTTTAGTGTTTCAAATAACGGAGGAAAATTTTAGCTATGATAAAAGAACGTACAACTCCACGTTACATCAAAATTGCTCAAGATGTCTGTGGTAAAATTCTTACTGGTGAATATCCAGAAGGAACGTTATTAAAAGGCAGATCTGTTTTAGGAGCTACTTATGGTGTCTCTCCAGAAACCGTTAGAAAAGCCTTAAACATCTTGGAGAAAGATGGCGTTGTCACTTCTAAAAGAGGGGTTGGTGTCTATGTAGATTCAGTTTTACATGCAAGAGAATTTGCTAACAAGTGGAAAGCTGAAACCCAAATTAAAGATAAGTATTCAAATCTTGAAAAATTATTATTAGAACAAAAGAATTTACAGGAAAAGATTGATACAGCTATCGATGATATGAAGGATTCATTCACATATCAAACAACAGAAGCTGTTAAATTCTCTACTGTTGAAATACCAGCAAATTCATGGATTAATGGTAAAACCATTGGTGATGTCTATTTCTGGAACTATACCGAAGCTACAATAGTTGCAGTTTTAGGCCAAGACAATATCACCAGACAATCTGTCGGTCCTGACTTTGTTTTGCACGTCGGTGATAAACTCATCTTTGTCGGTAAAGATAATTTAACATTCGATCGTGTTTTATCATTCCTCACTTATGGCGTCTTAAGTGATGAAGAAAATAACCAATAAATTCTTTTTCCGATGCTCAGGTGCTACAGTTGCAAAAAAGTAACTGTAGCACTTTTTTTATGCAGAATACCTTTTTTTAAGATAAAAGTTTAAAAACTATAGAAAAACACATGAAAATTAACTATAATTTTTTATATGACAAAAAAACGCTTAGAAGAAATAAAAAAGAAACTCACTGGTGATTTAAGCAAAGATGTTCCTTTCCTTGAAGACATCATCAGAAACGAGATTTCAAATGATAAAGAGAAAAAAAATTTTTTTGATTTTTTTATTGATTATCTTTCAAAAAAAGATTCATCAGAAACAAGTAAAGTCTACGATAGTTCGGTTGAATTAATTGATCGTAAAATCAAAGAGCTTCAAGCTAAACTACCTAATTGCAAGAATCTCAATGAACTAAAAAATGAATTCATTACTATGAATAGTGAAATTGAAAAATGTTTAAACCTTGCTCTTTCATATGTTGAAAATAAAGAAGAATGTGAGATGCTTTATCCTCACACGATAATATCAGATGATTTAGCTATTGATGTTTACAAAATCAATGATAATATCGTCGAAATTCCTTTTGATTATCCAGATTTTTTAGTGAGCTTTGCTGATTTATATTCCAAATTAAAAGATATTGAAAGTGCTAGTACGTATATTAAAAAAGCTATCAATTTAGATCGTTTCTTTCTTGAATCGTATACAAATAAAATCAAGCTTGATTTAAACTTTTTAAATTTGATGAATATCAAAACTGATATTGATAGAATAAATGACAACTTTTTATTTGTTAATAAAGAATGGTTTAAAGAATATACTAAGATTTTAATTGTTTTTTTCAGATTAGAATACAAAGATACAGAAACTGGTATTAGATTAAAACGTCTGATTGATTCTGCCTTAATAAAAGCAGATGATGATTTTATTTATCAAATCAATGAACAATTGAAAACTCATGAGCAATTAAAAGCTAAATTAGATGAATATGGTGTCTCTTTTGTCATGCCTAATGAACTTAAAAATGCCGTTATTAATCTTTATCGCGAATATGAAGAAGAAAATGATAAGAATGTTCTAGATTTCATCAGAAAAACATTTATTATCCATTATGGTGTGAGTGAAACTGATAACATTTTAAAGAAATAGTTTAAACTTAACAGGAGTCATTGCTTATGGAAAATAAAACCATTGATAAACCAGTAGATGAATACAAAAAAGTATTTAAAGAAAAAGTTAAAGCAAATGCTGAAAAATATTTTGATGATTTAGCAAAGAGTGTCAATTTAAATATTGATGAAAATCATAGTTTAGTAAAAAAATATGAAGCATCAAATAATGAGTATCAATTAAAAAACAAATCAGCTAGCAATGCTAAAGGTCTTCGTGTGTTTTTAATTATTCTTATAGTCTTATTTACAATTGTTGGACTAATTTTAATGTGCACAAGCATTAGTGGTGGTATTTCGTCTCATATAGTATCGTTTATAGTTTCAATTGTACTTATTGTGGCGGCTTTTGCTTGTTTGCTTGTTGTTTGTTTAAAGATTAATAAAATTGTCAAACATAGAACAAATGTTGCAAATGAAGCTAAAAAAGTTGCTGATGCCGATTTAGAAAAATGTTATCAAAATATGAGAGATTTAAATATGGCTTTTGATTACAACATGCCAATTGAGATATTTAATAAAACAACTCCTCAAATTGGACTAGATGATGAATTCGAAATGAAGAAATTTGCCTATATGGTCGATAAATTTGGATTAGATGTTGATAATAATGCTAATTTGTCTTCATCAGTTTTAGCATGTAAGTCAGGTCAAATTCAAGGCAATCCATTCCTTGTTATAAGAACATTGAATCAGGAAATGTACATGCATACATATACTGGTTATACAACATATACTTACTATACTACTGAAACTGATTCAAAAGGTAATACAAGAACTGTTTCTCATACTGAAACTTTAACAGCAAGTGTTACTGAACCAGCAAGCCGTTATTTTGAAAAAGAAATTTTAGTCTTTGCATCGCCTGCTGCACCTGATTTATCTTTCTCAAGAAAACCAACATATTCTGGGAGTACAGATCAAAAGAAACTTGATAAATTTGTCCAAAAACAAACTAAAAGAAACACAAAACTTGAAAGGAAAGCTCTTTTAGATAATGACCCAAATACAAACTACACTATGATGTCTAATGACAAATTTGAAGCTCTATTTAATTCAACTGATAGAGACAATGAAACTCAATTCAGATTGATGTTTACACCTATTGCTCAACAAAACATGGTTGAACTTATAACAGATAGTCCATATGGAGACGATTTTTCTTTCTTAAAAGATCACAAAATCAATTATATTTTCTCAAATCATGCCTTGCAATTTCCATATGATACTAATCCTGATAGATATGTATCCTATGACTTTGAAAAAAGTAAAAATATTTTTGTTACTTTTGTTTGCAATTTCTTTGAAAACTTTTATTTTGAACTTGCACCTATTCTTTCCATTCCTATTTATCAACAAACTAAACCATTTGAATTTATTTATAAAAAAGAATATGGCTTTAATATAAACCCATATGATCAAGAAAGAATGACTAATCAATTGAAACAATCAAATCTTCTTCATGAACTTGCCAAAACTCAAGGTATAAATAAAACTGAATATATCACTTCAATTGGAAACATTGATATTGTCAATGTTAAAAATGATGCTTTCGACATGGTTCCACAAGTAACTAATATACCTGTAACTGCAAGTGATGGTCATGTTGTTTTAGTCCCTGTTGATTGGTATAGATATGATCCAGTTTCTAAAACAACAACTTGTGCTTTTATTAAAGGTAGTGGAAGCAGCAACAACATCAGAAAAAACTTGAATGATAATTTTAATAGTAGCAATATTTCTTTTGCAAATAAAGATAGTATTGTTTATAATACTAATATGGCTTGTTTTGCTTTTGACAAGTGCTTAGATAGAGCAGCAGATTATCCAGCTGTCACAGCAGTATTGGATAGATTATCTAAACAATTTGTTGAGAATCAAAACAAATCTATTAATGTCAATAAATCTGAAAATATAAATAATGTAAATAATTAGGAGGTAACATTATGGCAAACGAATTAGATGAAACAAAAGAAGTAGCAAATGAAGAAGGAAGAGATGCTTTTGTTATTGAAAAACAACTTCCAGTTCAAAAGTCTACTAGTGCAACTGTTTTATATGTCATTTGTTGGGTCCTTGGTATTATTCCAGGCTTGATTTGGTTCTTTAAGAAAAAGAAAGTTATGGCTGAACTTCAAGCAACTCAACAAAAAATTCAAGCTCAAGCTTCTCAAATTGATAATTATATGGAGCAAAGAGTTGTCATCTTACAAAATGCTGCTAAATTACTTGATAAGGCTATTGATTTAGATAAAGATACTTTAACATCAATTGCAGCATACAGAAGTGGTCAAAATAAAGCCAGTAGTGATGATGCTTTAAGAAACGAAATATCTACTAAGATTGATAACATTGAAAGAAATGTTCAACTTGCTTTTGAAAGTTATCCTAACTTACAAGCACATAACGAAATTGCTGATTGCTTACAACAAAACTCTTACTTGCAAAAAGAAATCACAGCTGCTAGAGAATTATATAATGATGCTGTCTTATCTTGGAATACTAAGATTCAACAATGGCCTATTTATGTACAAGTTGCTTCTAAAGCAGGTTATACAACTAGAATTCCTTTCTCAACCAGCAAAGCTGTTAAAGAACAAGCTAGAGGAACTTTCTTCTAATTACTTAATTTAAATTTATGGCACATAATCAGTCGATTATGTGCTTTTTATTTGTTTATAGATAATTGATTAATTGCTTTATAAAAATTATAATTATTAGGTCATAGAGGTACTTATTATGGAAAAGAAAAAAACATTTTATATTACAACACCTATTTATTATGCAAGTGGTAACATTCATATAGGACATACATATTGCTGCACCCTTGCTGATATCATTGCAAGATATAAAAGACTTGATGGATATGATGTCAGGTTTTTAACAGGAAGTGATGAACATGGTCAAAAAATAGAAGACAATGCTAAAAAATTGAACTTATCTCCCAAAGAATATGTTGATAATATTGTCAAATCATTTAAAGAAGTCTGGAAAGCATTAGATATCTCTTATGATTATTATGTAAGAACTACTGATAAACAGCATGAAGAATGCGTTAAAAAAGTTTTCACCAAGCTTTTTAATCAAGGTGATATTTATTTGGGTGAATACAAAGGATGGTATTGTAAATACTGTGAATCCTTTTATAGTGATGAACAAGTTGGTGAAAAGCATCTTTGCCCTGACTGCAATAGAGAAGTTCATTATGAAAGTGAAGAAGCATATTTTTTAAATGTTAAAAAATATGTTCCTCAGCTTTTAGAATTCTATAAATCACATCCTGAATTCACATCTGAAAGCAAAATCAATGAGATGGTCAATACTTTCATTAATAAAGGAATGGAAGATTTATGTATAACTAGAACTTCTTTTAGATGGGGTATTGAAACTAATGAAGATAAAAAACATGTCATCTATGTTTGGATCGATGCACTATTAAATTATATTTCATCGCTTGGCTATATGAGTGATGATGACACTTTATTTAATAAGTATTGGGGCAAAGATAGTGAAATAGTTCAATTGGTTGGAAGAGATATCACAAGATTTCACGTCATTTACTGGCCAATTTTATTGATGGCATTAGGTCTTAGAGAACCTGATCGTGTTATAGTTCATGGACTCCTTCTTACAAGAAGCGGTGTTAAACTTTCTAAATCATTAGGCAATGCTCCTTCACCTTATCCACTCATTGAAAGATATTCAGTTGATTCATTAAGATATTATTTAGCAAGAGAAATTCAATTTGGAAGTGATGGTAATTTCACTCCTCTCCAATTTATAGATCGTTTAAATGCTGACCTTGCAAATAATTATGGTAATTTATTAAATCGTACATTATCAATGATCAATAAATATTTTGATGGAAATATACCTGCTTTAACAAAACCATTTAAAAATGAACTTACAACTAAATTAATTTCCACAGCTGATAGTAAAATAGTCTCTTATAAATCTTATATGGATAACTATCAAGTTACAGAAGCTATCAATTCTGCTATGGAAATGATAGATTTAGCTAATAAATATTTTGATGATATAGCACCATGGAATCTTGCTAAAAATAATGATTTAGAGATTCTGGCTGAATCTCTTGCAAGTGCAGTTGAAATTTTAAGAAGAGGAAGCATTCTTCTTTTACCTATAATGCCAAGTAAAGCACAAGATGCTTTACATCAAATGAATATTAAAGAAAGTGATGCGACTTTTTCTTCTTTAAATGATGTTATCAATTTAAATGGCACTAAATTAAATGAGCTCAAGCCATTATTCCCACGTCTGAAAAAAGATGATGAGGTTCCATTCCTTGTTAAACTTATTGATGGTGAATAATATTAAGTATAATTTAAGTATTTAAATTAAAATATTTAATCAATATTAGTGAGGTGATTTATGAAAATTTTACTTGCTGAAGATGAAAGAGATTTATCAAATGCTGTTACACGTGTTTTAAAATTCAATAAATATGATGTTTTTCAAGCATTTGACGGAGTAGAAGCATTAGAATTTTTAGATTCCTACACTTTTGATGCCATTATTTTAGATGTTATGATGCCTAGAAAAAATGGCTTTGAAGTTGTCAAAGAAATAAGAAAAAGAGGTGATCAAACACCTGTTTTAATTCTTACAGCACTAAGTGAAATCGATGATAAGGTTCAAGGACTTGATTGTGGTGCAGATGATTATTTAACTAAACCATTTCAAGTCAAGGAACTTCTTGCTAGACTCCGTGCAATACTTAGAAGACATGGTGATTATAAAGAGGCTTATTCAATTGGTAATACAACTTTAGATCATGACAATTTCCAACTCATTGCTAAAGATACCACTCGTCTTACAAATACTGAATATCGTTTGATGGAATATCTTATCAGAAATCAAAATGTTCTTTTATCAACTGAAAAGATAATGGAAGAGGTTTGGGATTTTGATAATGAATGTGAAATAAATGTTGTTTGGGCATATATTTCAAATTTAAGAAAAAAATTAGAGCAAGTCGGTAGTGAATATACAATCAAAGCATTAAGAGGTGTTGGATATAAATTAGCTAAAAAAGATGATAAAGACAATTAGTTATGATTAAAAAAATCAGATATAAATTTATTTCTATCACTTTGATTTCTTTATCAATTCTTTTATCATTTTTAATGATTGCTATAAACTGGGTAAATTTTACTCAGGTCACTACAAATGCTGATAAAATAATCAACTTTTTAGAAAACAAAGAGAGTTTTGAAACTGATAAACCTTCTTTTAATCAGCAAGATGGAATGCCAGTTGAAACTCCATTTGAAACGCGTTTTTTTGTTGCAAAATTTGATACTACACTATCTGATGATAAAAAATATGAACCAATTGAGGTTAATACCAGTTTTGTAAAAGCAGTAAGCAAAGAGGAAGCTAAAATATACGCTAGCAAAGTGTATAAAGGGAAGCAAGATAGCGGATATGAAAAAAATTATAGGTATCGTAAATATGTGTCTAAGACTAATGCAAATGAAATATGGATTACTTTCGTTGATTGTTCAAGGCAGCTTGAACTGATTGATAATTTCTTTAAAATATCAATTATTGTTATTTCAATAGGTTTGATTTTAGCTTTTATTGCTATTTTCTTCATTTCTAAACTTGTTGTTAAACCTATTGAAGAAAGCGATGCTAGGCAAAAGAAATTTATTACTGATGCTGGTCATGAACTGAAAACACCTTTAACTATCATTTCAGCAAACAATGAACTTATTGAAATGATAAATGGTGAAAATGAAATGACTCATACCATTGATAAAGAAGTCAAAAAAATGTCATCAATGGTCAAAAATATGACTGAGCTTTCTAAATTAAGCGAAGGTACATTACTAAGTAAAAAAGAAGCAATTTATTTTTCGCTTAGTAACATTTTATATAGTGCATGTACCGATTTTTCGACTTCTTTTGTCAATAAAAATATTTCATTTAAATTTTCAATAACTCCAAATGTTTATATAAGAGGCAATGAAAATAAAATAACAGAGTTGATATCTATCATTTTAGATAATGCTTTAAAATATTCTAAATCAATTTGCCAGATTTTTCTTCTTGTTAAAAAAAATGAGTTGATCATTTTACAACAAAATGATGGAAATGATATTAAAGTTGGAAATATGAATCAAATTTTTTCAAGGTTCTATCGTTCGGAAGAAGCAAGGGCAAGCCAAATAGAAGGTAGTGGTATTGGTTTATCAATTGCTAAAGAAATAGTCACAATACATCGTGGTAAAATTGAAGCCTTTGGTGATAAAAATAATCTTTTTAATATTCAGATTTCTTTCCCTATTTATAAGCGTAAAAAGATAAAAAATGTGATATAATCTCAAAAGAGGATTTGACAATAATGAAAGATAAAATATTGGTTGTAGATATTGGCACACAATCTTTACGTGCTTCTATTTTAAATAAGCAAGGTGAGATACTCGCTTTTTCAAAACAAATATATGAGCCTTCTTATTATTCACCTAAAAAAGGTTTTGCTGAGCAAGATGCTGATTTCTATATGGATGAGCTGTGTAAAGCAACTAATGAAATATATAATAAAGACAATAATGCTTTAAAAGATATTGATGGGATGGTCATGGTCTCTTTTAGAGATTCCTCTGTCATTTTAGATGAAAACAAAAAACCGATCAGAAAAGCTATTTTATGGCTTGATCAAAGAGTGACTCCTATGTATCATAATGAAAATCTAAAATGGTATGAACGCATCCTTTTTAAGCTGATTGGTATGATGGATACCTGCAGATATAATTCAGAAAGAACTCCTTCTTTCTGGCTAAAAAAATATGAGAGTGATAATTGGAAAAAAATGAAATATTACGTACCTCTTGGTGCTTATTTTAATTATAGAGTCACCAATAATTTAGTTATATCGTCAGCCGATTGTATTGGCCATTATCCAATCAATTTTAAAAAAGGAACACTATATGGTCCAAAGCATCCTAAAATCAATGTTTTTGGAATACCTTTAACTGCTCTTCCTAAAATTGTACCTGTCTCATCAATTATTGGAACGGTGAGTGAGGAGTTTTCTAAGTTATCTAAAATACCAGTTGATACTAAAGTCATTGCTTCTGGTTCTGATAAAGCTTGTGAAACATTTGGGAATGGCTGTATTGATGAAAGTAGTGCATCGTTATCGCTTGGAACAGCCTGTACTATCGACGTGGTTTCAAATAAATATAGTGAACCTGAAAAATTTCTCCCTTCTTATCAAGCACCATATCCAAAAAGTTATGATTTAGAGCTACAAGTTTATCGTGGTTTTTGGATGGTTACTTGGTTTTTAAAACAATTCGGATATGAAGATGAAATTATTGCTAAAGAAAATAATATCAATGTTTTAGACTATTTATCAGATAAAATATCGACTATTGCTCCTGGATGCGATGGCTTAATTCTCCAGCCATACTGGGGTCCTGGTCTTAAAAGACCGCACGGAAGAGGCTCAATAATTGGATTTACAGCTACCCATACTAGGTATCATCTTTATCGAGCAATGATTGAAGGTATTGCTTTTTCATTAAGAGAAGGTTTAGATGAGATCGTTAGAAAAACACATAAGAAACCTAAAGAACTTGTTATATCTGGTGGCGGCTCTTCTTCAAAAGTTATATGCCAAATTTTTGCTGATGTATTTAATATACCAGTTATCATATCTAAAAATAAAGAATCATCAACTCTCGGTGCAGCGATGGCTGGCTTTTTATCACTTCATTCTTTTAAAAATGTTCATGATGCAAAAGAAACAATGGTTAGTAATGGTATAAAACTTGTCCCAAATAAGAATAATGCAATCATTTATGATCGACTTTACAAACGCAATTATAAGAAACTATATCCATGTTTAAAAAATGAATATTTTGAATTAAAGAAATTCTTTTTAGACTATGAAATGAAGAAATTTAAGTAATTTTTAAGTTTTATTTGTTTGCCTTTAAAGTTAGCAATTTTTTGCTATATAGAAAAGTTTTTTAATTAATATAAAATGGCTAAATATGTCATTTTGCTAATCTTTTGTAACTAAAATTATTTGTTTTTTTGAAATTTATCTTTTTTATGATTTTTGAAATGATTTTGCTTAAGATTAGTGCATACTTATATATATAATATATTATATATATTCTTTGAAAATAGTAATCAGTTAGAGTATAATATAACATGAAAGGCTTTTAGCTTGTCTTTTAGGAGGTTCTCGTATGTCTAGAAAGAAAACCAAAATATTCAAACTTACTGCATTATCTACTATGTTGGTTCTAACTCTTGCTTCATGTAGCAAAGCTGCTGATCCTAGTAGTTCAAATAATTCTACAAATTCATCTTTTGATGATGATAAATATGACTTAAAAGATGTTATTTTTGAAGACTACACTGTTTCATATGACGGCAGACAGCATTCGATTCTAGCTAAGAATGTCCCAAGCGATGTCATTGTAACATACACTAACAATACTGGTATTGCTGCAGGAACCTACCCAGCTATTGCTCATTTTAGAAGTAAAGATGGCAAAATTTTCTACAAAGACAAATATGCTACCATGACAATTATTAGTGATGGAAACAAAAGTGATATCAACTTTTCTAAACTTGTCATGAACAATTTAGAAGTCGACTATGATGGCACTCAACATGTTGTTAAGCTTGAAAATCCAGAAGATATTCCATCAGGTTTCCAAGCCACTTATTCAAATAATCAAAAAGTTAATGCTGGCACTTATACAGCAAGATGCGATATTATCAACATTCAAACAGGTGCTGTTCATCATTCAATTTATTCAAAAATTGTTATTCATAAAGCTGAATATGATATGACTGGTGTTTCTTTCCCAAGTCAAACATTCCCATATGTTGAAGGAACAATCAGAAAAATTGAAATTGCTGGTAAATTACCAAGCAAAAGTTTAACAGTAACTTACACAAATAATACTGCTCGTGCAGCTGGAACTGTCACTAAAGCTACAGCCACTTTCCACTCACATGATGATAATTATAACGATCCTAAACCAATGACAGCTACTTTGACTATTTCAAGTGATCAAACTTGTAAAGTCACTATTAACTATATGGTTGGTAATCAGCTTTATTCATCAAGTTCGCTTTCAAAAAAATATGGAGACACTTTATCTGATAGTGACATTATAAAAAGAACTGGCTATAGCTATCGAACAAATATCAATATTTCTGATGAAGAAAACCCATATGTCATCAATTCTTCATCTTTGACATTGACTGTTTATTATTCACCGATAACTTATCAATGCTCATTTTTAGTTGATCATGGAAGCAAGGCGGCTCTTGAATACAACATAACTTCTAATTTTGAAATTGCTGATCCTATCATGGATTATGGCTATGAATTTGTTGGCTGGTTTACTGATACAAGTTATACTAATCCTGTCACTAGTCTTCTTGGAAGAACAGGCGATATTGTCTTATATGGTTTATCAAGAGAAGTCACAGCTACTGAATCTTTTGTTTTAAAGAACGCTTCTTATAAATGGGATAGCACTGCTAAGGCAATAACTACCGTTGGTGCTTTACCATCTACTAGGACTGTCACTTATACTTATGAGAAAGTTGATGGTAATTCTTCAAGTTTAATTGAAGGTCTTCCAAAGGATGTTGGCACTTATAAAGTAACTGGTCATTTCCACAAAAGAAACGCTGATACTGGTGAAGTAGATGCAGCTGATGTGTATACACAAACAGCTTATTTAACTATTGAAAAGAATTCACTTGGCACATCACAAATGGCATTTAAGTATGCCAATAATTCAACTGATATTTATGCTGATAAAGTTACTCTTCCTACAATAACTGGTATTGAAGAATACATTTCATATAAAGAACATGGTGAAGATAGAGCTATTAATTTCCGTGCCAATACAACCTATACCTATTATGATTCATCATTTAATGAATTAAAAGAAGCACCTTCTACTGAAGGAAGTTATTATTGTAAAGCTTCATTTTTTATCACTGATTTAAATGGAAATGATGTTTCAGATAAAATCAATCCTATTGATCCTATTTACACATCATTTAGAATCATTAAAAGAGATTTCGATGTTTCACACATCAGATTCACTGATTATACTTATAGCGATGTCACTCAAGTTCCATCTGCTGGTGCAACTCTTCTAGCATCTGGCGTCACATATGATGCTGTTAAAGGTAAATATTACGATTCAACTAGAAAACTTTATGTTTATTATTCAAACAATAAGATAGCAAAAGGTGATGTCGGTTCACTTACTGCATGCATTACCTTTGATTGGTCTGATGAAGCTAGTGATGCTGATAAAAAGAATTATACTTTACCAGCTCCAATGTATGCTACTTTGACTGTTTTATCACAAGGAACTAGTTCAGTCATCTTTAATGACTTAAATGGCGATCGTATTCTTCAAACTGAAGTAGTTACTGGCTCTTCAGTTGCTGCACCAACTTTCCCTAATGATTTAACAGATCCTAATGAAGAATATTATTGGAAAGCTGATAATAAATATTCAACTGTTGAAAGTATTAAGATGAATACTGTCTTTACATTAAGTAAAAGATATAAAACCAATCGTATTGTCATAAACGGATATTATTCAGCAGATAATACTTATAAATCTAATATTGAAATTCCATTAATTTATGATAGCTATACTAAAGGTGATACAAAAAGTTTACAAGATTTGATGATAAATTTCTCTAAAGGATATGAATTTAAATCATTTCAAATAGGTAAGATATCCAATTTTAATGATGAATATTTTACAACTGGAACTTACGATCATACAATTGATAAAAATAGTGATAATTACACTTTAAATTTCTATGATTTATATAAGAAATTATATAATCAGGAAGAAAGGCAAGGAATTGTAATCAGAATCAATTCATCAGCTAAAACTTTAAATGTTGAATATGATTTAGATGGTGGAAACATCACTGGTTCATTAGATGGTTACAAAAAGCAAACATTTGGTAGTAAATATAATCTGCCAACTGCCATTCCTACCAAGGAGCATATGAAGTTTGTTGGCTGGCAAGTCAATTCAAACTATATCACAAATAGTGTTTATTGTGATTTGATTCCACTTGAAAATAATACTTTTACTATCAAAGCTATTTATAAAGATGATACTAATTTCACATCATCATTTATTAGAAATAATGGAGATGTAGCTACTATCACTGATATTTCTTCTGATCAAGTCATTCCTTTCCCTGATAGCGATCCTAGTTTATATGGATATAAGTTTGTTGGTTGGAAATTAAATGGTGCTTTATATAATAATGATGGAGTAGCTGTTAAAGATGGTGAAAATGTTATTATTAGTAAAGGTACTGTTTTCAATAATGCTTTCATACAAAAATATTTTAAGGCTGACACTTTAAGATCAATTGTTTTTGATGCTGTTTGGGAAGAAGTAGATGTCGTAGTGAGGTTATATTCAAATAATTATAATAATGATGGTACACCTGTCATTTACCAAGATATAAATGCTAAATATGCATCGAGCTTATATACCTTACTTCCTAAAGATGAAAAAGGCAACTTACTTTATCCTGAGAATGTGGGTTCTGAGTTTTCTTATTGGTCATATAATGGTAGACGTGTCTATTCAGATACTATCCTTCTTTCATATACTCTAGTAAATGGTGTAAATTATGCTTATTTATCACCGGTTTATGATAGTGAGACATATTCAATTGTTTATGATCTAGGCTATGCTGGTTCAAAATCGACTGTCCAACAAGTAAAAGGTGGAACTAATTATGCTTTGATTTCTAACCCAAAGAGAACTGGTTATAAATTTGATTATTGGTATATTGAAGGTGAAGAAGATGCTGATGGTAATCCACTTGACTTTTCTAAAAACCATTATGAAAAAGAAAATGGAATTTTTGTTTTCAAAAAGAATATTGTTTTGAAGGCTCATTGGTCCCTTAAGACTTATCAAGTAGTTTTTTATAACAATAGCAACTCCACTAACTGGACTGATACCAAATTCTATCAATATGGTACTATTCTTGATAAAGAACATGGTTGGATAACTGAAGCTGGTTTATATGAAACTTTGATGTTTGGAAAAGGTGATGAAATTTTCTATTCTGATTCTTCCGGACGTGTTTTAGAGTTGAACTCACCTTTGCTTTTTGATTCGGATACTGAAACTGTTTATCGTATCAATGTTTTAAGGACTAGTGCAACATATCTTGTCACTTATGCAGTTGATGTTAACACCCCAGTGTCTTATCAAAGAGTTCAAGCTAATACTGATTTTACTTTACTTGCTCCACCAACTAGACCTGGTATGTTATTTAAAGCTTGGTATTATAAATCTGGCGATAGTGAAGTTGAAATAACAGGTACAACTTTCCGTTTACCAACCAGTGATAATTTGATCTTGTTTGCAAGATTTACACCAATAGAATATTCAATCCGTTATTTGACTCAAACAGGTTCAGTAATTCATGATGAAACTAAAGTTACCTTTGGTCAACAATTCTCACTTCCTAATGCAAGTGAAATCAATATTATTGGTTACGATTTTAAAGGGTGGAGAGATTCAAGCGGCAATGTTGTTGATGCTGATACTTTACTTACAACTCCACCAGATGATATTCGTGCTATTATTTTATATGCTATTTTAGAGCCAACACGATATTCAATCACTTATGATCCAAACAACAATACCGATACACCTCATACTGAAACTGCTAAATATAATCAAAGTTTCCATTTATATGCTGACCCTGTAAGAGCTGGTTATACTTTTGCTGGTTGGGCATTTTATGATTCTGATTCTAATGTCTCGATAACTGGTGAAACAGCTTCACTTTTAAAACAAGGAATTTTTGCTTATGCTGGTAATGTCCGTGCTAGAGCTGTTTGGCTTGGTATTGATTATGATGTAGTTTTCTATTTTGAAGGCGTTAAAGTATTGACAGTTGATAATAAATTAGTGATGGAAGAAAAATTGACTAAATTAACTTCTAAAACAACTGTTGCATTAGGAAATAATATCAGCATTTTATTTGATGATGAAATCTTTACTGACACTGTCACAATCGATGGTGTCGATTATAAATGCTTTACTTATACTGACGGAAATAGATATATAAACCCTGTTGGATTATTCTATGACTCACTTGATACTTGGAAAGAATCAGCATCAAATATTGCTGTAAAAAATCAAAAGGGTGCTAAATTTGTTTTATCAACTGTTGGTGGTACTGAATTTACTGCTAATTATATAAACAAAGAGCAAACTTTCTCATTCCTTTTCAAGAGAACTAATGAATTTGGTGTTGTTTCACAACAAGTCATTGCTTCTGTTAGTTATACCTTTGGTGATTATATCACCTTACCTGATTATCCTATCAATGATTTATATAATTTCTATGGTTGGATTGCCGAAGAAAATCACACCTATAATCCTGATACTGACGGACCAGACAGCGGTTATAAATATGTTGAAAAAGCTCGTATCAAATATGATGTTGCTTTTGATAGATATGCTGCTAAAAATGAATTTAAATTCAATTTGATTATGGATAGTAAGAAAGCTTACTACATCATATCTTTAGATAATGCTAAGTATTTACAAGTTAATCCAACATCTGAAATTGATGAAAATGCTGACGTTTATACTTCAGGATTAACTGATGCTGATAAAAAGAAAGCCATGGCTGATGATATTATTGGCAAAGTTGACAAAGGTAATGGTATCACGCTACCAAATATTGCTAAGAATTTAAATAACAACTATTATAAACCTATAACTATAAATGGCATTACTTTCCATCCATGTGATCGTACTGTTTATAAAGTTGGTGGTGAATATTTACTCGATGGACAGGTTTATAACGTCGGTGTCACAGGTACAATTGATAATCCACAAGTTTTAGAGGCTTATTCTTGCTATGTTGCTGGTGAGTATCGAACTGATGCTTCTGGTGAAAAATTCTCTGACTTCATGATTTTGCGTGATACTGATAGTAAAGGTGTTTCATTTAAGAACTCTTTAAATGAAAATCTCACTGATTTAAAAGAAGTTGCTTTCTGTGGATTTACAAATAGAGCCGGTGCTCAAGAAAATAGTATTGTCATTCAACAAGGCAATGATTTCTATATTCCACCATTCTATTTTGATGGTTCAAGAGTCAAAAAAGTTTCTATGATTGCTTATGGTAATATGGATGATGGTGCTTTTGCAAATATCACATTCAGTTATATGAATAATGGCAAGGCTGAAATAACAACTAAAACCAATATTCATATTCCAAATTCTGTTGAAACTATCTTAGCAAATTCATTTACTGATGTTGGCATAGTTGATGATAATAGAAATGAGCTTGGAAAATCGTTCTCTGCTATTGATTATCAGAATGGATTAGTATTTGGAAAACTCATTTATGAAGCAGATTTAGAGACATATAGAAATAGAGTTACCGTTTTAGATACTAGTGTCAGTTCATCTAATGCATATCATCCAATGTGGTGCTTTAATTCAACTGATAGTTCGTCAACTTATCAGAAAAATGATGTCTATTCAATTGAAACCTGGTACAATCTCAAAAAAGATGCAGGTGAATTTGATGGTGCTAAACGCGGCACATTAAATACTAGTACAATGTTTATTAAAGATGATTCTTCAATCTCTTTGAATTATTTCTATGGTACAGTTGAGGAATACATCAAATATTGTCAAAATAATGGTTATGGTTTAAATAGAGGTAAAACATCAAATAGATATGTTGCTTGTTTTAATTCTCTTCCAGATGAGACCTTAAAAGAGACCAATCCTACTGAATATGCTAAAGCTTTCTATCCTGAAGTCTTATTTATTGGTGATTCTTCAGGAAATCATCAATCAAGCAATTTAGCAAATTTATATATTTCTACTTCTGAACTTCAATCATACAATATATATGGTCAAAGAGTTGCCTATGTTAATGGTAGTATAGTTGGTACAAATCCAACTTATACTACTGGTGCTCTTTACCTTATTAATCCTGATGGTGCAGCTAATAATTATGGCACTTTAAAAGATAAGCAAGGTAATCTTTTATCGACTGTTTCAGCTGATATAAAAGATAGCATCAATGTTTTAGATAAAGTTTCAACCGCTGGTAAAATGGTAAAATATTATCATCTTGAACTTAATGACTATTTAACATTGACTGCTACTAAGCATACTAGTAATGAAATTGTTTACATCAAGAAAGAATTGAGTGACTTTATTACTACTGCTGCTAAAGTCTATGATTCAGTTATTAATACAACTACAACTGCTGGTTTCAATGTAATCAAGAATTTGCATACTGATAATTTAAATACTTTCATCTACTTCCTTGATCAAGGTGAGACTATCAAGAATGCTTTCTTATATTACATGGGAACTGCTGATGACATCATCTCCGATTCAAATAGTACATTATTTGCAACCAAGCAAACTAATTTTGATAATATCTATGTTGAAACACTTGAAAAATTTAATGATAATTCAACTAATCGTTTCTATTGTGGAACATATGATAATTATGTAAAGAGAAGATTTGAATTAGGTTCTACTATTGATCAAGTTTTTGATGGCAAGACCATTCTTACTACTTTAAATTTTGATAGATCAGCAACTATCTTATCATTTATGGGTACTGCTTCTGATTTTGTTTTAAATTATGATTCTTTAACTAAGAAAGATAATACAGTTTATCAATCTGTCTATCAAAAACCATCGACTACTATAGCTACTTTGATGAGAACTTATATTTATACTGGTAGCAAAGATGATTTTGCAAGCAAATATTATAGTCAATATGCTGGTGAGTTCGTCTCTGCTATTCCAACTCGAACTGATAACGATTTTATATATGTAGGTACTGCTAAAGAATTTGATGAACAAACTGTTACTGGTGATGGTGTTTTTAAAGCTATTTGGAAAGATTGGGTCTCTTCTAAAACTTCTTCTAAGAGAATCTACACTTATGCAACAAATAGTAATAATACGCACTTATATCCAGTCTTTGCTCAGACGTTTAAAAGTGATAATAGTGATCCTAATGGCAGTTACGAGCGTCTTTCAAATTACTTCAGTCAAACAGACTTAACTTATCCTATTGCTTATGCATATATATCTAATATAATAACAGATAATCTTACAAAGCCAAATGGACTTATACCTATGACTAATTTGACTATGCAACAAGCCTATAATATTGATGTTACAAACCCAATGTATTCAATTTTAAATAGTACTTTAGGATATGCACAATTTATAAAAAGCGGTGATATAGCTAAATATACTCAAATTTGTGCTCTTACTACAGCTGAGATTGTAGATCAAGCTTATGTAGATGCTGGCTATTCAAATGGTGTTTTGATTTTAAAGCGTGGTAGTGGTAATATGTTCGACTTTTATGTAAATACTCTACTTTCAACAAATAGTGGTGAATATAAGGAAATTAAATATATTCTTGGTACTCTTAGTCAATTTACTACGATAAGTACAACTCAATTTATAGTTGCTAAGTTCTTTACTTCCAATACTGATCATACACCACTAATTTTCTATAATGGTGTTTATGCTAATGCTTTAGTTGAACTTGCCAAAGCTGAATATTATAACTGCTTTGATGATAAGCTTATCTATTGCTATTCAAAATCGTCATCTATTAGCGTTGCTGATAAAACTAATTTCTTCTTTGGAACTGCTGAATCCTATTTCAATTCTTCATATATTGATAAAGATACAGCGGAACCATATCTACAATTATTAAAAGATAATATCTATTTCTATGTTGGAAGCTTGACTGACTTAACTTCTACTACTGCTGTCAATTTACTTAAAAATGATGCAGTGTTTAAAGATAAACAAATTTATGGATTAGTTAAAGAAGAAGGTAAAGAAGCTTCTATGGCTGTTTATTATCTTGAAGATTCTTCTACTGCTTTAACTTATTACAATGATTATGTTAAAGGTGATAAGACTCCTCTTACTAATCCAAACAATTATATTATCTTTGGAAACCGCATCACTGGTACTTCTGGAACAATAACTTCATTAACTTCTAAACTTCTTCTTTTAGAAAGAACATCTACTTTAAATCAATCGTTTGTCAACTTATTTAGTAGTAAGCAAGCATATTTAGTTGATAGTATTACAACTAATACAACAATATCGGTTTATAAATCTGATGATACAGAAGTTGAACCAACTGTTACTTCTGATACTAATAAATATTTAGTGAGTTTCTATTTAGGAACGGTTAAAGAATTTAATACTGCTTATGCTATCACAAATATTTCAAAATATAAGGATAATGCAGGCTTGGCAATGGCTGATTTAAAAGATTATGTTTATACTCTTGATAATTATGTAAATGCTACAAATACTAATACTGTAAGATCAATCTATGCTGCTTTCTATTTAAATTATTCTGATATTCTTTCTTCTGATTACTTCTTCAGCAAAACAACAGTTGATAGTCAAACTGCAGCTGGTGTAACCACCACCACTACCACCATCATTGATAAGAGATTATCGATGGATTATGCTCACTTTGTTTTCTCTGATTTAGCTACTAAGGGTTTTGTAAAGAATGTTGGTATCTTTACTGATGGCAATTTAACAGGCGTTGAAAATGATTATCTTATCTACAAGCCTACTGAATCAACATCATATACTTGTAATGAAATGTTATATGTTGAAGCTGAAAAAGAAGGCGAAGCAAATGTCAGATTACTTGATAGTTTCTTAGTTGTTTCAGGTGCTTATAATGGTAAAAATACCTTATACATGGCTTATACTGGAACCTTCTATACAAATGATGATAGCGTGATAACTACAGCACGTGAAATAAATGGTATCATCAATGATTATGTCTACTTCAATCCTACTCTCGATGGTTATACTTTAGTTGCTGCTTCAACTGTTTATCATCAACAGATTGATAAGACAAAGACTGATTTTGTTCAAATTAGTTTCAACCATGTAAATAAACATTCTACTTCTTCTACTTTAGCTGATGATACAGTCTATTTTGTTCCATTAACTAAAACTGAACTTGAAACAAATAATGTCTATCGTAATTACTCATTCTTCAGAATCAATCCAGCAGCTACAAATGATACTGAAAAAGACTTATATTGGAATGGTGATGCTACTACTATTGGTACTAAATATTCAGTCTATACTTTCAATGACACTAAAGATAAAGTAATTAGAGCTTACGCTAATAACTAATATCATTTAAAAACTTCCTGCTTAAATAGTGGGAAGTTTTTATTTGCATCAATTAATGTCAATTTTCTAAAAGCTGATTTTATGTTTTACTTTTCATAATACAATTATCCTAATAGATATATTAATTAGGCAAAAAATGAACTAATTGATACTTCATATATATATATATATGATAATTTGATTATTTGCTATACAAAAATATCAAAAATGTATTTGTAATATCGATTTTTAATTTTAAAAAATGCTTTTTTTTGCAAATAGTCAATCAATTGAATTTTATATAATTATTACTTAAAATATTTGTGAACAAATTTGAATAATTTTGTTTGCTTGTTT
>CALBLI010000058.1 GCA_937896065.1 uncultured Caryophanales bacterium | reverse complement strand
AATTAAGTAGTGTTGATTTTCCAATACCACTTTTTCCAGTCAGCATATATTTTTTTCCAAAATCGAAAGTATAAGAAACATTATCTAAGATTTTTCTATCATTATAAGAAATAGTCAAACCACTAACACTGATAGATGGATCTTTAATATCACATTTATTAACTTTTTTATCAGTTAATTTTGTAAATTCAGAAAGTCTATTAACAACACCTTTTACACTTTTTATATATGAGTATGAAGAGATGAGCTGAGTTAAAGGAGAATAAATTGTAGTTCCTATCTGTAAAAAAGCAACACATATTGCAACTTTTGCAAGTCCATAATGAACAAGCAAACAGGCAAAGAATACTGTAAAAAATTGAAGAAGCAATATTAATATTTGAACAATATTATTATCAAAACTAATAACTTTCCAGTATTTATTTTCTTTTTTTAGAAGATCTTTATCTACTTCATTTACAATATTTGCAATTTTATGAATAGCATTACAGTTTAATACAATAAGAGACCCATTTAAGAAATTTTCAAAGTATTTTGACAATTCAGATACAGCTAGAGAATATTCATTGAATCTAGTATATATCTTCTTTGATAATAACATAGGAACTAATACAACCATAGCTGACATAAAGAAAATAAATAATGTTATAATCCAGTTTAATATGCAAGATACAACAAATCCCATTACAATAGCACTGATAGTAGAAACACTATCAAATACAGCTGTAAAATGTTTATCTGAAATACTAGTTACATCTTTATTTAAAATTGAAAGATATTCCCCAACTTGTTTGTTATTGATTTCAGTTAAATCTAAATTCAATATACCTTGAAATACATCTTTTCTATACAGTTCTGTTATTGTGTCAATGTATTTATGAGAATTATATTCTTCAAATAAATTCATAGAAATTGAAACTAATATCAAACATAATGCTGCTATTCCTACGTAGATGAATAATTTAAAATCTCCGCTTTCAGTAATTAAGTTGACAATATAGTATATTAAAAGAGGTATAGTTTGAAATAATACGGCAACTATGACTTTTAAAATCATCAGTGAGAAGAAAATGACTGGTTTATATAAATAATATTTTTTTAAATTTTTCATAAAAAATACTCCAAAAGAAATGATTTTATATTGTTTAATAAATCATCACAATGATTCAATTTGTCTCTTTTTTTACAACCATATCCAAAACATTTGGGATATAATACACATTTTTTACATTCATTTTTTTGAGAAGCTTCATTTTGTATATTATTTATTAGATTACTAAAACAATCTTTAATACTAATTTGTTCATTTTTATTGAAATCTATTGTACAGAATCCAATTTTGCCATTTGGAAGTAAAGCAAGTGATGTTGTAAATTGTAGATCACAACAAAGTAAACCATCAATATACGTTGTTAAATAAACATCTTTTATTTGTTCACTTTTTAAAAACTTTGTATATTTTTTAAACAAATCTTTTTTAGAAATTAAATTTTCACAATTCAATGATTCAGTCCATTTGCTTACTGGATATAATAATAATGAAAATCTATTATCATTTTTGAAATTATTTTCATAATCTTTTAAGAAATTATGAATACAAGTTGTACTATCGATATTACACCTAATAGTAATAGAGCACTTATTAGTTTTATGAGAGATATTTATTAAATTATTAAGTATTGTGGAATAAGTTTCACCACCATTAATTAATTTTCTAGTTTTGTTATGTGATTCTTTATTTCCATCAATAGTTATTTGAAATGAATTAATTCCACACGCTAATAGTTTAATAAATGTTTCTTCATTTAATAAGTATCCATTTGTTGTTATTCCACCAGAAATTGAAACATCTTTTTCTTTCAATTTATCTAAAAATGAAAGAATATCATCTAAGAAAAGTAATGGTTCACCTCCAAATAATTGTATGTTTACGTTCTTTATATTACTAGAAGAAATTTCATTAAGAATGTTATCGTAATCATAATCATACAACATATCTTTAGATGCACGATTTTCATAGCAATAGGGGCAATTGAAGTTACATTTAAATGATGGAATTAAAGTTAAAAACAAAGTTGAATTAATTTTATTAAGAAATTTAGATTCAATAAGCTTTAATCTCTCATTTTCATCTTCTTCACTTGTAATCATCTTGTTTGAAGAAAGAAAATCAATCACTTCTTTAGAAGAATTTACTATATGATTCAAATCAAGTTTTTTAGAATATTCTTCAGTTAGCTTAATTATTCTACCATACAATGTATTATAGATAAGTAAACCATTACTTTTTGTATTAACGTATATATTATATTTTGAATATATCATATTGTTTATACGTTACTACTAGTCACATTTTATGTTCTTTCCAACGCAAATAAGGTTAAAAAGTTCTGTATTTTCTTCACTACTAATGTACTCTACAGTCATAATTAATACCTCCTTTATGAAAAATTCTAACACTAATTTTAATGAAGTAAAGTTGAAGGGTATTAAAATGCTAAAAACATATATGTTAAACGCTTACATTAAGTTCTACTAATCTTTCAAATATCCTATGGGTACTACAAGTACATTATCTTTCTTTTATATGCATAATCACTTATTCCAGTTAATATCATAAAAAATGGTGAATCAATGTACTGGTAATAGTTCTTGATTGGTTGATGAACAACCAGTAGCAGTATCAAATTTAATGAGAACTTATTATTTAACATACTATAACTATCAATTAATGAAGATAAACTGGTGTCAGGATTATTAAATTATTTTCTAAACCTGACATAATTATAATCAAGATCTGAAGAAAGAACATCAGCTATTAAATCGTTATCAACATTAAAATCATATAAGTACTTTTTTAAATTTGTTTCATCTTTATTATCAGTCAAATCATAATTTTCAAAATTGTAATTATTTGTAGCATTATTAAAGATTTATTCTAATTGTTTTTTTATCAACAATTTTATTTGTAAAGCAGATATTATTAGTAATACTCTTATTTGATGCAAGTTGTAAAAGTGATGTGAGAGTTAAAACAAATGAACAAATCACGATGTATAGTCAGTTTTAAATCACTTATTTTCTTTATTATGAGCTTCCACATAATTAGTAATTTCATCACTACTTAGTGAATCTTTATCACTGGTTTTACTTTCTAACATAGCCTGTTCTTCACTTTTAAATTTGTCCTCAACAGCTTTAGAACGATAGGTATCAAGTGAACTCTTCTTGCTTCTATCATTATGCATGGTGACTAAAATTAAGTCGACATAGTTTGCAATATCACGAAGTTTTTCACTTGGTGTAGATAGAATAGTTTGAAGTTTAAATTGCTTTAATAATTCAGTTGACTTCATAATACGAGTTGAATCCATTTTTGAGAAAGCTTCATCAAAGATGACAAGTCTTAAGGTATTTGAATCTTTAGTGTTATTAACACGTGTAACTGAAGCAAATGAAGCAATGATTGCAATGTAGAATGGGTTTTGAGTCTCACCACCTGATTGTGATTTAAATGATTTACCTAAAGAGATAGTTTTAGCATCGTCACCAAAACCTCTAGTGACAAGTAAATCAAATGTCAAGTAAGTGGTGTAATTTGTATATAAAGCGATATTCCTTAAAATTTGCTCCCTTTCTTCACCAACTTTATTTGATGAATCAGAAATCATAGCGAACAAATCATTCATGGTAACTTTATATTTTTCCATAAACATGCTCTCAGCATCACCATGATTTAATAAATCATCGTCCATAATCATATTATAGTAAGTAAGATAATCTCTGTTTGGTGCGACTTTAAACTGATATTTATCACGTCCAAAGTTATTTTGTTCAAGTGCAAGATTCAAATCATTTATTTGTGCATAAACGGAATCGATTGTTCCACGTAATTTATAGATGAAATCATCTTTAAATTCCTTGATAGAATCAGCGTGAGCTTTGATAATTTTACTTTCGTATTCAGGTAAAGTGATATTAGAGATTTCTTCAAGAGCTTTAGAAAATTCATCATTAGAATCAAAATTACCAATCTGATAATTGACATGATATGTTGAACAATATTCAGCTCTTAAACGTTGCAAACTGCTTCTATTAGAATTTTGTTTATTCATTAATGGAGTGATTTGCTTGGTGACAAGCTGTCTAATTTGAGGCAGAGTAAGCTGTTGTTCATCAAGCAGTTTGTTAAAGAAAGGATCATATTTTTCATTAACATCTTTTTGATTATATAATTCAAGTGCTTTTTTAGTTTCAGCGATTGTTTCTTTGCAAGATGGCAATACTTCAGAATTGAGTCTTGAAAGCTCATTTTTGATTGAACCCATCTCTGAAATAGCATTATCTCTATCATTTTTAATGGTAGATAAGTCACTATTGATAGCTGAAATTTGTTCATCAATATCATTGATATCACCATAGGCGGCATCATGAATTTGATTGTCAACATCTTCAACTTTAGCTTTCAAACCAGAGATATTGCTGACTTTCTCAAAGTCATTACGATAAGTGTTCAATTCTTCTTTAGAAATGACTTCAAGAGCTCTTAATTGATCTAATTGACCGGCTAGTTCAGTATAAAGAGAATATAATTGTTGCATATCTCTTAATGATGAAGTTAAAAATGCTTGTGAATCACTTGAGACAGTTGTACCAATAAATCTTTGTCTACCTTTTCTTTCATCAAGATTCCATGTTGCAAAAGAACGATACCCTGAACAATCAGCAAGAAGACCGATTCCAGTTTCAGAATTTCGTGCCTCTTCAAATGAGTAGCACATCTTTATTTTACCAAGAAGATAATTAGCATAAGCTCTAGCACCTTCATCGTTAGTATCAATTAAAGTAGCTACTGAATTGTAGTCACAATCAAAATTTCTTTCAATCAATTTTTTAGTATCGACAATAGCTAAGCTATTTGGAAAGCTTCCCATATGTCTTATGTAATTATTTCTGATCTCTTTGAAAATCATAAATGATTCCTCAAAATATTGAGGATTGACAAAGAAATTAAATTTTTGGGAATAAATGCATGCTTCAATGGCAGTTGTCCATTCAGGATTATTGATATCGATCAAATCACAGAAAGTATTTACATAAGCATCAGAATGTCTGCTTTTTAATGCTTGTTCTAGAGCATTTTTAATTTCAACATACAAAGGTCCAAAGACTAAATCAAATGGTTTTTTACCTGATGAAATATTGGAGAGTTGTGATTGAATAGAAGTGATTTTACCAGAAACATTGGCAATTTTAGTATTGACAACGGTTTGCAAAGAGATGACTTTGTTTTTTAATATATCCATATTATCTCTAAATAATTGGATAGATGTAAAATCAAGTGAATCAGTATCAACTTGATTTTTAATAATTGATGCTGAATCTCTTACTTCTTTGACGATATCTTTGAGTTCATCAAAAGCGACAGACAAATCATCTAATTTATTAGAATTGAAGTCTTCATAATAACGATAAAAAGATGAGCAGTTATCATAATAGTCATTAGCATATTTAGTGAGTTTATTCATGACATTTGATACTTGCATTTGAATAGAAACAATCTGCTCAGTGATGTTTTTCTTTTTATTCGCAAGCGATTCAGTTATTTGATAATTATCACTTTGATACTTTTTAGCATTATAGGAAGATAAAGAAGAATTGAGTTCATCATTCTGTTCATCTAAAGTATAAATTTGCGATTGTAAAGATAAAAGTCGATTATTTAAATTTTCAATCTCTTTAGTGACTTTCTCATCTTTGATTTTAGCTTCTTCATATTTGACTCTTTGATCGACATAATTTAAAAGATTATATTCATCAATATTGGCAACATAATCATCATAAATGGTCTGAATATTTTGAAGTTTTTCTTGCTTCTCACGTAGTCTTTTAGCTTCACTTTCAAGAATTTTATATTGCTGAATAGTACTTTGCATTGAAGTAATATCAACATTTAAATCTGCATCACAAACATATTCAGTAATAAATTTTGATAAATCAGAAATTGGAGCAAAAGAGACTGCTTGCTTAAATAAAGTAAAATATTTATCAGGAAGGTTTCCAAAAGCGACTTTAGTAAATTCATGGTATTCGATATCAGTATCGAAAAATTGATAATGACCATGGCTATAATTGCTTTTAACATAAGTTGCAAATTCTTTATATTGCATAGGTCTAGTTGTTTTATTATCAATCTTGATTTGAAAATCGCATTCAGGGAACTTTGAATCAAGGTAAAAATAGTGTTTAGAGACACTGTCTTTGCTATCAACATCAAAAAGAGCACCGATAGTGAAAATTTTCTTTTCAACATCATCTTCAATTTCTAAAGCGATGTAAGAAGTAAAATTTCCACTTCTTACACTGATAGTAGAACCATCATCATTGATACCTACTTGACCTTTTAAATAGCCTAAAAGTGAACGGCCACTCTTTCCTTTTTCATTGGCTGCTTTATTAAAGTTAGAAGGATTAGTAGTACCTTCAATAAGAATTTGAATAGCATCAATGACAGTTGATTTACCAGTACCATTAGGGCCAGTTAAGAATGTGAGATTTCTAATATCAGTAGTAGTATTTACAAAATAATGCCAATTGATTAGACGTAATTTAATTAAACTTTTCATATTTACTCCTCACTATCAATCTTAAAGATGTTATTATCAGAATTAGTTGTATCTTCACTACTTTGATATTCATCTTCATCAGTTTTAGTAATTGAATTATATAAAATATTCATTTTTTCAGGGGAAATGACGTATCTTATAGCTGGTGTTATATAAAATGAATATGATGGTTCTGAGTAAGTACCAACAAATCTATTTAAAATATTATAAGAAGTAAGATAAGAAAGAGAATAAGCGATGGTAGTAGCTGATAATCTTTTAGTTAAATTAGATAAACCAAGTTCATTTACTAAATTCATTATTTGGACATTATTCATCAAAATGAATGATTCAGTTGGATTTTTAGATACTTCACCTTCATAATAAGAACGCAAAGCAAAGGCGATAAGGGTGGTTGGTAAATCAATCTTGATATGTGAATAATCTGAAACAGATGAAGTATAAATGACACCATCTTGATCATCTTTATTGATGGAAACATCCATAAAAGATAAATAATCTTCAAAAAGAGAATAATTGGTGTCAACAAACATATAATAAGGATTAGTTTTGAATATTTTTAATTGCTTATCATATGCTTTTCTAGTGATAAAAGAAGAGTATAAAAGCATATTGACGACTTTCTTAAATAAGTCTCTATCTCCTCTTGATAATTTAGAATATTCTTCTTCAAACATATCTATTTTTTCTCCTTAATTCTTTTAAATTCATATAAAGGCATATAGTATCCTTCATGTTCAATCATATCTTTGAGTTTCTCAATTGAAAAAGGGATTGATTCCATTGATGATTTTAAGATAGCAAGTATCATCAAGATGAAATTATCATTATTTTCAAAGGAAACTTCATCGGTATTAGCACTCTTTCTATCAGCAATCAGTTTATTTACAAAGTCTAATATTGCTGAATCAGAGAAACGATTTAAATCTTCATCCAATTTATCACTGATAGCTAAGAAATCATCACTGTCTAAGTCATCTTGCATTGGAAGAGGATCACTATCGCTAATGAGTGTTCTCTTTATTGGAAGAGTTACTGAATCATAATCAATAAAACCAGCACGATTAATATTTAAACAATCGCGGGCGGCAACTAAAGTAGGCATCTCATCATAAGATAAGGCTAAATTATTTTTGATCTCATTAGCCATTGTTAAAATGATTTTATCAATTTTACCTTTGATGGTCTTATCACTTGATGATAAGTAATTGACTTTCTTTTGAACAGCTTCGGTATATTTAGCATTAGCTTTGTCAATTTCATTGAAGTTTTTCTGAAGTCTTGAAAAGATGTCAATGATATCTTGAATAGTTTTGATTATTTCTTTAGCTAAGATATCTTCGCCTTTGTCTTTATTCATTGGCTCGGTTTTAGCATCAAGAATAAGTCGAGTTAATTTTCTCTCACTTGTTAACCATGATGATAAAATGGTGATGGTTGGTTGAGCATATAAGCCAAGTGAATCAAAAGTCTTCATTGGATGATAATATTTATCTGAAATATCGACTCGATATTCATCAAAATGTTGTTTTAAAACTTGATTTGGATCAAAGACATTATCAAGTCGATTTCCAAAAACTTGAATCTGCTGTCTTAAAAGCATAACAGATAAATCAATAGTATCAGCATTAGCACGCGCATTTAATAAGGCACGATACATGTAATCATCTTCTTTTTCATCTTCCATTTTAAGTTCAGCATAAGTTTGATGAACAATAGGTAAATATGATGAAGAATCAGTGGTCAAATCATTCAATAATTTTAAGAATTTAAAAGAATAAGCTGGAATTAGAATCCTCTCAGCTTTGCTAGCACTTATTTTCATAATGATAAACCAACCACTTGAAGATAAAGTCCTAATTATGTAATTGATTTTATCATTCAAGTCATCTAATTTTTCAATATCATTATGGGATATAGTTTCTTCAGTTTCCTTTTTTTCTTCATCATTTTTATTGATGTTGTAATCGCCTTTATTTAACTCATCTTCAATTTCTTTGTATTGTAATTTAAAAAGAGCAAGAATATCTTCGCTTTGACTTTTAAGCAAGTCAGCATAGTCACTTCTTTTGACATCTTGTTTTTGAGTTCTAAAAAGTCGATATAGTGAAATCAAACAATATGAATAAACCGATTTATATCTGCTTGTGAGTGGTGTAAATAATTCACCAGGTATTTTATCAAATAAATTTTGCAAATTGGTCACCTCTAGTGTGCTTTAATAACCTATAAATTATATAAAATATATAGGTTTAAAACAATATAAAAACGTTATATTTTTAATACTAATTTTATTTGACTTTTGCAAAATAATTTAGCATAAAAATAAAATGTTACTTTCAAAAAAATAAAAACATTAATGTAAATATAAGCAGCTGTTAATGTTATAATTTATACTATGGAAACAATTCAAGAAAATAAAAAATTAAAACAGGAATTAACCGGTAATCTTTTAAAAAAAGAAAGAATCTGGGAAATTGATTTTTTAAGGTCAATTCCAATCATCATCGTTGTTTTATATCATGCATGTTTTGATGTTTATCTTTTGAAGACTATGATGATTAATCTTTCAGATTTTGCTATCAATCATCCTAATGCTAATAGCTTTTTTCTTTTTTGCGAGAATTTATTTTTTAATCCACTAATATTATCAGTTTTTGTACCGATGTTTGGTGGTATCTTTTTATTTATTTGTGGTGTTTCATCTTCATTATCATCGAATAATTTAAAACGAGGACTATTATTAGATTTAGCAGCTATTGTCTTTTCAATTGCAACGTATGTTGCTTCCATCATTTTAAAAAGTGATGATTTTATTTTCTTTGGTATCTTACACCAAATGGGCTTTTCAATAACCATTTATGCATTAATTGAAATATTTGTAAGAAAGGTCATGAAAAAGAAAGATGTATCATTTATAACACCTCTTATAATTGGTGTAATCTTAACAACAATTGGTATTATGTATACAGTTGGTTTTAAAATCAATAACCATCTTAATAAATGGCCAATTGAATACATTAATGATTCATATAAATTTAACGATGTATTAAAAGATGATCCATATGCATATTTAAAAATTATTTTAGGTATGAAAGGATCAATTAATGATTGGTGGCCTATTCTTCCTTATACTGGAATTATTTATATCGGAATTGCAATTGGTAAATTATTGTATGCTAAAAATAAGAAATCTCTTGTTCCTAAGCTTTATTTTAAAGGATTAAAACCATTATGTTTCTTAGGAAGGCATACTATTTGGGTATATTTAATTCATCAACCAGTTATAATAATAGTGTTATTTATCATTTTATCATGCATGGGAGGTAAGTTTTTTTAAATGAATACTGATATGACAATTTATGAATCTATTCTACCTTTTAAGGATTCAAATAATATAGCTTTATATTTTAGGAATAAAAAAGTAACACATAAAGAATTTTTAAATTTAGTTGATAAGCAAGCTGAAAAACTTGTTGAATTAGGTATTAGATACGATGATGTTGTTGCTCTTCTTTCTCCAAACATAATTGAATGTATTGTCACCTATTATGCCTTAAATAAAATAGGCGCCATCGTTTCTTTTCTCCATCCATTATTGCCACCAAAGGTATTAGAAGAGAGTCTAAATGAAACACAGGCAAAATTCTTTATAGTTATTGATGTTTTTTATAAGAAATATCAAGAAGTTATTGAGAAAACAAATATTAAAACCTTTTTAATAACTGCTTTGACTGCCTTAAATCCAATTGAATCAATTGTTTTTAAAAAGCAAAACAAAGATGCTTTAGATGGATTAGATGATAAAATGTATATTTATAAGTATGAGCTTAAAGGAAAAGTTAAAATTATACCTAACAATAATTTCTATAAACCAAGTGTTTATTTAAGAAGTGGTGGAACAACTGGTAAAAGCAAGACAGTTGTTTTAAATGATAAACAATTACTGTATCCAGGTTCTCTTGCTACTTGGATAACTGGTCAAGAATTAGCAGGAAAAGCAATCATTGGTGTCTTACCACTATTTCATGGCTTTGGCTTAGCAATGGGTATTATAGCACCTTTAATGAATAATGCAGGTAGTGTGCTTATGGTCAAATTTAATCTAGACGAGACTATAAGTAGAATCAAAAAAAATCAACTCAATGTCTTAATCTGTATTCCATATCTTGCTAAAAAAATACTCGACAGTGGAAAATTTAAAGGCAGTTTTTTAAAGAATTTGATAGCTACTTATTGTGGTGCTGATAAAACACCAACATATATCATTGATGAATATAATTCTTTGATGGATGAATATAATTCGAAAGGCTATCTTCTTGAAGGATACGGCCTAACTGAAACAGTCACAGTCACTTTTGTAAACACTCATAAGGATTATAAAAAAGGATCAGTTGGTAAACCTCTTTTAGGAACCAAATTAAAGATTGTAAATGATGATGATTATGAAACTGACATTGGAAGTGAAAAGACAGGTAAAATACTTATTTCATCTCCAGCGTTATGTGTCGGTTATTTAAATGGTGAATGTCCATTTTACATTGATAAAACAGGTGAAAAATGGTTGATTACTGGTGATATCGGCTATCATGATGATGATGGTTTTTTATATTTTTCAAACCGTGAAAACGATGTATATAAAATTGCAGGCTATAATGTTTTCCCATCACTTATTGAAGAAGAAGCAACTAAAGTTGATGGTATCAATTTTGCATGCTGTTTATATATTTCCGATGAGAAGGAACCATATCTTCATCTATTTGTTGAAGCGAAAGAGAATATTAATTTAAGTGAAGTATCTAATAAACTTAATAAACAATTAGCTGATAATTTAATTAAATATTCATATCCTAAAAAGATCACTTTTGTTTCTAGAATGCCAAGAACTGATATTGGTAAAATTGATAAGAAGAGACTTCTTGAAGAACATCGTTAAAAAAGTAAATATTAATTTATTAATAAAACAAATAAAAATGGTTCAGTTTTAATTACTGAACCATTTTTGATTTAAAGAATATTAGTTATTATTTGAATTTTCATCATCAGATGAATCATCTTTATATTCTTCTTGACTCTGCTTATGACTTTCTTTTTCAGCTAATTTTTCTTGTCTGAGTCTTTCTTTTTCTTCAGCTTTAGCTTGAGCTCTTTCAATTTTTTCTTGTTTAGCTTTTTCTTTTTCTTCTTTAGCTTGCTTTTTAGCTTCTTCTTTAGCTTGTTTCTTTTGAAGCTTCTCAAGTCTTATGCGTTCTTTTCTTGCTTCTTTATCAACATCAACATCAACTTCAGCATTATCAGTTTCAGTTTCTTTGGTATTACTTTCTAATTGATTATCATCGACAGCTTTATAATCATCAGGAAGAGGTTTGTAATCTACTTCGTGATTATCATTATCAGTTTCAATAGATGCATTATTATCATCCGCTACAGTCTCATTTTCAATAGGTGCATCAACATCTTTACCATTTTGAATATTTTGTTGATATTTCTTAGTGATATCATTTAAAGTTTTAACAGCTTCATTTCTAGCAGCATTTGCTTCTTTTTGAGCTTGACGTTTTTGATTTTCAAGTTCTTTGACTTCTTTGGAAGATAAATCACCACCATGCTCCAAAGTGAGCTCATGAGTAATGTTTTTAACTTTTTCAACTTTGTCTTTAGCATCGTTGATAAGTTTTAATAATTTATCGAGTTCATCACTGGTGACATTTAATTCAGCAAGAGCTTGAAGCCTCTCTTTGAGAATTCTCTTTTGTTCTTCTTCATCAGCTTGTTCTTTTTGAAGCTCAGCTTCATTTCTAGCACGTCTTTCAGCATCTTTTCTTTCAGCTTCTTCTCTAGCAAGTCTTTCTTTCTCTTCTCTTTGTAAAGCAAGCTTTTCTTGTCTAGCTTTCTCTTTTTCAAATTTGAGATCTTCTTTATTTTTCTTGCCAAGGAGAGCATCTTCTTTCTTCTTTTCAAGTCTTGCAACTTTATCAAGCATTTTTTGCTTTCTCTTTTCAGCAAGTTGACGTTTTCTTTCAGCTTCTTTTTCTTCTCTCTCTTTCTTTTTAAGAGCAAGGAGTCTGGCTTTTTCTTTCTTAGCTTTTCTTTTAGCAAGTTTTTTAGCTTCATTTCCATTGTCTTTGGAAGGTTTAGCAATCAAAACTTTATCGACTTGTTTATCAGTTAATCCATTTAATGATTTAACATATTCGCGATCTTTTTCTTTTTGAATGACTAATTCTTTTTCTACAGCATCTTTGACATAAGAAGCAATTTCATTCATTGTCATATCTTTATAATCATCATAAGTTAATGGTTTAAGATAAGTTACTTGAATAGGGTATTGTGTATAATGATAATTTTGATTGACGATTCTATCAGTAAGATATATACAAACTGGAACAATAGGTAATTTGTTTCTGACAGCAATTTTAAATGAACCAGAATGGAAATCACCTAAATTAAAACGTGGGCCTTTGCTTCTTGTGCCTTCAGGGAAGATAACATAAGAAAGGGTAGGATATTTCTTTAAAGTTTCATCAATTTGTTTAAAAGATTTGATTTCTTCTCTTAAATCATCTCTATCAATGAAAGTGCCAGACATAGCTTTGTTGATGTTACCAACATATGGCATGTGAGCCACTTCTTTTTTAGCAACTAAAGCAATTGGTCTATCGCTGGTGATAATCATAGCAATAGGATCGGCATTTGAAGTGTGATTAGGAGTGAATATGACTTGGCCTTGAGGAACATTTTCAAGTCCATTAACGATGTAATAACCACGAAGTGATTGTTCATTTACTTTTAAAAGTAATTCTCTAACATCAGCAAATCTTTGCTCAACAGGAAAAGAATCAGGTGATTTAGCATACCTTTTAATTCTTCGATGTGTACCAGCTAAAGTGTGGCAACTTTTAGAAAACATTTTTATATATTTAAGCATCTTGGCTCTCCTCCTGTAAATACACAGCAAAACTTACCGAATTAATTATAGCAACTTGACAATAAGTATCAAGCTTATTTATATCACCAAGCTCAGAAAATATCACTTTATTATATTTTTGTAAATCATAAGTGAATTTTTCAAATGTTGGATTGAAAATAACGCTTATAGTATAGTTACTATATATATATTTTATCAAAATACAACCAAATGGTAAATTTTCAAATTGAATATTTTCATCAAATTTAACATTTTTTTCTTTAGCAAGGCTGCTCATGAACTTTTTTAAATGAATTGCTTGAATGAAAAAGTAATATAAGTCACTTCTTTTTTCAAGCAATTTGTAATCAAAACCATTGATTAAATCACCTTTATCATAGCTATTTCCTTCACCTTGTTTAGATTGAGCAATCTCTTCACCGGCATGGAAGAAAGGAATTCCACTAGCAAGAAGAGTAGCTAAGATACACATCTTGATTCTTTTAAAAGTGATTTCATCGCTTTCAAATGGCAAACAAGCTTTTAATTTATCATATAAAACATGATTATCATGACATTCTAGGTAATTGACAGACTGAGCAGAGCTTTCAAATAATGGAGCAAAAGCAATCGGCTTAGATGAACCTAGCATAACATGTTTAAATCCATCTAAATAATTAGTATCACCAGATAGATAACCTCTCACTGCTAACTGAGATTCATTTGTTTGACCTTTGACGACATCTCTAAAACGATCATTGAAAAATGATGCGAAAGGAATTCTATTAGCATTATTTATAGAGCATTTCTCATTAGCTTTTAAATTAGTCCATAAGTCCCAACCTTCTCCTAAAAAGAAGATATCATCTTTTAATTCTTTTGCTCTATTGTATGCTAATGAAAGAGTTTCAGTATCGAGTATTCCCATCAAATCAAATCTGAAACCATCAATGTCAAAAATGTCAGTAAAATGTAAAATGGAATCAATGATCAGTTTTCTTGCCATGTAATGTTTGGATTCGATATCGTTTCCACATCCACTACCATTTGATAAACTTCCATCATTATTCAGTCTAAAATAATATTTAGGGACCAGTATATTTAAGGAATTGTCATTAACTGAAAAGACATGATTATAGACTACATCCAGAATAACTCTGATGCCTTTTTTATGAAAAGAAGAAACAAGATTTTTAAGTTCGATAAGTCTTAAATATGGATCGTTTGGATCTAAAGAGTATGATCCTTCATTAACCAAGAAAAAGTTAGGATCATATCCCCAATTATAATTTTCAAAAGGTCGATCTTCATTGACTGTATAAAAGTCAAGTACAGGCATCAATTGAACATGACTTACACCAAGAGAGCTGATATAGTCAATACCAGTCTTGATATGATTTGAAGTCTCAATATTAGTAGACTCACTTAATGCTTTATAAGTTGATTTATTTTTTAAATTGAGCCTAGAAGTCATATCTCTTACTGAACACTCGTAGATAATGTAGTCTAATTTAGAATCTAAAATAGGTAAATTGTCGGTGTTTGAATCAATTTTTTTAATCTTATTTATATCAACAACATATGAATAATTTGAATTGGAGGATAATGAATATGAATAAGGGTCAGCTACTTCATATATTTTTGAAAAGATTTTAGCTTCATATAGGTAGATATATTCTTCTAAATCTTTTTTTATGGTTACTTCATATATTCCATTATCAAGTCTAGTCATACTATAGTATTCAAATTGATCGTTAACATTCTTTTTGATTTTAACTTTCATTTCGCTTGCAAAAGGTGAGAAGACTCTAAATGTGGTCATCTTCTTTAAATAATTAGCACCGAGAATATCATCGCATCGATATTTTTCATCAAATGCAGGTAAAGTAGCTAAATATGAAATATCAAGTGGAATCTGCATATTCATATCTGTATAAAGAACATATTCAATACCTGGTGTATAAGTTGTTTTAGAAGATACTAGAGTATAAATATTGTGATTATTTGATTCATTTCTACTTAATGGAATAACTTTTTCAATCAATTTACCATTCATATATATGAAGAAAAAAGTGACTATTCTTTGAGTTAAATCTTTTGAAATAGAAACTTCAATATTATTGTTTTCTTTAAGATTAGCTGAAAGTAATTTTTTCATAATTATTCTTCTTTCTGTTGTAAATAAGTGACGCTTCTTGGATAAGAAAGTATACCAGATAAAATTTTAATAAAATCAGTTTTAGCTAGTAATGATACTTTCTTAACAATATAAGTATATGGTAAATTATCAGCATAAAGACGTGCAAAATTATCGATTAATAATGATGGATTAGCAAGGATATTTTTAGCTCTATTTACATAATCTTTTCTTATTTTATTATAAAATTTTAAGGATATACTTTTTTCAAGAGTTGATAGAAAATCAGATAATCTATTCGATAAGCTTGCAAATTTGACACAACTAAAAGTCATGATAAGGGAAGTATCTTCATAACCTTCAATAATATCAAAATCTAGTAATTTGCTATCAGTTTCTCTCAGCATTGTTTTAAATTTGTCATTTTCAACAATAATATTTTTAACTATCTCATAAAAAGCAAAGATTAACTCGCCATATTTTTCAAATAGTTCTTTTCTTGATAAGAACTTGATTCCTAAAGATAAAATATTGCTAGTTTTATCTAAGTATAAAACATCCCTTTTTTCACACACGTTACTATAGTCTTCATTAAATTTTAATTCTTTGCTACTAGTTATAGGGAAAACGGGAAATTCAAGTCTTCTAATATCATTTATAACAGCAGTTGGAGTGTAGTTACCTGAAACAAATAAAGTCATCGATTTTATTGAATAGTATTTGTATAAAAATTTTTTCATCTCAGTCAAATGGATCTTGACCAAATCACTATTTTTAATTTCAGAACCTTTTTTCATTGGTGAATTGATGAAAAGATTTTTTAAAACATTGTCTTTAGCAAGTAAAACATCATCATACACATTTTTAGACATGATTATCTTTTTATAACGCTCGACTTCTTCATCACTAAGCTGCAGATTTCTGATTCTATTTAAAAGAATATTGATACTGGCAGTGAGTTTAGATAAAGATTCAAATTTATAGTAGGTGTAAGAGTGTTTACAAACAGCTTGCACTTTGCATCCTTCTTCTTCAATTCTTTTCTTAGTCTCATCATTTAAAATCATTTCTTTAAGAAGAAAAGGGCATCCAAAAGATATCTTTGAATTATTGATTTCTTCATCATGGAGATAAAAGCCTTGTGGGATATATAAAATAGCAGTGTTCAATGTACTATCTTTGGGAATTAAAATGACATTTAAACCAGATTTTTGCTTTTCTTCATATATTGGAGTATTTAATTTACCATAATCATTCTTTATCATCTTCTTCTCTTCCTTTCATTATAGCGAAAGAATTCACTTTTTTTATATCATCAATTTTTTGATATATATCATCAGTAAGATAAGAAATATCAGCAAAAATATTATCAATATTTAAATCCAAATCGCACAAAAGAAGTGCTCTTTTAATTGCAGTTGACAAATCACTATTTAATGATATTTGAGATAGTTTTAAACTCCTTATACTGTCACTGATACTTTTTTCAATGTCTTCTTTACTTATTTCATTATTTATAGCGATAATACGAGAACTATTTTTATATAAATTACCAAGATCAAATTTATATAAGATAACTGCTTTGTTTTTAGAAATGATTCTAATTGTCGAATGACATTTCAGTAAAAAGTCAGCTAAAGCATTCTCAAATGCATTGCAGATGGCTTTTAAAATAACATAAGTTTTATAAAAATCATCCATGTTTTCAATTGATTTGAAAGTATAAGCATTAGCTAATGTCTCATTTTCAAAATCATAGTTATAGGTAATGTTGTCAATGATATTATAATCAAGAGGTAAAACTTGACGTTTTGATTTAAAAAACAAATCATCATCAAAAAAGAATTTATTTTCTTTTTGACCAATATAAATAGATTCTTGGCATTCTCTTTTATTTATTAATGATAATGTATTTAATAAATCTGATGTTGAAACATTTTTTAAGTTATTATCATCAAAATCAATTTTTGAATATGGAAGATTTAAATTAGATTCCATGAAAAAGAAAGAATCCATTTTATAACTATTGTGTTCATCAACAATCTCATTTTTGAGTCTAGTAAGAAGAGGTTCATCTTTTTCAAAACCTTTTTCGAAGATATCTTTAAATAGCTTAATTGCTTTCTTTAATGTGTATGATTTTAAAAGAAAATTAGACTGATTGTTTACAAAAAGACGAGCTTCAAAAGCATAACCATTTGAATAGTTATATGCTTTAAAGAAAGTTGATGAACCATTCAATTTATATAATTTTTTTAATGAAACGTTATTTATGTTTAAAAAACGAGCTAGTAAAAATAATCTCTCTTTACTGATATTTTCATCATCAATATAAAACCTTTTGATGATAACTTTTTGACCAAATTCATTTGTGAAAATCTTTTTGATGTTGTTCATATAAGCACCTACTATTTATTCATATTCTTCGCAAACGCGATATTTATTACCTTGTACACTTTCAATAATACCATCTTGTTTTAATCTATTTAGAATCATATCAACTTTATTGTATGAAATTGCAAAATTTTTCATGAGTGTTGATTTAGAACAAATATGAGTTGAGATAACGAAGTCTTTGATCTTATCGTATAGTTCTTCAGTTGGGTTAGCGTATGAAGATGAACTATCTTCTTCGATTTGTGGTTTCAAATCTAAGAAGTCTGGTGAGTAGTTAGGAACACCAGCTTTAAGTTTCAAATAATCTAATACACGCGAGATATCATTGTTAGAAATAAATGGGGATTGAGCTCTAACTAAATTTCGATTAGTCGTACATTTAAACAATAAATCACCTTTACCAAGAAGGGTTTCAGCACCAGTTTCATCTAAGATAACACGTGAATCAATTGATGATGAACATGATAAACCGATTCGACATGGGATGTTACTTTTAATGACACCTGGGATGACATTCTTTTCAGGCCTTTGAGTAGCAACAATAAGATAAATACCAGCTGCTCTTGCTTTTTGAGTGATTCTTTGAATTGAATCAGTGACTGCTCCATTACTTGTTTGCATCAAATCAGCAAATTCGTCAATGATGCAGACAATGTCAGGCAAATCACCCATATCTGGATTTCTAGTTTCAATCTTCTTAGCACGATATTCATCCATGTTGACAAGACCATATTGTTTTAATATTGAATACCTTCTTTCCATCTCATCACATAATTTTGATAAGCCGATGACAGCTTGTTCAGCATCAGAAATGATTGGACAAAATAGATGAGGTTCCATAGCATATTTATTAAATTCAACTTGCTTTGGATCAATTAGCATCAATTTTAATCTTGAAGGATAATTTCTCATCAAAAGTGTCATGATAATTGAATGCACTAAAACAGACTTACCCGAACCGGTTGTACCTGCTACAAGAAGATGTGGCATTTTATTTAATGGATAGGTGACAATGTTTCCTGAAATATCTTTGCCGATAGGAATGAGCAAGTTTTCTTTAGTATTTTGCTCAATGGTAGTGAATACTTCTTTAAATGAGACAGCCATTGATTTTGCGTTACCAATTTCAATTCCAGGCATGTCTTGACCTTCAACAACTGTTTCAATACGGACAGATTTATCACCGCGTAAAGCTCTTTGAAGCTCAGTGACAATGGATGTTAACTTTTCACTTTTCACACCTTTATCTAAGGCAATATTGAATCTAGTAACTGAAGAACCAATGGTTGAAGATTGAACTTTAGCTTTGATATTAAAATCTTCAAACACTTGATTGATGATTTGTCCTTTTTCTTCAGCAGCTTTTTTATTTTCTTCAATCTTGCTTGAATCATCAATATCATCAAGGAGAGTATCATCAGGAAGAGGATATGTATAAATACGATCGACTGTTGAAACAAATTTATATAATTCAGCAAGCTGTGCTTTATTTTGCTCTTCTTTTTCAAGCCTAGCCTTTTCTTCTTCTTCACGTTTCTTTTTAAAATAAGCATCAATTTTCATTTGATTCTGTTCTTCTTCAGATAGAACATTTTCTTCATCTTCATCATCTTCCTTTTTAGCCATATTTAAAGTAATAGAAGTGTTAGCCATGGTTTTACTTGCTCTTTTTGCTTGCTCTTCAAGGGGATTAAATGATGGATTAAAATCATCATCAGTGTTTATTTTGTAGTCGTTGAAGCTAGAATTATCAGAAGAATTGTAATCGTTTGATGATTCTATTTTTTCATTAACGCTGTTATTATAGCTATTATCTTCAACCGAATCATTTTCATAATTGCTAACATTATTAACAACAAAATCGTCATCATCTTCTTGTAAAGCAGTATCATCATAACTTAATGATGAGATATTTTTAGCATAATCAATTTTAGAGTTATTGATTTTATTTTCATCTTCTCTTAAAGATTTAAATTCATCATCAAAATTTAAAGAAGTAGCAGGTTTATCATCAATTTGTTTATTTTCATCATCATCATATTTATCATCGAGGTAAGAATATATTTCATTAACAGAAGAACTATCGTTATTTTCACTGTTAGAATTATCATTTGATGATTTTGAAGCAAAAATAGTTGATGATTTTAATCCTCCTTGATCAGAATAGTCATCATCATTATAGGGATTAGTTTCGTTGGGAGTGTTTTCAATTTGTTCATTTTTTTCATTATCGTCATTAATTGTTATCTGTTTAAAAGTTGAAGTAGCTTTTAAATCACCCTGAGGTGCAAAAGAATTTTCTAGATATTTATTTTCTTTTTCATCGTCATCATCATCATCATCTTTATTCCAAGAAGATAAATTAGCAAGTTGTTTTGAAATGTTTTGCTTATTACCATCTTGATAGTCAGATTTATAGACAACCTTTTTTGCTTTATTTTCTTTGTACTGGTTTATCAGATATGAAATTGGCTTATAAACTAGAAGAGAAATTCCAAAAAGCATTAAAATAGAAAAGAAAATAGCATCTCCAATTGCGTGCCAAATAGAGCCAAATAAAGCAACAAAAAAGGCACCTATATATCCGCCACCAAGTGATGATAAAGAGGAGAAAGAATCAATTTCTTTCATACTCCTTGCAAAAGATTTCATTAAATCTGTATATGTGTATGATAATTTTGAAAAATCAAAATTAGGATCTTTAGCAATTAAAAAGAAAGAGGCAAAACATAAAGACGATATAAAAATGACTACTAAACCGAGTTTGAAACTTAAATATTTTTTGATATGAAAACCAGATTTAGTGATGATTATTTTTAAAGATAGGATGGCAAAAAAAAGTAAAACAATTGGATAAAAATAGCCAAAACAAAAAGCAAAAATATATGTAAAAAAAGAGCCAATAATTGTTTTACTTGTCATAGTTATGATGACAAGCAAAAGAAGAATTACTGATAGAGTTACTTTATAAAAGTTCTTGCCAAATATTTTAGCTTTCTTATCTTGACTACTTTCCATAATTTATTTCATTAATGTTTTTATTTTATTTATTGATTCTTGTGCTTGCTTATCAGTTTTAAAAATTTTGCAACACTCTAATATTTTAACATAAGTATGACCAATTTCTTCTTTGAGTTTATTATCTAAATCAGATTTATTGCTCAAATCAATATTTTTGATCCAAGAATAATGTTCTTTCACTTTTTCATCAGTAGAGATGTCAACATTATTATTTATATCATCTTCAATAGCTAAAAGAGTATCTTTCAGTCTTCGTGGAAGAATAGCAAGTCCTAGAACTTCAATTAAGCCAATATTTTCTTTCTTGATGCACCAGTACTCACTATGAGGATGATATAAACCGAGTGGATAGTTTTCATTACTATAGTTGTTTCTTAACGCTAAATCTAAAACAAATAATTCACCATCTTTATGTGCAATAGGAGTAATGGTATTATGCCTTTCACCATTTGTAAAAGCATAAATTTCGTTATCATTATCTTCAAATTTAATAAAAGCATTTAAGATATCATCAGCTAATTCTATTAATGATTCTTTATTATTAGATTTGAGCCTGATTACAGAAAGAGGCCAATTTAAATAACTGGCATGGACGTCGTTGTGATTACTGAATTCTATTTTAAAAGCATCAGTTGCAGCAAACATTGGTAATATTTTATCTCCACCTTGATAATGATCGTGTGAGAGAATACTTCCACCAACGATTGGTAAATCAGCATTAGAACCTAAAAAATAATGTGGAAATTCATCAACAAAATTTAATAGATGTGAAAATGTATTTTTATTAACAACCATCGGGATATGTTTTTTATTAAAAACAATCAAGTGTTGATTAAAATAAGAGTAGGGTGAATACTGCATATAGTATGTCTCACCACTATCAATATCAACTTTAACAAATCGTAAATTTAATTTACTAGGATAGGAAGGTCTACCTTTATATCCCATATTTTCTTTGCAAAGCATGCATAATGGATAATTTGAACTAGGCATTTGCTTAGCTTTTAAAATATCACGTGGATCCTTTTCGGGTTTGGATAAATTGATAGTTATATCAACTTTACCATATTTAGAATCAACTTTCCATTTGATATCCTTTTTTAAATTTTCAGTATTTATATATAAACTATCAGTTGATATTTTATATAAATAATCACTAGCTTTTTTACTATCTATTTCAATCAATCTTTGAAAATTATCATTTACGACGCTAGGAAGAGGTGTAAATATATTTAAAACAGCAGTGATAAAATCAGGGTAATTATATTCTTCTTTTTTTAGATCATATAATTTCAAAAGAGCATCAAAAATAGATATATCATTTGATGTTTCTTCTTTCTTTATCTCCGTCAAATTAAAGAAATTTAATAAAAGATTTAAATAGTAATCACTATCGTATTCATCAATCAGCTTTTTGCAGAGTGCATAATCAATTACAACATTTAAAAGATAGTTTATGTTATTTGCTTCATTCATTTTACTTTGTGGACTCCATCACCAATCACTAAATTTAAAAATGTTGGTTTAAGCTTAGTTTTATTTTTATAAGCAGTATATACATATTTTTGGAAAGTGTTTATTTGATCTTTTTTGACAAGAGCAATAATATTTCCACCCCAACCGCCACCAGTTTCACGGCTACCCAAGCAACCTTTGAAAGTGAGACAGATATCAACCAAAACATCAATTTGCCAAATGGTAGCTTCATAATCATATTTTAGACCATCGCCACTAGCAGTTAATAATTCACCAAATTTAACAACATCCTTTTCATTTAAAGCATTTATTGCATCTTTGACACGTTGTTCTTCTTCAACAGCAAAACGAGCACGATTTTGAATTATAGGATCATAAATAACATCAGCTATCTCATTGAATTCACCAAGAGATAATTCACATAAATTTTTTAAACCTTTTTTCTTTGTTTGAAGAAGTTTTAAAGCCTCTTGGCATTCATTTAATCTATCATTATAGTGAGATGATGTTAAAGAGTGAGGAACTTGTGAATTGATAACAACGATTTGATAAGGTTCTAAGTTCATTTTGATATATTCATGTTTTAAAGTAGCAGTATCTAGAAACATAGCACAGTTTCTTTTTCCAAGAGCAGAAGCATATTGATCCATAATGCCACAACTTAATCCATTGAATTTATTTTCACTTTCTTGGCACATTTTTGCTAATTTGGTTAAAGTAAAATCAAAATTGTTAGTCTCTCTTAGCATATAAGCTGTGACTACTTCAATTGAAGCAGATGAAGAAAGACCAGATCCAGGGATATTACCATAGTAATATAAATCATAACCATGAGTTATCTTGTAGCCATTATCGATAAGTGTTTTAAAAACACCTAATGGATAATTGACCCAACCATTTGATTTGTCATAAGAAATATCTTCAATATTGATCTGAAAAATTCCAGCTTTAACACAATTTTTTGAAAATAATCTGATAACATTATCATCCCTTTTTTTGACAGCTAGATAAGTTCCAACACTTAGAGCACAAGGAAAGACGTGACCTCCATTATAATCGATGTGTTCACCAATGATATTTACTCTTCCAGGAGCAAAATAAACGTCGATATCACCCTCAGAGTGATAAATGCCACTAAAGCCTTTTAATACTTGTAATTTTGTTTTGTTCATAATGCTTAAATTATAGCATGAAAAATATTTACTTTATATATAAAGTAAAATAAATTAGATAGCAAGCAAATAAAAAATGGTCGATGAGATAGTAAAAAGAATAGTGGAATACTTCACAATTAGTGAAAAACCTCTAGCTACTTTAGATTTATTTAAACGGCAATTATTATATAGTTTACCAAGAAGTATGGACATTGGTAAAATGATAGGAACAATATATCTAAAATCCATTGAGCAGCCAAATGGCATGCTTATTTGTAAATACAAAAAGAATAATATCATTGAAATAAAGATTGAAAAACTTAAAATGAATTCTTTATCAAGAATAAATTTTCTTTTAACTAATAGATAAATAATTGTTATAAAAATAATAAAATAAATGATGTATCCTAAAATAGTGGAGATTACTGCAAAATTTTCACCATAATAATAAGAAAACTCACCCATAATAGATGAACGTATTGCATAAGATAAAATATTATAATTTTCAAATGCGTTACAAAAGACTGGACTCACGCTATAGTCTTTAATGTATATCGGTGATATGTATCTTACAAAAATATTATACAAATGATTTGTATATATCAAACCTGAATTATGTTGATCATAATAGCTTAAAGAATATACATCTGGTTGTTTTACAATATATCCACGATATCCTGTAAAAAGTTCAGAATTTAAACTTCTAAAAACAAAATTAAAAGGAATTTTATAAACATTATGCGAATAAAGTTGAAACCAGAATCCTAAAGGAATGATGATAATTAAGAATAAAAAATATTGAACTAAAAGTTTAGAAAACTTCAAACAATCTTCTTTATGCTTGAGTGAATTAATAAATTCAATTAAAAAGATAACTGCGTAACCTAAAATAACCGTGACAGCTGAAAGTTTACAGCTCATAGCAAGACCTAAGTATAATGAAGAAAGCATAATATTTAAAAATGATTTCTTTTTCAAATACCATTTAAAGATTCGATACATTGATAAAACAACAAACAAAGTAGCTAGAGGGTCATTATTTAATTGACCGGAGAATTGATTAAGCCGGGGATAAAGAGTTGAAAAGAAAATAATAAATAATTTAGTCTTATTATTAAATTTTGTTAAATGTATTGTTTTAATAAAATAAATAGAAGTTAAAAACATGTAAAAGCAAGATAAAATTTGACATGTCCCAAATAAATTTTCATTAGAATAATTAAGCTTAAAACTAGTAAGAAAAAAATTCATCATCCTCATAAAATTGGCCTGAATAAAGTAATTTAGTGGTGGATGATAAAATTGATAAATATCACTTTCTGTAAAAGGATGATTCGGAAGTTTGTTATTATGCTCAAATAGATATAAAGTGTAATCATAATGACCATTATGATTATCTGAAAAAGTATCATATTGTCTGACATTCATTGGAGTATATAGCATGTACATGAGTTTGACTAATAGACCAAGCATCAAGATAAAATATATCTTATTCATATATGTCAGTTTTTTAAGTTTATAAAATATTATGAAAGCAATTAATAGAATAAATAATAATGTGAAGCAATATCCTTTGCTTATTTCACCATTTACGTTACTATAGTTATTATTTAAAGGTTTGATTACTACGTATGAAAATAAGATAAAAATAAATGAAAAAAAGACAAGAATTATATTTATTATTCTTGCATTTTTATCTAGTTTAATTTCGTTTTGATCGTTATTAGGTTCATCTAAAGCAAACACGAGTTCTTCTTTTCTATCTACTACCATTTTTCTTCTCTTCTGAATATTCTTGTTCAACATTTACATTCCATAAATCTTCCTTATTTGCATCATCATTTATAATTTTATCAGCTGCAATTAGACCAGTGAGCATAGAATGATCCATGTTATTATAACGATGCTGACCATTTCTACCTACACAATAAAGATTAGGTATTTTGTCTAATTCAGCTTTGACTTTATTAAAATGTTCATAACTACCAAAATAAGCAGGGTATGCTTTCTTTATTTTAATTCTAGTGGAATCTATTACATCATCTTTAGATACAATTATTTGCATTTTGATAAGTTCATCAATTGCCATATTAATAAAATCGTCATCACTTTGATTCCACATTGAATCAAATTCATTACAAAAGTACTCTAAACCAATCCAAATAGTATTAAGTGGATCTTTTACCATATATGGAGACCAGTTATTAAATATTTGAATTCTTCCCATTTTAATATTCTTTTCTTGAACGTATATCCAGTTATCAGGAATTATATTATTTAAAGTTTTTATCTTAGTTTTATTTTTAATTTTCATTTTTTTAAGCAGTAAGCCTACTGTTATAAAATCTCGATATGGTAAAGATAAAGCAATATCTTTAACATCATCTTTAAAATGTTCACCAGAATAAGAGACTAAATCTTTGATAGCCATTGATGAGATGAAATAGTCAGCTGTATATTCGTTATTATCGCTTGTTGATATTTTAGTAATTTTATTATTTTCATCATAGAAGATTTTAACCACTTCTGAATTGAATTTGATCTGACATCCTCTTTGAATAAGAATATCAGCCATTTTTTTATATAGTTGACCAGGACCATATTTTGGATACTTAAATTGTTCAATCAGTGAAGTTTCAACTTGTTTGTTATTTTTATTTTTGCAAAAGGTTTTAGCTAATGCACTTTTGATTGCTTTTCTTAAAGATAAGCCTTTAACACGCTGTTTTCCCCAAGATGGAGATAATGAAGAAGGAGAGACCCCCCACAATTTGGTGGTGTAATCTTTAAAAAACAGTTTATACAAAGGTTTTCCAAATCTATTTATATAGAAGTCTTCAAGAGATTTTTCTTTTCTTTTAAACATGCAAGAGTGAACGTATCCAAAACCACATTTCATTGTTCTAAAAAATCCCATATTAACTAAAGTCTTCATCTTTAAAGAAATAGGATAATCAAAAAACTTCTTTAAAAAATAAATTCTAGAAACACGGTTTCTAATAAGCATAACATCATCTTCTTTTTCAGGATCAGGTCCACCTTCTTTAAAGTCTTTTTTATTATTTAAAATAATATCGTCATAACTTCCTTTTCCTTGAAGAGGCAATATTTCTTCCCATAAATTATTGATTCTATCAGATTTTGTAAAAAAACGATGACCACCAATATCGATATGATTACCGTTATATGAAATGGTAGTTGAAATACCACCAATATAATTCTCTTTCTCTAATATAAGAATTTCATAATCATCGTTTTTAG
>CALBLI010000057.1 GCA_937896065.1 uncultured Caryophanales bacterium | reverse complement strand
TGACACAACTATATTTTGGATTATCACTTGCAACTTCAAATGTCTCTAAATTTTTACATTTAATAAAAGCTTGATTCATTATATTAGTGACATTTGCAGGTATATATATTTTAGTAAAAGAAACACCAGCAAAAGCATAGTCATATAAAAATAAATCAGCAATATCTGTTGGAATGACAGATGTTTTGCAACCTAAATAAAAATGTATAACCTTATCACTATTAAATGTACTTGTTGTTTTAGAAATAACACAATTATCTCTAGAATATATCGATTTATTATCTGGAGATACTTCAATCTTTTCTAAATTATCGCATCCTAAAAAGTTATTACCATTTATGGAAGTTATAAATTGATTGATATAAAGAGACTTGATATTTAAATTATTTTTAAAAGCATCAGTTGTTATAGCAGTGACTTTCCTGCCGTTAATATAATCAGGAAGAATAATATTATTGTAGTCATCATTTTTTAAACCAGTGATTTTGATGGTTTCAGTTCCATCACTGGCTGTAACTATTTCATATTTAAAAGAACTTTCAGTAGTAGATTTATCAGTTGGAGCAGGTTCAACACTAGAAGTGCTTGAAGATGAAATCGAACTATTATTATTTTTAATAACACTACATGAAGAAAGTAAACCCAAAAGCAAAAGTGAAGCTAATATTTTTTTATTTTTTCTCATAATATATCCCCCAAAGAATGTAAACCTATCTATTATTATACAGCATTATCATTTTCTACTACTACATCTCTTTTAATAAAATCATCAGCAAATGGTTTCATTTTAACAAGATTGAATTTATCATCATGAGTATAAAACATCTCAGCAAAGTCAGTCAGTTTAGAATTTATAGCCTTTTGATATTGTTTTTCAGTTAAAGGCATGACTTGTAAAAATTTATATTTTTTACCTTCATAATCAAGTTTCATAACTGATGCATCTTTAATAATTTGACTTGGAAGGTACATCACACCTTTTGCATCGCCTTGTTCTAAATCACTCACATCATAAAATGACATATCGACTTTGCTATCTAAACCAATAAGTGAAGCCTTCAAAAGAAAGAGAGGATAAAAGATAAATTCATCATCAACCGATCCTTTATTTACAGGAACATCTTTTGATAAAAACATCATGTATTCATTTTTATCATTTAATAAATAAGTACAACCTGATGTACATAATTTATAAAAATCATATTCTTCAGTTGGATAGAAAATATGAATCTTGACGTCAATGTTTTTTAAACCAAACTTCATTGAATACAAAGGTTTTTGATTAAAAGAAGATATATAATGCTTAACTATCACATCGTCATTTAAGCTCATAATATTTCCTCCTTCAATACTTGTAGACTATCTAAATCATATAAAGTGACTTTTTCTTCATTCATAATCATAAATGATTTATTGTTATCTTTAGGTAAAGTGATTGAACCTGGATTTAATAATAACATACCATCTTTTCTTTCTATTTTAGAAATATGAGTATGACCTTGAATAAAAATGTCGCATTTAAATTTTGGTAAATTATCAAATGAATATTTATGACCATGAGTCAAAAAGATATCTTTATTAAACAGATTTAAATATAAATCATCAGCGATCACAAATTCAGATACCATCAAATCAACATCACTTTCACAGTTACCTTTAACTGAAATCACTTTATCTTTAATCGAATTCAATAATGAGACAACATCTTTTGGAAAATAATCACTTGGTGGAATATTTCTAGCACCAGAATAATATAAATCACCAAGCAAAAAAACTTTCGATACATCAAATTTATCGATGTAAGATATTAGTTTTTTAAGTGTTGATGGTGAACCATGAATATCAGATGCTATTAAATAATTCATACTGCCTCCAAATAATTTATTTCTTTGATGATATTTTTATTTAAATCAACAAGTTTAATTAAATTATCATCAACTATCATATAAGTCTTCATTCCATCTCTTGGATAAGAAATACTTCCAGGGTTTAAAACGATCTTATCTTTTACTTTTTCTATTTTTGATACATGCGTATGTCCAGAGATAAACACATCAAATTTGTCTCCATAATAATACATATAATCATCAAAAGATAACCTATCACCATGTGTTAAAACAAATAATTTCTTGTTTAACACATAATAATTTACTTCTGGAAGAAGAAAACTAGCTCTATTTGTAAAAGAAGAAAAATCATTGTTACCTTTTACAGCAATTATTTTGCTTGCAATTTTATTAAATTCAATTATTGAATTATAACCGATATCACCAGCAATAAGAATATTATCATAATGTTCTCTATCAACTTTATCTATCAGATAAGAAGTTATTTTTAAATCATCATGGATATCACTTACAATAATTGCTTTCATAATAATAACAAGATTAATAAAATTTTAACTAATTATTTGATATTTTTAGAAATAGAAGCAAGATTTCTAACATCTTCCACTTCTAAATCTTCATAAAGATTAGTAACATTATTGTTGGTTGAGTATTTTAAAAGAATTGATTTATAACCTTTAGGAACAAGATATGTCTTTCTACCATATAGTGATGGATTCTTTTTTCTGAAGTTATAATCATCTTTAATCATGTCTTCCAAATTATTATCAACTGTCCAGCCTAATACTTCTTTAGCTTTGACGTTACTTGCAACAATACTTGCAGCATCACCATTTCTTCGAGGTCCAAAATGATATTTAACTTCTTTATTTAAGACTTTAGAAACAGTATTTACAATCTCTAAATTAGTATATCCGTTTTCACTTCCTAAATTAAAGACATCACTATGTCCTCCATTTAAAAGATATTTCATACCTAATACATGAGCTTTAGCTAAATCTAAAACATGGATGTAATCTCGTAAACACGTTCCATCTCTTGTTTCAAAATCATTTCCAAAGACAGTCATCTCTTCATCTTTTAAACAAGAATTGACTGTTACTGGAATAAGATGTGTTTCAACAGGATGAGCTTCACCAATTGATGAATCTTTACTAGCACCAGCAACGTTAAAATATCTAAAAATAACATGTTTGATTCCATAGGCTTTTTCACTATCAATCAAAAGATTTTCAGAAACAAATTTAGTAAAACCATATGGTGATTCAGGATGCAAAAGATGATCTTCTTTAATAGGTTCAGAAGAACATGTTCCATAAACTGCTGCTGTTGAAGAAAAAACAAAGTTTTTAACATTGTAAGCACTACATGCTCTTAATAAATTTAAAACTCCAAAAATATTATCGTCATAATAAGAAATAGGATTTGAAACAGATTCTGGAACGATAATTTTAG
>CALBLI010000056.1 GCA_937896065.1 uncultured Caryophanales bacterium | reverse complement strand
TAAAAAAATGCTACGACTAAAATCGTAGCATTTTTATTTGAAGATTAACGATTAAGCAACATTGAGAACTTTCTTAAAGTAAACGTTCATCTTCATATTGCTAGTCAATTTTTGATTCATATCAATGGTTGTTGTTTCAGTATCTTCACCATTTTTAGTAACTACCCATTTAACAAAATCATATCGATAATTCTTTTCATAGTGTTCCCACTCTGGAGAGATGCAAACATTTTTGAACATATCTGCACGATAGACAAGTCCACCATTATCTTCAGGGAATAATTCTAGTGATTGAGCAATGGTCATACCTTTTCTAACTTTTAAAGTTGCTGGTATCTTATAGTATTTAGTTACACCATTTTCAACATAGCTAGAATATGCACCATATATGAGTACTGACTCTGGGTTTGTATAAAGAGTTATTTCATACTTAGTTGTTTCATAAACACCTTCAACAGTGAATTCTAGATTACCATATATATAAACACCTTGCCATTCATTTTGCTCATATCTATTTTGAGGATTAGTTAAGATATAAGGAGCAGTAGTTGTATAGAAGTTGTTAGCACCAATAGTGATTTGATTATTGGATTCACCTGGATATAACTCTGGATCAAAATAGTAGACAGTCATTTCACTAATACTTTCAAATTTACTTCCAGCATCATAAGTGACAGTTTTATAAAGAACTTTCTTATCATAGCCGTTATTAGCTTTGATGTAGTATTTAACTTCATATTTACGAATTTGTTTGGTTACTTGAAGTTCATAGGAGACATTTCCAACAACTGCTTTAGTAATATCTGGCTCTCTTCCATCTTTCCAAGCAACAGTGTAAGTATATGTATCGTTGTCTTTATAATTATTTTTAAGAGCTTTTTGATAATCTTGCCAAGCAGTACCATTTTTATTAACAAATTGATTATAACCTACAGCTTCATTATATAAGTATTCAGTTGAAATATTATCACCATCTTTAATCTTAGCAATAACTGTGAAGTTATATTTCTTAACCTGTTCATCAAATTTAGCAGTAAAGACAGTATCAGCTGTGATTGGATGGCCGTACAATTCAACACCACTTTCACTAAACCAGCCCATGAATTCATAATGTGTACTAGTTGTATCTTTTTTACTGACAGTTGGAACTTCATAAGCACTACTTTGTGAATACCAGAAGACATCAGGAACTTTATGGGTGGCAAGCACAGTACCATTTTCATCTTTAAAGGTGACTGTATGAAGAATTTCTTGTCTTGATACATCATAACAAGGTGAGAAACCATTACTTGTTGTAACAACAATTCTATCAGCAGGATATTTATGACCATCTTCATCTTCCCACATACCATTATATGTAGAGACTTTATAATAACGACCATACATATCATATGCTTCTTCAGTTCTAGTTTTTGGAACTCTAGCGATTATTTCAGGATCGACAGAAATAGTTGCACCATAACGGATGTCTTTATATGCATTATTTCCTTCAATGATGTCATTATATTGATATCCGAATGTGATTTCTTCATAAACAATACCAACTAAATTTAAGACAAGATAAACATCAGTATCTTCAGTCATCAAAATCTCTTGATATTTCGAGATGATCTTTTCAGAATCTTTATAATGATAGCCTAAAACACCACTATACATATATCCTTCTGGTGCTTTAGGGGCTCCAGTTAAATATTCAGAACTGATATCAGCTTTTTCACCATAATTATATTCTGCTTTGTAGACATATGAATCATCCATTGCATGTATTTTAAGAGTGACTTTAGTCTTTTCAGTTGCTTTTGAATTCAAAACAATAAATTCAGTATCAGCTGTTATCTTAGTAGTCTTTGGATCTTTGTTATTTTTCCAACCAGTGAAGCTAACTTTATAACCATCACTTGTCATATATGAATATTTAACATCATTGCTTTCACTATCTTTATAAGAGACTAATGAATTTGAAGCGGCCTTACCCTTATAGAAGATGTGACCACTTTCATCTTTAATAGTGACAGTATATGAAGTGACAGTGCTTTCAAAGAAGACAGGTACAAATGTGTAATTTCCAAGTGTCCAATCATCATTTCCATTAGAGTTATTAGCTTTTGAAATCTCTTCACCAGTATACATCATAGAGGTATCTTTATACATCCAGTATGCAAAGGTATATTTCTTTCCATTTGAATCAGCTTTAACAGGTGTGGTTGTTGGTAAACCAGTGAAGACACCTTCACTACCACCTTGTTTTTTGTCCATATAGAATACTTTGCCATCTGCATCTTCAAAGACACGATAGGAGTATAATGAAATTTCTTCAAATTGAGGAGTGAATACTCTTGTTACATTAAATCCAACTCTTTCAGTAGTCTCTATAAATTTACCAGTAAATTTATATGCTTTACCATTTTTAGTATCAATGATGTCACTAACATTGAATTGATCAGTTGTGACTTTTTCACTATGTAAAACAGTAAAGTTATTAAATGTATATGTAGTACCACCAAGTGTAGTTTTAACAACAACACTATCAAATGTTGGCGTCTTGCTACATACAGGTGTAAAAGTCATATCAGAGAAAACAGGAATCTGAGTTTTAAGATCTGTGTAATATGGTCCTTTTTTATTAAATTGAATGATGACATCACCACTTTGGAATTTGCCATCTGTTCCTGTATATGTATATCCACCATCATCATAATTTCTAACACCACTAAAGTATGTACCATTAAGGTCAACAGTTAATAACTCGCCAGCTTTGACTTTGATAACCTTAGTTTCATAATCAGGATCAATGAAATCAAATTTGATAGTATAAGTTTTTTGAACTTTTGTATATTTAGCAACAATATTCATATTGCTATTTACTTTACTGCCTTGGCTAACAAATTTACCACTTATTTGATCATAGAATCCATAGAAATTATAATCATACATAGTATCTGATTTCTTAGTTGGTGGAAGTGGGAATGTTAATTCATCACCAGCTTTATATTTAGAAACTGTTTGATTGACAACCTCACCTTCGTCATTGAACTCAATAGCCCAGTTGACGGTATATGTTTTAGCCTTTTCTTCTTTATCATATAAAGCAACAAAGATGATATCCTGAGTAATTGGTGTATTTCTAGGATCACGACCATTTTCCCAACCAGTAAATTTATAGGTTACTGTATCAACAACACCGCTTCCAGGCTCAGACCAGTTGATAGAATAATTTAATTCAGTGTCAGTATAATTAAATTGTGCTTTTTCACCTGCTCTTACATATTGATCAGAAGTTATTGTTTGTCCATTTGTATTTTTGATAAATCTGACTCTATATGAAACAACAGGTTCAAGAATCATATTGTCACTGACAATGCTATCTTCTTTAACCATCAAACCAGTTGCTTTATCTCTCCAACCTTCAAATTTATAGAATAAATCTTGATCATTTCCATGAACATATGGAATAAGTTTTAATTTACCACCATTTGCATAGTTAATTTCAACCGAACCAGAAGGTTGTTCAAAAGTGACTGTCTTTCCAACAAATGTTGGAGGAATTGATAAAGCTTTGAAAACGCAATCTTTGGTAATAAGAACTGTTCGTGGATCACCTGTTTCTTCATCCCATCCATATTGTTCCCAGTTATAGATATAACCATCGGCGTAAAATTGATATTCACTTCGAGTGTTAAAACCATCTAATTTAACCAATTGGCCGTATTCAACATATTGATCTTCACACAATTTAACGCCATATGATTCATTACCCATAAGATTATAAATTTCAACTTTAACATGGTACTTTCTAACAGTCTTTGTAAAGACAGCTTCAAGCTCCATACTAGCTGTAATTGGGGTTGTTGAATCAACACGGCTATTATCATCAGCATTTAAAAGTTTCCAATGTGAGAAGGTATAGGTATATTGTTCTGTAGCATCTTTAAGTGGTACATCTTCAATTAAATCAAGATATCCAAGTGGATTGGAACTCTTGTAATAAACATTTCCATCTACATAATAAGTAACTAAAGCAAAACCTTTTGATTCAGCAACAGTAGCATAGAAAGTAGTAGCACTGGTGATAGTAGCTTTAGTAGGATCTAAATCGTTTTTCCAACCATTGAAGGTATATAACTTACCAGTTTTTGGATCAGTATATGAAAAATCAGTTTGTGAATATGTATATTTTGATTTGCTTCCATATTCAACTTCTTCAGTATAGAATTGCTTATTATCAATTTCACGGACAACTTTAATAGTGTATTTATTGACAGTTTGAGTAAAGATAGCAATTAAAGTATAGTCTCCTAAAACTTCATCGCCTTCTTTTGCAACCTCACTAGCACCATCAATACCTTCATATTTCCAATGTGAGAAAGTATATGTATATTGAGCAGTTTTTGCTTTAGTTGGTGCAGTTGGTAATTTTAATTTGCTACCAACTTTAACAGTTTCAGTCTTGTAGACTTTACCATCAACTTTATAAGTGATGGTAGGTACAATTTCAACTTTTTCATATAAAGCGACAAAAACAATATCATCACTTTCTTGGAAAGGAGTACCAATAGTAGTTGTCTTTGGATCTTTATTATCTTTCCAACCTCTATAAACATATTTAAATTCTTTATTATAATTTAATTCAGCAGATGGTGTAGCAGTATAAGCAGATTTTTGACCATACTTTAAATTTTGCTTACTATATAAAGCATCGATGCTTACAACACCATCATAAGCTCTAACAATTTCAACGTTATAGATTCTTTCTTTTTCAAGATATTTGGCTTCTAAAACTGTATCAGCAGTTATTTTAGAACCATCTGTTACAACTGTATTTGTTC